>JBAWXQ010000018.1:0-24875 GCA_037144015.1 bacterium
AAGTTGACACCACAACTCCATGGCTAACCAGCAGCCGCCCACTGTCGTGGATGGCGCAACGTCATTTGACTGAGCCGAACGGGGAATAGTCGGGCTAACTAGCAGCTTTGTCGGCACAAAGTTTGTGGCGATACAGCGCCAAGTCCGACAAGCTGCTAGGCGCAGAGCTTGCGCACGCGATCGAGCGCCTGACGCAGGTGATTGGCGTGTGCGGCGATGGTTGTCCAAGAGTCGTGTGCCGCCCCGGTTTCGAAGGCTGCGCTGAGGTTTTTCATCTCGGACATGTTCATGTTAGCGGATGACCCCTTGATGGTATGCAGGCAGGCGAGAACTTTCTCACGATTCTTCTCCCGAATGGCGGTATCGAGCTGTTCCAGGCTGTCATCCTCGCAGCAGATGTAGGTTTCCAGAAGCTCTTTCAGCTCATCCTCGCGAAGGTCCAGCCGATCCATGAAGGTCTGACGGTCAAAAATCGTGCCGCGGGCGGGCGGGGGCTGCGCCACGGGCGCTGTGCCGGCTTCCGGCAGGTACTGCCGGAGTATCTCGACCAGTTTGTCGAGCTCGATGGGCTTCGTGAGGTAGCTGTCCATTCCGGCGTCGAGGCATCGCTCGCGGAACCCCTTGATGGCGTGGGCGGTCAGGGCAATGATTGGCGTCCGGGGGGCGAAGCCGGGGGCCGACGGCAGTTTCCGTATCCGGCGGGTGACCTCCAGCCCGTCCATGTCCGGCATTTCCACATCCATCAGCACCACGTCGTACGGCCGGCGGCGGAAGGCTTCCAGCGCGGCGGTTCCGCTGCTGGCGACATCGGCTGTGATGCCCATGCGCGTAAGGATGGCCAGCACAACCTTCTGGTTGATGGCATTGTCCTCAGCCAGGAGGACATGGCCGCGCAGCGTGTCATGAATCGTTTTCCTTGCGCCGCCGGCGGAGGCTGCCGCGGTACCGGTCAGCACGGTGCGCAGGGTAGAGAGGAAATGGACCCGGCGGAGCGGCTTGGTCAGCACCGCGGCCAGCGCATTGTCCCGCGCCAGCGTCTGGTGGCTCAGGTGCCAGCGCGAGGTGATGAGCACGACAAGAACGTGCTCGTAGCCGGGCAGTTTCCGGATCTCCCGTGCCAGTTCCAGGCCGTCCATGTCCGGCATCTCCATGTCCAGCAGAATGGCCTGGAAGGTCCGGTTCTCCTGCCGGGCGCGCCGGATGCATTCGAGCGCGGCCGGCCCATTCCCGGCCTCCTCGTACGAGATGCCGGTGGCCTCGACATATTGGCGCAGCACGCGCCGGTTGGTGGCGTTATCGTCCACGCCCAGCACGGCGCAGGGGTTTGGCCAGGCCGGGACGGATTGACCGCCGTTTACCGGCGGTTGGGCCGGCACCAGCGGGATCGTGAACCAGAACGTTGAGCCTTGATTGCGGGTGCTGTTGACCCCGATCTGTCCGCCCATCAGCTCCACCAGCCGCCGCGAGATCATCAGGCCAAGCCCCGTGCCGCCGAACCGCCGGCTGGTGGATGAGTCGACCTGGCTGAACGGCTTAAAGAGGCGATGGATGCGGTCCGGGGGGATGCCGATGCCCGTGTCGCGGATCGCGAAGTGCATCCAGACGGCATCCGGCGCGGCCGCGGCGGACGCGGTGGACGCAGCGGCCGAGGCGGACGAATCAGCCGAGGCCGCCGCGGATGCGGTCGGCGGCGGGGTAAGGGTGATTTCCAGCGCCACCTCGCCGCGGCTGGTGAACTTGATCGCATTGCCCACCAGGTTCATCAGGATCTGGCGCAGCCGGTCGGGATCGCTGTTGATGTACTCCGGGGCGTGCGTGTCGAAGACAAAGTTTAGTTCCACGCACTTTTCCGCCGCGCGCACGGCCATCACGTCAGCCAGGTCTTCGCACAGGGCGCGCAGGTCAAAGTCGATGTGGTCGAACTCCAGCCGCCCGGCCTCAATCTTGGAGTAGTCGAGCACATCGTTGATCAGTCCCAGGAGGGTTTCGCCCGAGACCCGGATGATCTCCGTGAACTCGCGCTGTTCCACCGTGAGCGGCGTGTCGAGCAGCAGGGAGGTCACGCCGATGACGCCGTTCATCGGCGTGCGGATCTCGTGGCTCATGACCGCCAGGAACTCGCTCTTGGCGGTGCTGGCGATCTCGGCCTCCATGGCCATGAGGTTCGCGCGCTCGATGGCCTGCTCGAGCTGCCGGTTGGTGATTTCCGCTTCCTCGCGCACGGCCTGCAACTCGCGCCTGACGGCCTGCAGCTCCGCCTCGCACGCCGCCTGCGGCGCATCTGCCGGCGCATTTGCCGGCGCATCCGCCGGCGCAAGGGCACTCCCGCTGGATGCATGTTGAACTTTGCGAATCGGCATGTAGGCAAATCTAGCAAAATTGAGGTATTCGGCAACCACTTATTGTGTTATACCTTTACTACTCTGGCTGTAGGAGTTTTGGCTGCGCGACCCGTCGAAGACCCCCGCGCAGGAGATTGTTCCGGGCGCCGAACAAAGGCTATGGGCATGGCCGATCCTGACATGATACGCGCCTTTGCGGGCGAATATCGAAAATTGGCAACCGGGCTGGACTCCGTTCTGGCAGCTCTGGATGAGCGCGCGGCCTGGCCGGCCGGCGAGGATGGGGTGCGCCTGTGCGAACTGGCGAACACCCTGCGCGACGGCAGCGCCTTTCTCGGATTTCACCGGCTTTCCGCCCTGGCGCGTATCCTGTGCGACCTGCTCGCGGCGTGCGGCGACACTTCGCCCGCCCGCCGCCGCCTGTTCGTGGCCGTCTGCCGTCTGGCCGAGCAACTCATGTGCGGCATCGAAAGCCGCGGCGTCGAGCCGAATCCCGGCATGGAGTGGGCTCACGTGGCTGATTTGGCGCGGAACCAGGGGCTGTCGCTCCACTGGCAGGAGCCGGCGACCGCGCCGGAGACGTCCGACGAGCAACGGCTGGCCGCCCTGCTGACCGATGAGGATGTTCCGCCTCAGCCTTCGCCTTCCCCGCCGACGCTGGCTGCCGCAACCGACCTGGTCGGCGTCTTTGTGCAGGATACCGCGGAGATCCTCGACCAGGCCGAGCGCGACCTGCTGCAGCTCGAACAGAAGCCAGAGGCCATTCACGACATCCTGCGCCATTTTCACACGCTCAAGGGGAACAGCGGGCTGATGGGGTATGATCAGCTCCAGCGGCTCAACCATCGCCTGGAGGGCGCGCTGCAGGACGTGCGTGACGGGCAGGGAAGCCTGCCGCCCGTATGGACTCAATTTCTGCTGCGCCTGGTGGATGTGCAGCGCCAGACCATGGCCGCAATCCAGAACGGGGGCGACAGCCGCGTGGCGGATTTCGACGCGCTCATGCAGGAGGCGGCGTCCCTGTTCGCCGCCGGCAGGCCGACGGCCGGCGCGGCCGGGGCCGGGAAGCCCATTCTGCCGGACGCCCTCGTGCCGGAGGGCGGCTCCCTGGCGGCGCGCGGCACGGTGCGCGTCAGCGTGGACCGGCTGGACCAGCTGAACGACCTGGTCGGTGAGCTGGTCATTGCCACCGCCGTGGTGACGCACCTGAGCGAGCCGCATGCGGGCGGCGATGCCGAGCAGTTTGGACGCGCCTTCCACCAGCTCAACCTGATCGCCTCCGAACTGCAGCACCTGGCCATGTCCACCCGGATGGTGCCGGTGGAGACGGTGCTGCGCCGTTTGAGCCGCCTGACCCGCGACCTCTCCGGCCGCACCGGAAAAGCGATCGATTTGCAGCTCGAGGGGATGGAGACCGAGGTGGATCGCAGCGTGGCCGAGCTGATCGCCGACCCGCTGGTGCACATGATCCGCAACGCCGTGGATCACGGGCTGGAATCTCCGGCGGAGCGGAAGCGTGCGGGCAAGCCGGAAACCGGCACGATTCGCGTCGAAGCCCGGCACCGCTCCGGCGAGGTCTGGATCCGCGTCACCGATGACGGCCGCGGGCTGGCGAAGGAGAAGATCCGCGCGCGCGCCGTGGCGCACGGGCTGCTCAACCCGGCGGACGAGCTGAGCGATGAGAAGCTCTACCGCCTGATTTTCGAGCCCGGCTTCTCCACCGCGGAGCAGGTGTCCGAGGTTTCCGGCCGCGGCGTCGGCATGGACGTGGTGCGGCGCAACATCGAGCGGCTGCACGGCCGGGTGGACATCGAGACCGCCGCCGGGCTGGGCACAACCCTGACGCTGCGGATTCCGCTGACGCTTGCCGTGATCCAGGGAATGCTGGTGCGCGTGGGCGCGGAACAGTTTATCCTGCCGTTGACGACCATCCGCGAACTGCTCCGGCCGGAGCCGGGCTCCGTGCGCTCCCTGCCCGGCGGGGCGGAGATCTTCCGGGTGCGCGGCGAGACGCTGCCGTTCTTCCGGCTGGCCGGCCTGCTGAAGCTACCCTCGACAGCCGCGCGTCCGGAGGATGGCGTGGTCTGCATCGTGGAGGACGGCGACCGGCGCATGGGCCTTGCTGCGGATGAATTGCTGGGGCAGCAGCGCGTGGTGGTGAAAAACATCGGGGACGTGCTGGGGCGGATCTCGGGCGTCTCCGGGGCCAGCATCCTGGCCGATGGCCGGGTGCGGCTGATTCTGGACGTGCCGGGGCTGCTGCGGCTGGCGCAGGGCGGCGAATGAAGGAGGTCTAGCATGATGACCATCGGCGAAACGGGCGGAACCGCCGCCGCCATGGAGCGGACGGAGAAATACCTGACGTTCCGGCTGGCGGACGAAGAGTACGGCATCGGCATCCTGGGGGTGCAGGAGATCGTGTCGTGGCTGGACATCACGCGCATTCCGCGCACGCCGGAGTTCATTCGCGGCGTCATCAACCTGCGCGGACGGGTCATTCCGGTCCTGGACCTGCGCGCGCGGTTCGGCCTCCCGCCGCAGGCGCAGACACCCCAGACCTGCATCGTCGTGTTGCAGGTGCGCCGCGAGGGCGGGCGGATCACGGTGGGCGCCATTGTGGACGAGGTGACGGAGGTGCTGGACCTTGCGCCCTCGCAGATCGATCCGGTGCCGGAGATGGGCCTGGCCGTTGACACGGCCTTCCTCGCCGGAATCGGCAAGTCCGGCCGGCGGGTGATCATCCTGCTGGAGGTGGCGCGCATCCTGGCGACACGGGAATGGATTTCGGTTGAACAAACCGCGCATCACAACGAGAAAAAGGAGACAAAACATGAATAAGAGCACGGGCCTGTCGTTCAAAATCGGATTTGGCTTCGCCATGCTGATTGCGCTCATCCTGCTGCTGGGCGTCCTGGCGGTCATCGAGCTGCGGGATGTCCGGAACTCCGCCCAGGATCTGGCGGCCGAGGCGCTGCCGACCGTGGTTGCCGCCAACAACATCGAGCGGCATTCGCTGCTGGCCATGTACGCCGACCAGCGGTTTCAGTTCACCGGCGACGTCGTTCAAGCCGGGCTGATCATCACCAACCTCGGGAAGGCGCACGCGGCAGCGGAGGAGACCATCGACCTGGCCTCCCAGCATGGCCTGGTCAATATCAGCGATTCCGCCCGGCAGGCGGACGTGATGATTCAGAATTATCAGGACGTCACCTCCCGCTCCATAACGCAGACAGAGACGATGCGCGACCTGCGGCGGCAACTGGTGCAGGGGGAAGAGCGGTACCACAAGTCCTGCCGGGACATCTACGCGGCGGAAAGCCGTTCTGTCCTGGACTACATCGGCGCCCAGCTGACGGCCAGGAGCAATGCCGTCGCAGGCGGTGAATCGCCGGTGGAGCAGGTCCGGGATCATATCCGCGAAAGTGCGCTCTACCGCGACCTGACGGACGAGGGGCACGAAGTCATGATCGCCATGTGCCAGGCCGAGGTGCTGCGGGACCCGGCGGCGGCGGAGGCGGCCATGGCCCGGTTTGACCTCATCCAGACCAAGATCGGCGAGCTGCGGAAGACGCTGGACAAGGAGAACGGGGCGGTGTTCGACGAGCTGACCCGGTCCATTGCCCAGTTTCAGGCATCCTACCAGGGGATGGTCGCCGGATTGAAGGCCATGAAATCCCTGCGCGCCGAGGGGGAGAACTCGGCCACGCAGGTGATCCGCCAGGCGGAAATCACAGCCGGGTCCGGCATTTTGCAGGCACGCTCCATTGCCAAAACCACAATTCATACCGTCGGGCGCGCCTTTCTCATCCTGGCGGGAGGAGTGCTGCTGGCGATCCTGCTGGGAACCTTGTTCGCCGTGCTGCTGACGCGCTCCATCTCCCGGCCGCTGGGCCGCATCATCTCCAGCCTGACGGCCGGCGCGGAGCAGGTGGCCAGCGCGTCGAACCAGGTGTCCAGCGCCAGCCAGCAGATGGCCCAGGGCTCAAGCGAGCAGGCGTCCAGCCTGGAGGAGACCTCGTCCTCGCTCGAGGAGATGGCCTCCATGACCCGGCAGAATGCCGACAACGCCGTCAAGACCGACCGGCTGATGAGCGAGACCAAGACGATCGTCACCCAGGGTGTGGACTCCATGCGCAACATGTCCGCCGCCATCGACAGCATCCGCCAGTCGTCCCAGCAGACGGCGCGGATCATCAAGACGATTGACGAGATCGCCTTCCAGACCAACCTGCTGGCGCTGAACGCCGCTGTCGAGGCGGCGCGCGCGGGCGAAGCCGGCAAGGGGTTCGCCGTGGTGGCCGAGGAGGTCCGCAACCTGGCGCGGCGCAGCGCCGAGGCGGCCCGCAACACCGCGGACCTGATCGAGGGCTCGCAGAAGAATGCCGAAACCGGCGTGCAGGCCACGGCCCGCGTGGCCGAGGCCCTGACCAACATTCAGGCGAGCGCGCTCCAGGTGGCAACGCTCGTGGCGGAGATCACGGCCGCCTCGCGCCAGCAGGCGCAGGGGATTGACCAGGTGAATGTGGCCGTAAGCGAAATGGACAAGGTGATCCAGCAGAACGCCGCCAATGCCGAGGAGTCCGCCAGCGCCTCGGAAGAGCTGTCCTCCCAGGCCCAGGAGCTGTATGCGCTCGTGGCGGAACTGACGGCCCTGGTCAACGGCGTCGCCGGCGCAGTTGCCCGGACGCCGCCGGTCGCACCCCGGCGCAATACGGGCGTCACCTCGCCGGCCGCCGGCGCGGGGGATCGGGTGCACCACCTGCTGGCCCATTCGGCGGCGCGAAACAACATGAGCCCGGAAAAAGTCATCCCGCTGGACAGCCACGAGCTCCGGCAGTTCTAGAAAGGGTCGGCCGTGCGGTGTGGCCAGCAGAGTCAGCGGCGGGCGCATGCCGCCGCGCACGCGGCGCAAACGGGACCGGGCGCACATGGATACACTGGACACGGAGATGGACGCGCGGACGTTTCGCCGGATTGTGGCCATCGTCTACCGCCAGGCAGGGATTGCGCTGGGAGATCACAAGGAGGCTCTGGTGGCCGCCCGGATCGGCAAGCGGATGCGGCAGCTGGGAATCAAGCGCTACAGCGAGTACCTGCGTCTGGTGGAGGATTCGCCGGAGGACGGGGAGGTGGTGAACCTGATCAACGCCATCACCACGAACGTCACCAGCTTCTTCCGCGAACAGCCGCACTTCGACCGGCTGGCCACGTGGCTGGCACGCTGGCGGGACGACGGCCAGACCCGTTTCCGGATCTGGTCCGCCGCATCCGCCAGCGGCGAGGAGCCGTACTCCCTCGCGATTGTGGCGCGCGAACTGTTGCCGTCGGACGCGGATGTGCGTATCCTGGCGACGGACATTTCGACGCATGCGCTGGAGGAGGCGGTGGCGGGTGTATATGACCGGGACGACATCGAGCCGGTTGCCGCTGAATGGGTGCGGCGGCACTTCCGGGCGGAGGCCGGCGGCGCACGCTGGCGCGTCACGCCCGCCCTGAAGACGCTGACCCGGTTTGCACGGCTCAACCTGGCGCAGCCGCCGTATCCGATGCGCGGGCCGTTCGACGTGATCTTCTGCAGGAACGTGATGATCTATTTCGATGATGCCGTCCGGATCCGGCTGCTGGAGGAGTGCTGGCGCCTGCTGCGGCCCGGCGGGTATCTGGTGGTGGGACACTCGGAAAGCCTGACGGGCATGCTCAGCCGGTTCCGGCCGGTTGAGCCCTCAATCTACGTGAAGCCGTAACAGAGGCACCGCAAGCGAATGATGTATAAGTCGGTCATCGTGGACATCGGCAGCATGGCGGTCTCGGCCTCTCCGGAGGAGATGCTGGTGACCTATGCCCTGGGGTCCTGCATCGGCGTGACCTTCTATGATACGGTGCTCCGCATCGGCGGCATGGCGCACCTGATGCTGCCGCTGTCGCCCGTTGATCCGCAGAGAGCCGAGGAGCGTCCGTTCATGTTTGTGGACATCGGCGTGCCGCGCCTGCTGGAGGACCTGTTCGCCCGCGGCTGCCGCAAGCGTGACCTGCTCGTGCGCATGGCCGGCGGCGCACAGGTGATGAGCGACAACAACCTGTTCCGCATCGGCGAACGGAACGTGGCCGTGTTCCGCAAGATCATGTGGAAAAACGGCTTGCTGATCCAGGGCCAGGAGACCGGGGGGTCGGTTTCGCGCACGCTGCGCCTGGAGATTGCGACGGGGCGCTTGACGATTCGCAGTCAAGGGGTGGAAACGGAACTGTGACGCAGGCAGCACGGGGGAGCAACTGATGGCTTTCAATATCCTGGTGGTGGACGATTCGCTGACGGCGCGCACCTTTGTCGCGCGCACGCTGGAGCTCGCCGGCGTGCCGATCAACCAGCTCTATCAGGCGCGCAACGGGCAGGAGGCGCTGGAGGTCATGGGGCGGGAATGGATCGACCTCGTCTTTGCCGACATCAACATGCCGGTGATGAACGGCGTGGAGATGATCCGCCGCATGCGCGCCGACGAACTGCTCCGCTCCGTGCCGGTGATCGTGATCACCACCGACCGCAGCGATGGCCGGATGGCGGAATTGCGGGCGGCGGGAATCCAGTCGTATTTGACCAAGCCGCTGACGCCGGAGGATCTGAAACGCGCGGTGGACCAGATCCTCCCGGTTCGCGACTGAAGGAGCGGTGATGAGCACAGAAAACATGGAAACCCTCAGGAGCGTGGCGATCAAGGTGCTGGAACGCTTCGCCTTCCTGCTCGCCGACCCGCTGGAACATGCGGTGGTCGCAAGCCATGCGGACGGGTTCTGGCTGGTGCAGGTGATCTTCCGCGGACCGCGCCAGGGCGCGCTCGCGCTGATCGCCACGCCGATCCTGGCGCGTCAGCTCGCGGCCAATCTCTATGGGTATGAGCAAGGGGACGAGGTTACGCCCGAACAGGCCGAGGATGCGCTGAAGGAGCTGCTGAACGTCATCTGCGGCGACTATCTGCACCGGATGGACGGGAGCGCGGCCATCTACGATCTGTCCGCACCGGAATGCTCGGCGATCACCGGCGAAGCGGTGCAGCTATGGCTGAAGCGGCATGCACACGGCTTTCTGTCTGTCGAGGGGCACCCCATGATCCTGTCAGGCGGGGATTAACAAACCATGAAGCGGATACGCGTCCTGATCGTGGATGATTCGGCGGTTGTGCGCGAGGTGCTGGCCGGCGCGCTCGATGCTGATCGTCGCTTCCAGACCGTCGGCACCGCGCCGGACGCCTACACGGCGCGCAACAAGATACTCAAGCTGGACCCGGACGTGGTCCTGCTGGACATCGAGATGCCGCGCATGGATGGCCTGACCTTCCTGCGCAAGCTGATGCGCTACCGGCCAACGCCGGTGATCATCGTTTCGTCCCTCACGCCGCCCGGCGGCCGGATGGCGCTGGATGCCATGACCTCCGGCGCCATGGATGTGGTTTGCAAGCCGGGGCCCGAGCTGCCGATCCAGGAGATGCTGGAGGTCCTGAAAGAGAAGATTGCCGCGGTGGCGGCGGCCAGCTTCGTCTCCCGCCCGGCTGAAACCGAGGCACCGGCAGCCGACACGACGGAACTCGCCCTGCCGGCTGCTGCGCGCCGCATCGTGGCCATCGGCGCTTCCACCGGCGGCACGCAGGCCATCGAGCAGATCCTGCGTCAGTTCCCCCCCAACTGCCCGCCCACGCTGATCGTGCAGCACATGCCCGCCTATTTCACCACCTCCTTCGCGAAGCGGCTGAACGACCTGTGCGCGCCGGAAATCCGCGAGGCGTGCGACAACGACGACGTGCTCCCCGGCCGCGTGCTGATTGCTCCCGGCAACCGGCATCTGCTGCTGCGCCCCCGGGGCGGCGGCCTGCGGGTGCAGGTCAAGGACGGCCCCATGGTCCATCACCAGCGCCCCAGCATCGAGGTGCTGTTCCAGTCCATTGTCCGCTGCCCGGAGGTGGCGGTCGTGGCGGCACTTCTGACCGGCATGGGCACAGATGGCGCCAATGGCCTGCTGTCCTTGCGCCGCGGCGGCGCGCACACCATTGCACAGGACCAGGCCAGTTCCGTGGTCTATGGCATGCCGGCCGAGGCCGTGCGGCTGGGCGCGGCGTGCGAGGTGGCCTCCCTGGGACGCATGGCCGGATTGCTGCTGGCCCATGCCTGCGAATGACCGGCGGAGAAAACGGAGAACCATGGAACACGTGAACCCAACCATTGGCGCGCAGACACCGGCCGACGGCGCGCCGGCCGGCGGGAGCCAGACGATCCTGGTGGTGGATGACAACCACTTCGGCCGGCGCACCATCTGCCAGCTGCTGACAGATGCCGGCTTCCATGCCGTGGAAGCCTCCACCGGCGCCGAAGCCATCCAGCTCCTCGGCTCCCGCACGGATATCCGGCTCATGACGCTGGACGTGGAAATGCCGGACATGGACGGCTTTGAGACGCTGGCCAGGATCCGCTCCTCCCGGCGGACGGATTCGCTGTGGGCCGCGGATCTGCCGGTGATCCTGGTGACCGCCCACGACACCTACCAGAACCGCTGCCGGGGATTTGAACTGGGTGCCACGGATTTCGTCACCAAGGAGAAGGTTTCCGAACAGCTCGTGCTGACGGCCCGCGCGTTGCTGACGCCCCAAACGATGTTCAGCGAAATGACCGTGCTGGTGGCGGAGGACAGCCTGACCGCCCGGCATGCGATTGTCTCTTGTGTGCGCCAGCTCGGGGTGCGCGTGCTCGCGGCCCCGGACGGACAGGAGGCTTTCGAGATTCTGCGCGCCAGGTCTCCGGCCGTGGACCTGGTGCTGACCGACATGCACATGCCGCGCATGACCGGCGCAGATCTCTGCCGGCGTGCGCGCTTCGAACTGGGGATGAAGGAACTTCCGGTGATCGTGCTCAGCGGCACGACCGATCACGAGGCCAAGCTCTCCCTCTTCCAGGCCGGCGCCACCGACTACCTCGAGAAGCCTTTCATCAAGGAGGAACTTCTGGCGCGCCTGCAGGTGCACCTGCTGCGCCTGCTCCTCGACCACCGGATTCTCGCCAACCTCAAGAAACTCCGCGAACTGGACAAGCTCAAGGACCAGTTTCTGGCGGTTTGTTCGCACGCTCTGCGTTCGCCGCTGACCGGCATCCTCGGGTATGCCCAATTGCTGTCCGCAGATGCGACGTTGTCCGCGGAACAGTGCGCCATGGCCCGCGAAATCCAGCAGTCGGGCAGATTCCTCCTGGAATTGATCAACGACCTGCTTGACCTGAGCCGCGTGCAGGCCCAGAAGGAAGGCATGTCCTTCGAGCCGCTCGATCCGGCGGCGGCTCTCCGGCAGATCGTCGGCAGCTTCCGCCCCGTGGCCTCAGGCAAGGGGATTGTGCTCGAACTGGCCGCGGAGATCGCGCCGGGCACGTACGTGCTGGCCAACCGCAAGGCGCTCCCCCGCATCTTCGCCAACCTGCTTTCCAACGCCATCAAGTTCACCCCCGCCGGCGGCCGGGTCTCCCTGCGCATGCAACCCGCAGCAGATGGCCGGCAGGTGCTGATCTCCTTTGCGGACACCGGCATCGGCATTCCCAGCCACATGATCACGCACCTCTTCTCGCGCTACTCCAAGCTCTCGCGCGAGGGCACGGCGGGCGAGAAAGGGACCGGGCTGGGGCTCATGATCACCCGTGAATTGGTCGAATCGCACGGGGGACAGCTGACCGTACAGAGCGAGGAGGGGAAAGGGACCACCTTCACGATGCAGCTGACCGTCTGCGATCCGCCAGCCGCATCCGCTCCGTCCCCTGCCCCGGCGGCGATGCCCGCCGGACGCAGGAAGTCGCTGCGGATTCTCCTCGCGGAAGATCAGGCTGTGAACGCCCGGCTGATGCGCATCCTGCTCGAAAAGAACGGCCACGTCTGCCAGGTTGTCGCGAACGGGCGCGAGGCCGTGGCGCAGTACGGCGCCGCCCAATCGGCGCCATTTGACCTGGCGCTCATGGACATCGAAATGCCCGTGATGGATGGCCGCCAGGCCCTGGTGAAAATCCGCGAGCAGGAGAGCCTGAATCGCCTGCCACGCCTGCCGGTGGTGGCGCTCACCGCACATACCGGCGAGCAAGAGCTCGGCGAGCTGCGATCCGCGGGCTTCGACGAAATTCTCGCCAAGCCCGTCGAGACCGCGACCCTCAACGACTTTCTGCGGCGGTTCTGCGACGGTTGACAGCCCGAGCCAGCAGCGTGTTGGATCGTTCGTACTACCAATCGGCGTCGGGGTCGGAATCGGGGTCGGGGTCGGGGTCGAAAAGAAATTGGATCCGTAACTGGAGCGCGGTAGTTCTCTTTCGTTCCGGTTGCGGTTCTTTCTCCATTCGACCCCGATACCGATTCCGACCCCGACCCCGAAAGATGCATGATCTACAAGCCGACATGGTGCAAGCCTTCGCCTTCCACCTGGATGATTCACGGCACACGCAAAAAAGGGTATGTTGCCCGGTAAGACGCCAACGGCCTGCGGCCTGCCCACCTTTTCAAGCTCATGGTTTCCCAGCCACCCATAACACGCCAACAACCCCTGCTGAGCATCCGCAACCTCCGGACCTGGTACCCGGTCCGGCGCGGTGTCTTGGCGCGCGTGGCCGGCCATGTCCGCGCTGTGGACGGCGTGGACCTTGACCTTTTCCCGGGCGAGACGCTCGGCGTGGTGGGCGAGTCCGGCTGCGGCAAGTCCACCCTGGCGCGCACGATCCTGCGGCTGGAACAGCCGCGCACCGGCGAGATCCTGCTCGACGGTCAGGATGTGCTGCGCCTGCGTGGCAACCGGCTGCAGGCCTACCGCCGCGCCGTGCAGGTGGTCTTCCAGGATCCGCTGGCCTCGCTCAATCCGCGGCACACGGTGCTCGACCTGGTGACCGAGGGCGCCATTGTCCACGGGCTGATCCAGCCCTCCGAGCGGCGCGAACGCGCCGCGTGCCTGCTGCAGGACGTGGGGCTGGGCGCGGAGGCGCTGGACCGCTACCCGCATGCCTTCTCCGGCGGGCAGCGCCAGCGCATCTGCATTGCGCGGGCGCTGGCGCTCAACCCCCGCCTGCTGATCTGCGACGAGGCCGTCAGCGCGCTCGACCTCTCCGTGCGCGCACAGGTGCTCAACCTGCTGGCGGAGCTGCGCGACCGCCGCCGGCTTTCGTACCTCTTCATCACGCACGACATCGGCGTGGTGCAGCACCTGGCCGACCGCATCGCCGTGATGTACCTCGGCAAAATCGTGGAACTCGGCCCCGCCGAAACCGTGCTCACCCGGCCGGAGCACCCGTATACACGCCTGCTGCTGGCCTCCGTGCCGCGCGTAGGCAGGAGAATTGCGGATGGCGGAAAAATGGATGCTGGATCGGAGCCCCCTGCCGAAACTGCGGCTGCTGCACCGCAGCCGGACGTTCGCCAATACAGGTGATATTACGATTGCGGATGTTGTGCGTGTTGCGTGTTCTTTCAAGTTACCCGAATGTTTGTTCGCGGCGCAGCCTCGCGGTTGGCTGATTTCCAGATTGGAAGCGCGGTTGATGATCTTCGGAACGGGGACAACAGAATCTGCGTTAATCTGCGGTTCGCAGGTTGTCAATCCGCACCCCGTGCCGGGCCTCGGCAGGGTCGACTTCGGCCGACGGAGCACGGCCGCGTTCGCCTGTACATGAACTCATTTCTGTCGTTCGGATTAGATCGTTCCGGTGTAACATGCGATGCATATGCGTCACATCTTTGTCGCGAGCTTTGTCGACAAAGCTCGCGACAAAGCTCGCGACAAAGATTGGGTTGCGGGCTGAACCCCGCCTTATGTCAGCAATAAGTGTCAAACGGAAGTCAGGACGGGACAGACCGGTTGACGAGAACGGGCGACGAGAACGGTGCACGCGGAGAGGGAACAAGACAATCGTCCACCGCTATCGTCGCCCGCTATCGTCCACCGGTTGAAGGAAAGTTGTGGTGGGCGGATGGTGGCAGGTGGAGGGTGGACGGCACACTTAGTCGCCACTCGTAGTCGGTTACGCTTAGTCGAACGGCTTAGTCGATTAAGTGGGGCGGTTATCCGGCATCTGCCCGCGCGCGGTGCGCCCGGGCCACCTGGTTCGGTGTCAAGGCGTGCCCAAGATCCACGGCTCAGCAACAGAGCACCAACTTTGATTTGCGCCACATTGTTAACCATATACTATTGACTGGTTGACAATCTCGCGCCGGGCGCTATCCTCGAGCTCATGTGTTTGCCGACAAAAGGCGCGTGGTTGGCAGGCTGCCTGCTGGCCGCGCCGCTGCTGGCGGCCGGTGGCCTGGCGTCCAACATCCTGGTCGAGGTCGAAGCCACGGCCCTGGCGGATGCGGTGGCGCCGCCCATGGACCGCGGCACCACCCCGGCCTTTGTGGCAGGTGTGCCCGGGGTCTCCCTGCGCAGCCAGGGGTACGCGGCGCCGCAGGCGGACATCAGCATCCGGGGCGCCGCATTCAGCTCCTCCGGCCTGCTCCTGTCCGGCCTGGCGCTGCGCAACCCGCAGACCGAGCATTTCCAGTGCGACCTGCCGGTGCCGTACGACGTGTTTACCGCGCCGCGCCTGCTGACGGGAGCCGACCAGTTCCGCACCTCTTCCGGACATCCGGCCGGCAGCGTCGCGCTCGACCTTGCGCCGATCGAGGAGGCGCGCCGCGTCGAGCTGGGCGGAGGGGCCGGCGATTCGTTCACCAGCCTGCGCCTGTGCCGGCGCGACGAGCTGGGCGGCGACTTCCACGCCGGCGAAGCCGTATTTGCCGAGGCGGCATCCGTCGACCGCACCGACGGGCGCGCCGACAACTACCTGAACCGGTGGTCGGCCGGCGCGCAGGCACAGGCCGGAACCGGCGCCAGCCAGTTCGACCTGCTTGGCGCCTTTGGCTGGCGCGCGTTCGGCGCACGCGGCTTCTACGGCGTCACGCCCACGCTGGCTGCCGAAGAGCAGCTGGCCGAGGCGCTGGTGGTGGCGGCCGCCGCGTTTGACAGCGATACAGAAAATCCCAGTCACCTCTCCTGCGGCTGGCAGCAGTCCGACGACCAGTACTGGCTCGACCGTGCCGATCACGGATGGTATGCCAACCACACGTTGTCCGACGTGATCAACCTGCACGGCGACACCCGCCGGTCCCTCGGCCGCGACTGGGCGATCGACCTGCGCGCGGATGCCGACGAGGCGTGGATGGACGGCACATACGACGGGACGCTGCCAAGCTCCGGCCTGGGAACGTACCAGCGCGGGCGCGCTTCACTGGCGGCGCTGCCGCGGTACACCGTCGGCGAGGTGACCTTTACAGCCGGCGGTTCCCTCGACCTGTTTTCCGACGATTGTGCCGCGTGGCTGCCGGCAGCGGGGATCGAGTGGCATCCAAGCGCGGCGCGGCAGGTGACGCTTTCCTGCGTTGAGGCCGTGCGCCAGCCCTCCTTCACGGAGCTGAACTACAACTCCCCCGGATCGCTTGGAAACAGCGGGCTGCAGCGGCAGCACACGCGCACCGTGGAGCTGGCGTGGCGCGAAAAGCAGTCACTCGTTGAGGGTGGCCTGGCACTGTTCGCGGAGGACGGCCGCGAGCTGGTGGACTGGGTGCAGGACACTTCCGGCGGCCGCTGGAACGCCACGAACCTCGGCCGCGTGCACACATTTGGGCTGGTGGCGGATGCGGCTGTGCCACTCACGCGCGCCGTTGCGGCCACGCTCTCCTACCAGGCGCTGCACAAGACCTGTGACACGGCGGCCTACGCCAGCCGCTACGTGCTCGACTACCCGGAGCACCAGATCCGGACCGGCCTGCGCGCCCGCCTGGCGCCGGGCCTCGGGTTTGCATGCTGGCAGGAGTGCGCCGCGTATGCAGACAACCCGGCCCGGAGCGGGCCGGATGTCTCCCTGGCAGCCAACGCCGAGCTGCGGTGGCAGGTGTGGCGGCAGCCGGGGCTCGAGGTCGCGGCCGGCGTGGTCAACCCGTGGAACCGCACGTTCGAAACCTATCCCGGCCAGCCCTCGGCCGGCCCGCGCGGCTACGCCAGCATGACGCGCACCTGGTAACAAAACGCCGCCGGGCTACCGGCGGCGTTTTGTTTATTGCGTCTTCGCAACCCGCTGGCGGCGGGTTGCCTGACTGGCAGCTTTGTCGGCACAAAACTCGTTACGCCCCAAACCAAAGGCCGACAAGCTGCCAGGGGGGGTCTGGTGGCTGCGCCGGTACTTGGCGGCGGTGACGCCGACTTCGATCCGGAAGCGCCGGTAAAAATAGAGCAGGTCGCTGAACCCGGTGATCCCCGCAATCACGCCGATCTTCAGGCTTGTCTCCACCAGCAACCGGCAGGCTTCCTCGATTCGCAGGCGCTGGATGTAGCGGGCCGGCGGCGCGCCGACCTGCGCAGCCCAATAGCGCCGGAACGTGGAGTCGGAAAGCCCGTGATCGCGCGCCAGCGCAGAAAAGTCGTGGCGCTGCTGGAAATGCATCTTCACGTGATCGCGAATGGCCTGGATGGCCCGCTCCTCCGGCGTCGAGGTTTCGCGCGCCTCGCCCAGGATGCTTTCAATCACCATGAGCTCGCACAGGCGGTCAATGCGGTCCGCATAACCGCTCTCCTGTCCGCCGGCCGCCACCTGCCGCAGCTCCAGCAGCCGGGTGCGCGTGGGCCCGATGTCCTGGATGTTCCAGACCGGCGTGTCGCGGATCATCCCCGTTTTTTTGAGCACGGGAAGCTTGTCCTGGCCGTAGATGAGGTAAAGCTCCTCCCATTCCTTCCATTTGCCAGACGGCCCGTACTCCTGGAAAATACCCGGCGCCTGGGTGAGCACGCAGGGCGCCTGCACGCGCCAGCAGACGCCATTGCGCCAGTATTCACCCCCGCCGCTGAGAATGAATGAATAGTTGTACGAATGAAACCGGAAGCGCACCCACTCCTTCTTGTGCGCCTCGTAGCCGATGTTGTCCACGGGAAGAGCCGACGGAAAGCGCCGCGGCAAATGGCCGACGTGCCGCAGGTTGTTGAGAAATTCGTCCATAAGAAAGAATATTCTATGCATTGTTGCGTGCAAACAACAAACGTATCTTTGACCGGAAAGGACAGTTTAGCATGAACCCAACAAAAATCGGCGTCATCGGTTGTGGCAACATCAGCGGAGCCTATTTCAAGGCCGGGCAGACATTTAAAAATCTCGAGATTGCGGCCTGCGCGGACCTCGATCTGTCGCGCGCCCGGGCCAAGGCGGAGGAGTTCAAGATCCCGAAGGCCTGCACCGTGAAGGAGCTGCTGGCAGACCGGGAAATCGAGATCGTGGTGAACCTGACCATTCCCAAGGCGCACGTGTCCGTGGCGCTGGCCGCGCTGCAGGCCGGCAAGCATGTGTACGGCGAGAAGCCGCTGGCCATCACGCGCAAGGATGGACAGAAGATCCTGGCGCTGGCCAAGGCCAGGAGGCTCCGCGTGGGCTCCGCGCCGGACACCTTCTTCGGCGGCGGCATCCAGACCTGCCGCAAGCTGATTGACGACGGCTGGATCGGCAAGCCGGTCGCGGCCTCGGCCTTCATGATGTGTGCCGGGCACGAGAGCTGGCACCCGCAGCCGCAGTTTTACTACGACGCCGGCGGCGGCCCGATGCTGGACATGGGCCCCTACTACCTGACGGCGCTGGTCAACCTGCTCGGCCCGATCGCGCGCGTGAGCGGCTCGGCCCGCACAACGCACGCCCGGCGCCTGATCACCAGCCAGCCGCTGAACGGCACGATCATGCAGGTCAAGGCGCTGACGCACTACGCCGCGGTGCTGGACTTTGCGCAGGGCGCGATCGCCACGATGATCATGTCGTTTGACTGCAAGGCGGCGCAGCTGCCGCGCATCGAGATCTACGGCACCGAGGGGACGCTGAGCGTGCCGGACCCGAACACCTTTGGCGGCCCGGTCCGCATCAGCAAGGGGAAGGAGTGGCTCGATGTGCCGCTGACGCACGGCTACACCGAGAACAGCCGCAGCATCGGCGTGGCCGACATGGCCAACGCCATCCGCTCCGGCCGCCCGCACCGCGCGAGCGGCGAGCTGGCCCTGCATGTGCTCGACGCCATGGAGGCGGCCGCGGACGCCTCGGCGACGGGCAGGGCCGTGAAGCTCAGCACCACCTGCGCGCGGCCGGCCGCGCTGCCGCTGGGACTGCTGCCGGGAACGCTGGACAAGTAGCGGGACGCCGCGGATCATTGGAAACGAAGCAAAAGGACAGAACAAATGAAGAAGGCTCTTATTGTTTGGGGCGGCTGGGACGGGCACACGCCCAAGGCATCGGTCGACGTGTTTGTGCCGCTGCTGGCCGCAAAGGGGTTTGAGGTGAAAATCTCGGACACCTTGGCGAGCTACGCGGACAAGGATCTCATGGACGCCCAGGACCTGATCGTACAGTGCGTGACCATGTCCAAGATCGAAAAGGAACAGGCGCAGGGGCTGCTGGCAGCCGTGCGCGCCGGCACCGGCCTGGCCGGCTGGCACGGCGGCATCATCGACTCCTTCCGGGAACATACGGAGTACCAGTGGATGACCGGCGGGCAGTGGGTGGCGCACCCCGGCGGGTGCATCCCCTCACACAAGGTGGATCTCGTGGTTCCCACGGATCCCATTGTGCAGGGGCTGAAGGGGTTTGACCTGCCCAGCAGCGAGCAGTATTTCATCCATGTGGACCCGAGCGTCCACGTGCTGTGCCAGACAGTTCTCAGCGGCGAGCATGGCGACCGCGACCTGTACCAGGCCGGCACGGTCATGCCCTACGCCTACACCAAAACCTGGGGCAAGGGGCGCGTCTTTGTGGCCTGCTGGGGGCACACCAACAAAGACTTCGAGGTGCCGGAGGCGCGCGAGATCGTGCTGCGCGGCATGCTCTGGGCGGCCCGCTAGCAGCCTGTCGGGCGTAGCCTTGTGAGGCACAAACTATCTGCCGACCAGGCTGCTAGTTGAGCAACCCGCCGTCAGCGGGTTGCGAAGACTCAATTACAGCCTGAAAAACTGTGCCGCGCAGGCCAAACACCCAGGCGCGGGCCACGCCCGCGCCAAACTAGATTTTGCCGCAGGCAAAATCTAGGCGGTCTTGAGCAGCGGCGTGACGCTGCCGGGATTTTCGAGCTGGGCGGTGACGACTTCCTTGGTGATGCGGATGTCGCGCATGGATTTCTCGCCCGGCGCCTCGTACATGATCTCGAGCATGAGGTGCTCGAGGATGGCGCGCAGGCCGCGCGCGCCGGTCTTGCGGGACTGAGCCAGGCGCGCCATTTCGCGCAGGGCGCCGTCGGTGAAGGTGAGCTTCACCTTCTCCATGGCCAGGAGCTTCTGGTACTGCTTGACCATGCAGTTTTTGGGCTCGACCATGATGCGGACGAGGTCGCTCTCGGACAGCTCGCTGAGCGAGGAAACCACCGGCAGCCGGCCGACAAACTCGGGGATCAGGCCGTAGCGGATCAGGTCCTCCGGCTCCACGGCCAGCCCGCTGCTGGCGATGCCGGCCGGCGCCTTGGCCTGGGGGTCCACGTAGCCGATGGTGCGCTTGCCCTGCCGCTGCCGCACAAACGAGTCGAGGCCGACAAAGGCGCCGCCGCAGATGAAGAGGATGTTGGCGGTGTTGAGCCGGATGTATTCCTGCTGCGGGTGCTTGCGGCCGCCCTGGGGCGGCACGCGCGCGATGGTGCCGTCCAGGATCTTCAGGAGCGCCTGCTGCACGCCTTCGCCGGAGACGTCGCGCGTGATGGAGACGTTCTCGGTCTTGCGCGCGATCTTGTCGATCTCGTCGATGTAGATGATGCCGGTTTCGGCGCGCGCGACGTCCATGTTGGCGGCCTGCAGCAGGTAGAGCAGGATGTTCTCGACGTCCTCGCCGACGTAGCCGGCCTCGGTCAGCGTGGTGGCGTCCGCAATGGCGAACGGCACGTCCAGCAGGCGCGCCAGCGAGCGGGCAAAGAGCGTCTTGCCGCAGCCGGTGGGGCCGATGAGCAGGATGTTGCTCTTCTCGATCTCGACGTCGGCAAATTCCTCGCTGTCGCGCGGCTGGGTGAGGCGCTTGTAGTGGTTGTGCACGGCCACGGCCAGCGACTTCTTGGTCTGGTCGTGCCCGATCACGTACTGGTCGAGGAACGCCTTGATGGCCATTGGCGCCGGGACCTTGAGTTCGCGCGGTGGCGCGGCTGTGGCCGTGGCCGTAGCTGTGGCCGCCCGGGGATCGCCCTGTGCGTGCACCGCGGCCGGCGACAGCGGCGGCTTGTCCTGCTCCAGGATGTCGCGGCAGGTGGTCACACACAAGTCGCAGATGTTGACCCCGGGGCCGGCGATGAGGCGGGCGACGGAGCGGTCCTCTTTACCGCAAAAGGAGCAGGCGGGACGCTTTTTGGTGGGGGGCATGGTGTGGGTTCCGGTGGTTCAGGGGCCAGGGGCGGGCGACAGCCCGCAACCCAACGAATCAACAAGCCAAGGACACCGAGAGCACAGAGAACAACAGAGACCACAGAGAACTTTATGCCCTCGGCCGGCGAACCGGCCGCAGCAGCATGAAATTATCTCTGTTCTCTCTTTCTTTCTCTGCGGCCTCTGTGTCCTTCCATTTGCTACTGCAAGATACGACGCACATGCGTCGCATGTTACGTCTAAATAAGGGGATCATGTTCATGATAACAGACGTTGTGCATCCGCTGCCTCAATTGCCGCCTGCCGCCTGGCGCCTGGCGCTCATGCCTTGGGCGGCACGGGCTTTTTGGTCAGCACGGAGTCGATCAAGCCGTAGGCTTTGGCATCCTCTGCGGAGAGGAAGTAGTCGCGCTCGGTGTCCTGGCCGACGACCTTGACGTCCTTGCCCGTGTGGAACGCGAGGATCTCGGTGAGGCGGTCCTTCAGCCGCAGGATTTCTTTGGCCTGGATGCTGATGTCCGTGGCCTGCCCCTCGACGCCGCCCCAGGGCTGGTGGATCATGATGCGGGCATTGGGGAGCGCGAAGCGCTTCCCCTTGCGACCGGCGGCCAGCAGCACGGCGCCCATGCTGGCAGCCTGGCCGACGCAGTAGGTGGCGACATCGCAGGAGAGATACTGGATGGTGTCGTAGATAGCCAGGCCGGCCGTGACTGAGCCGCCGGGCGAGTTGATGTAGATGGCGATGTCCTTGGTGGCGTCCTGCGACTGCAGGAAGAGGAGCTGGGCGATGATCACGTTGCTCACGTCGTCGTTCACGCCCGTGCCAATGAAGATAATGCGGTCCTGCAGCAAGCGCGAGTAGATGTCGTAGGCGCGCTCGCCGCGGCCGGTGTTTTCCACCACGATGGGGACCAGCATCTGGTTCAATGATTGGTTTCTCATATTCTTCCTTTGGCTATGAACTCACGAAAGCCTCATTCTACCAAGACCCGGTGTTTTCCGCCATCGCGCCGTGCTCTTCCTGCGTAACGGGTCAGTGACGGGATGGCTGACGGATACAGAAGTAGGTCGGCCATTCCTGGCCGACCCGGTCGGGCAGGAATGCCCGACCTACTCCTGCTGACTCGGCCAGAGCGTGGCCACCCCGCCACTGACCCATTACCTTCCTGCCTCAGCGCGCTTTGGCGTCCGCGACCAGCTGTGCCAGCGCCTTCTCGTTGCGGATGTCCGACGTCAGCGACTCCAGGCCGTGGCGCTCCTCGATCGTGGCGCGCAGTTTCTCCAAGGGCATCCGGTGCTGGGCGGCCATCTCCTGCAGGCGCTGCTGCACCTCGGCATCCGCGACCGCGACCTTCTCCTCGTCGGCAATGCGGGAAAGGATGTAGCGCAGGCGCACGCGGTCCTTGGATGCGCTGGAGGCGGCGCCGAGGATGGCGTCGCGATTCTTCTCGATGTCCTCGCGCGTGGCGCCGCGGCCGACAATGTCGCGCACCATGCCGCGCATCGTGAGGTTGGTCTCCTCGGCCACCACGCTCTCCGGCAGGTCAAACTCGGTGCGCTTGAGCAGGAAATCGACGACTTCCTGCTGCTGGCGAGCCTCTTCCTTGCGCTCGGCCGCAACGAGCAGCTCCTTGCGGCTGCGCGTGCGCAGCTCGTCCAGGTTCGCGAAGCCGGCCCGCTGGCAGATATCCTCGTCGGCGGGCAGGTTCCGCACGCGGACGCTCTTGGCCTTGACCCGGTATTCCACCTTGCGGCCGCGCATGGCCTCGAGGTGGAAGTCCTTCTCGAACTTGACCTTGAGGTCCTTCTCCTCGCCGGGCTTCAGCCCCTCGAGCGCCAGCGCGAGCCCGGGGATGAACTCCGGGACATCGACCTGTGCCCAGAAGTCGTTGCCGCCGGCCAGCCCGGCGGCTTCCGGCACGATCTCCTGCAGCGGCTTGCCCTCGCAGGTGCCGGCGTAGTCGATGCAGACCAGGTCGCCGCGCGCGGCTGCCTGGCCGGGGGCGGCCTCCTCGAACCGCGCCATCATGTTGCGCAGGCGGTCGACCTGGGCATTGACCTGCTCCTCGGTGACGGCGGGCGTCTCGATCTTGAGGGGGATTTTCTTGTACTTGGGGAGCTTGAAATCCGGCGCCACATCGACCAGGGCCACGAACGAAATGCCGGTCTCGGGGGAGAAGATGACATCCGTCACATCCACGACCGCCACGGCCGTGAGTTTGATTTCCTTGAGGGCCTCGCGGTAGAATTTTCCGATGAGGCGGCTGCGGACATCGCCATCGATCTCGGTGCGGTACCGGGTCTGGACAACCGGCCGGGGGGCTTTGCCGGGGCGGAACCCCGGCAGGCGCCCGTGGCGCACATACTCGTTCACGATTTCCTCGTAATCGGGGCGCGTCTCCGCGGCCTCCGCCTTGATGGTCAGCTTGACGCGGCAGGTGCCGCTGGCCTTGGTATCAACTTTCATGGGAAGGGTTCCTGGTCCTTGTGTTCGTGGTTCGTAGTTCCGGGTTCCGCATTCCGCGCTCCGCGTTCGGGCGCGGCATGCCGCGCCCCTACTCCTTGATCCCCATCAGGAATTCGGCATTGCTCTTGGTATTCTTGAGGCGCTTGATCACCATTTCCATGGACTCGACCGGCGGCACGCCGTTGAGGGCGCGGCGCAGCAGCCAGGTGCGGTTGAGCTCCTCGGGGTGGAGGAGCAGCTCCTCCTTGCGCGTGCCGGACTTCTCGATGTTGATCGCCGGAAAGACGCGCTTGTCCACCAGGGCCCGATCGAGGCAGAGCTCCATGTTGCCGGTGCCCTTGAACTCCTCGAAGATCACGTCGTCCATGCGGCTGCCAGTGTCGACCAGCGCGGTGGCCACGATCGTCAGGCTGCCGCCGTGCTCGATGTTGCGTGCTGCGCCGAAGAAGCGCTTGGGCTTGTGCAGGGCGTTGGCGTCCACGCCGCCGGAGAGGATCTTGCCGCTGTGCGGCTGCACGGTGTTGTAGGCGCGGGCCAGGCGCGTGATGCTGTCCAGCAGGATGACCACGTCGCGGCCGTTCTCGACCTGGCGCTTGGCCATCTCGATCACCATCTCGGCAACCTGCACGTGGCGTTCCGGCGCCTCGTCGAAGGTGGAGCTGAGGACCTGCGCCTTGGTGTGGCGCTGCATGTCCGTGACCTCCTCGGGCCGCTCGTCGATCAGCAGGATGATCAGGCAGGCTTCGGGGTGGTTGGCGGAGATCGAGTTGGCGATCTTCTGCAGGAGCACGGTCTTGCCGGTGCGCGGCGGCGCCACGATCAGGCCGCGCTGCCCCAGGCCGATGGGTGCGAAGATGTCCATCACGCGCATGGCGACCTCGTCCGGCGTGGTCTCCAGCCGGATGCGGCGGTCCGGGAACAGCGGCGTCAGGCTCTCGAAGTGGATGATCTTGCGCGCCTCGGCGGCGGGCTTGCCGTTCACCAGGTCCACGCGGCCGAGGGCGAAGAAGCGCTCCTTCTCCTTGGGGTCGCGGATGGGGCCTTCGATCTGGTCTCCGGTGCGCAGGCCGAAGCGGCGCACCTGCGACGGCGACACGTAGACATCCTCGGGGCACTGCAGGTAGTTGCTGCGCGGGGATCGCAGGAAGCCGAAGCCGTCCGGGAGGATTTCGAGCACGCCCTGCGTGACAGCCGAGCCGCCCTTGCGCAGGTAGCTGCGGACAAACTCGTAGATGATCTCGTGCTTGCGCAGGCTGGCGACTTCGTCGGGCGGCAGATGCGACAGCAGCGCCTGCAGGTCGGCCATGTCTTTCAGCTGGAGTTCGCCGAGAAGGACCGGCGGGAGATCGGCGCGCGGAGGCGGCGGCTGATAGTTGTCGGGAGCGTTGCTGGCCGGCATGCCGCTGCCCATCTGCTGTGCCCCGCGGTGGTCGCCGCCCGGCCCGCCATGCTGCGGCCCCTGCTGCTGGCCGTTGTATGGCCGGTTGTCGCGGCCGCGGTCGCGACGATCCATCATGCGCCGGTTGTTGCCGCGCCCGCGCTGGAAGCGTGCTCCCCAACGCATCTGCGCGTGTCCGCCGCCATCCGGGCGGCCATCGGAACGGCCATCGGGGCGACCTTCCGGGCGGCCTTCGGGGCGGCCTTCGGGGCGATTCGAATGGCCGCTATGATCCGGAT
>JBAWXQ010000019.1:0-22387 GCA_037144015.1 bacterium
AGATGCGACCTGGAGGGCGGAGCTCCGCGACGCCAGGCGGGCGTTGTGATCAAGGCAGGTTCGCGAAGAGGCCGGTCGTCCTTAGCCGTAGATTTGGTCTCCGTCGGCGCGCTGGACTGTCTTCCCGGCTTCTGGCACTTCGGCCAGTACCCGCTTGTGGCGCGCGAAATCTGGGACCTCCTTTCGCGTCCGGCCGTGGCAGGTGGCGCGCTGGAGCGCGCCATCGAGGCGCTCCCCCGCAAGCCAGCGGCCAAGGGGAAGGCACGGCAGCAGTGGCTCTTCAAGCCGGATCGCTCCCGCGCGCTCGATACGGACTTCCTCAACTTCCTCGACGCGGCCCGCCGCGATCTGGCCTCGGACCTGATCCGCCACAATGACCGCGCCGACCTGCTGGAGGACAACCGCCTTAACGAGGCTGTGCAGCGCATCCTCGACCCGGCCTGCGGCTCCGGCAGCTTCCTCATCCGCGCCTTTGAGCGCGTCTGCGAGCACTGGCAGACGGCGCTGACGAAAAACGAGCGCAAGCGCCGCCGCGAGGAGTGCTGGACCGACCCGGTTACCGGCGACGTGCACCTCACCACCGACCTCAAGCGCCGCATCCTCACAGCCAACATCTTTGGCGTGGACCTCGATGCCGGCGCCGTGGAGGTCACCCAGCTCTCGCTCTACCTCAAGATGCTCGAAGGCGAAAACCGCACCACCCTCGCCGCCGAACGCGACCTCTTCGGCAGCGACATCGCCCTGCTCCCGCCCCTCCAGGACAACATCAAGTGCGGCAACTCCCTCATCGCCTCCGACTTCTCCATCATCCCAGAGGACCTCGTCCGCGTCCGCGCCTTCGACTGGGATGTCCAGTTCGCCGCCATCATGAAGAATGGCGGGTTCGATGCGGTGGTGGGAAATCCGCCGTATATTCGGATACAGGGCTTCCCGCAGGATCAAGTCGGGTACTTTGTCCGAGTTTTCGGCGCTGCCACGGGAAATTATGACGTTTACGTGAACTTTGTCGAACGCGGATTCAACTTGCTGGGACCCAAAGGTCGCCTTGGAATGATTCTTCCGAACAAGTTCTTCCGAACCGACTACGGCCTTGGGCTTCGTCGTTGTTTGTCGACGGTTACGGCCGTTACAAAGATCGTGGATTTTGGGGTTGAACAGGTGTTTGAAGCCACCACGTACACATGTTTGCAGTTCTTGAGTCGCGAATCGAACGGAACCTTTCAATTAGCCAGAAGCGCCACCACGGCAACGTCGTTGGATGAAGTCTGTTTTGAATGTCGCTCCTCGGAAACGCTTCGTGAGACACCTTGGACGTTCTCTGCGGAACGCGAGAGTCAGTTGTTGGAAAAAATCAATTCTGTAAGCGTCCGCTTGCTGGATTTGCCGGCGGATATGAGCCGTGGAAGCTGTACAAGCGGCGACGACCAGAGTTTCCTCATTGAAGCCGGAGTTCGTTCTTGGTTTGTTGAACTCGAGCCTCTTATTCTGGCGCCTTCGGCAGGCAAGCAACTTCTTCCGCGGTGGATGGATTACATGCACAAAGCAATACTTTGGAGAACTGCCGATTGTCCGACTTGACCTTACTCGCCCCGCCGACCGCGCCCGGCACGACCGGATGGTGGCGCTGGTGGACAAGATGCTGGCGTTGACGCCGAAGTTGCGGGGGGCGAAGGCGGAGGGGGAGCGGCGGACGCTGCAGAACGCGGTGACGGCCACGGACCGGCAGATTGACGCGCTGGTGTACGAACTCTACGGCCTGACGCCGGAGGAGATCGCGCTGGTGGAAGGCGGCGGCAAGTAGGTCGGGCATTCCTGCCCGACCGGGACGCGGCAAGTAGGTCGGCCATTCCTGGCCGACCCGACTGATCAGGCAGGAATGCCTGATCTACCTGCTGGAATGAACGCCTTTTTTATTTAGTTTCAGGCCTGATGTAAGATTTCAACTCTGAGTTGCATATACTCAAGAAGAGAACACTGCGTCCGTCTCCACAAATCCGTGACCTGGCGGCTCTTTACGGAGTGGCTACGAAGAACCTGAACAGGGCCGTAACTCGGAAGCGGTTCAGTAGGTCGGCCATTCCTGGCCGACCGGGACGGTCAGGCAGGAATGCCTGCCCTACTCTTGCCATGAATACCGCAGTCACCATAGGTTTCAGGCGCCGGCACCTGCCACATTGGACGGTGGCGGAGCGGACGTATTTTGTGACGATGCGATTGAAGGGTTCGATCCCCGACACGGTTGCTTGCCAACGCAACCAGGAACGCGAGGCGCTTCTGGCAACGGCGCCCAAACCGGACGTCTTGAATGAATTTCGACGTGCGCGACTTCTGCGCATCGAAGCCATTCTCGACACCGCGCCATCCGGGCCGACCTTCCTCAACGTCGCGCCGGTTGCGGATCTGGTGGCAAGGGCGTTCGGCTGGCTGGGCGATCAGAAGGGCTGGCTGGTTCACGCATTCACCATCATGCCCAACCACGTCCATGTTCTCCTGCGGAATGTGGCGGGGAAGAATTATCTGCTCAGTGAGCATCTTGGCGTCTTCAAGGGTTACACGGCGCGCAAAGCGAACCACATTCTCCAGCGGACAGGGGCCTTCTGGATGGACGAGAACTTCGATCACTGGTGTCGGACCGACGAGAAGGTGAAGGCAGCCGTCGAGTACATCCGGCAGAATCCCGTTAAGGCGGGATTGGTTTCGCACCCGGAAGCGTGGCCGTGGACGCGTGTAGGTCGAACATTCCTGCCCGACCGGGACGCGGTTCAGTAGGTCGGCCATTCCTGGCCGACCCGACTGGTCAGGCAGGAATGCCTGACCTACCTGCGTTGCGATCCGCGCGCCAGTCACGCCCGCAAGCAAGAAATCCGCTCAGGCGGATTTCTTCTTCCACGGCGGTGTCTCGGGCAGCGAGTCGTTGAACTCCCGGATCAGCTTCTCGGCGTATGCGCCGAGGTATTTCTCCGCGAGGAAGCGGTCGTAGGCCTCGTCGTGCAGGCGCTTCCAGCAGGCGTCCTCGTGCCCGGGGACGATGGGGTAGAAGGCGGCGTGATTGTCGTTGGCCGCGGTGAAGTCGCCCGGCGCATCGCCGATCATGAGCACTCGGTCGGCCTTGTACCTGCCGCCGGATGCCAGGCGGATGTGCTCGGCCTTGGTGCCGAGCTCCTGCCCGGCGATCAGCCCCACGAGGTGGTCGATCTTGTGGTGCGTCCACTCTTTGACCAGCGCCTCCTCGGGCGTCTGCGAGACCACGATCAGGTCGCTGCTGGCGTGCATCTTTTCCAGCGACTTCTTCGCCCACGGGAACGGCGGCACCGGGCGCATGTTCTGGTCGATGTCCTTGTTGATCGCGAGGCTCCACTCCAGCAGGCGCTGGAGCTCGGGGTCGCCTGTGCGCACGACCTCGGCCTTGAGGGAGGGGTTGCCCAGCGGCAGGCCGGAGTTGCAGTAGGCGCGCAGGGCGGCCAGCTCGGGGAGCTTCACGTCCATGGCCTTCACCTCGTCCCAGTCGTAGAGCAGCTCGAAGGAGGTGAGCAGGTCCAAGAAGCGGTTCTTGCCGCGCCACTTGGAATAGAGGTTTACGAACTCGGCGGAGGCGCGCAGCTGCTTTTCGATCTTCTCCAGTCCCCAGTACTTGATGATGAGCGGGTGGAAGTGCTCCTTCTGCTTGACCCCCATGGTGTCGAACACGCAGCCGTCGGAATCGATGCCGACGAACGAATCGTGGCGCGACGGGAACCCCTTGAGATCTTCCATCGTGTAGTGCAGCTTGGACATGGCGTTCTCCTCTGAATTGGCCGCAGATCATAGCAGCGGAGTTTGCTGCAAGGAAACTCAAATAACAGATGACGACCCATCCATGGTGGCATTACACTTTCGAAATGGCATTGGATCTCTCAAGTTCATGGTGGTTGTTTGTGCTTGTCGGCCTGGTGGCCGGCGCGCTCAGCGGCAGCCTGGGCGTCGGCTGCGGAATCGTTGTGGTCCCGGCACTGGTGCTCCTGCTCGCCTGCCCGCAGAAATCCGCCCAGGGGATGGCGCTGGCGCTGATGGTTCCCATGGCGGCACTGGGCGTGTTCCAGTATGCACGCACGCCCGGTGTCGTGCTGCAATGGGGCGCCATTGCGCTGCTGGTCGCAGGTGCGGCCGCCGGTGTTCTGGCGGGTGCGCGGCTCATGGCGCGCCTGCCGGAGGCCTGGCTGCAGCGCGTGTTCGCCGTGTTCCTGCTGGTGGTGGCCATACGCATGCTCTGGCCCGCAAGCGTGAAAAATCCGGTACCGGGGCCTCGCGGACAGGACGTTGCGCGCCGCGCGGGTGATTGATGTTCGCTGTCTCCCGTATGCACCGCGGAGCGGTGGATGTCTGGAGCCGGCAGAATTAAGCATGATTCGAAAGACCTATATCCGTTTTGTTTTGCTGGCCTGTCCGGTCCTGGCGCTGCTGGCAACCCCGGGTCCGGCCGAGGCGTGCGCGAATCCCGTGTTCCAGTATGCGCTCCAGAACTGGGCGGTCAGCGACTACCCGGTGATGCTGTTCCATCGCGCTGCGTTGTCGTCACCGCAACAGGCCTGGGCGGATGACGTCAAGCGGTCCTGCGAACGCACGGACCCGCCGCTGAATGCCGGCTTGACGGATGGCGACCTGGCCGCTCCGGACGCGGCAGCCGCCCGGGAGGCCTGGGCCGCGCTGAAGCTGCCGGATTCGCAGCTGCCGGCAATCGTGGTGCTGTCCCTGGGGCCGGCCATGAGCAGCCGCATGCCCGCCGAGCCGGAAGCTGGCGTCCGCGCGGCCTGGAGCGCGCCGCTTTCCGCGCAGACCGCGCGGCTGGTGCGCGAGTCGCCGCTGCGCGCGCAGATCGTCGGGGAGCTGACGGCCGGCAAGGCGGCGGTGTTTGTGCTGGTGCGCGGCGGCGATGAGGCCCGTGACCGGGCGGCGCGGAAGCAGCTCGAAGAGAGGGTCCGCGGCATCGAGAAGGAGCATCGCCAGCTGGCGGACCAGGATCCGGATGCCAGGCCGTTCCAGTACAGCATCCAGTCCGTGGACCGGCGCGATGCGGCGGAGGCGGTGTTCCTGTCCATGGCCTTCTCGCTGTCTCCCGGGCTGCAGCCGCGCGTGGACCGGGGCGAGCCGGCCATCATCGCCCTGTACGGGCGGGGCCGGGCGTTGCCGCCGTTTGCCGCCAATGATCCGGAGGCGATGGAGCAGGTCATGCAGATCTGCATGCTGGTCACCGGGGCGTGCTCCTGCCAGATCAAGGCGATGCAGCCCGGGGTTGACCTGCTGTTTGCCGCGGACTGGGACGCGCTCCTGCGCAACCGCGCCGACCCGGCGCCGCCGGACACGACCGCCCCGTCCGGGCCGCCTTCGCTGGCGTCGCTGGTGCCGCTGCCCGCTGCCGCGCCGTCGCCTGTGGTCAAAACGCAATCCGTGGCCACGGCTAAAACGGGGAAAACACATGCGCTCCGGCGGAACCTGGCCTGGACCGCGATCGCGGCGATCGCAGGGATCGTCCTGGCGAGTGCCGGCTGGCTGCTGCTGCGGCGGCGGAGTTGATGACATGAGCCTGCTGCGATTAATCGGGCTGGAATTGCTGCACCGCCGGTGGTCATCGCTGGCGCTGGTGGCGGTCATGGCCCTGGCCGCCGGGTCCGTCTCATCGCAGTTGCTCCTGCTGCAGGAGCATGCCCGCAGGACGGAAGAGCTCCTGGCGCAGAAGGACCGCGAACTGAAGGCGATGATGGTCCGGCTCGAGGATGATTTCCGGAAGATCACGCTCAAGCTGGGTTTCAACCTGCTGATCCTGCCCGAGGGGATGCATCCGGCAGACCTGTACGATCCGCAGGCGACGCCGCGCTTTATGCCCGAGGAGTACGCCAGCCGCCTGGCCAACAGCAAGCTCGCCACGATCAACCATGTGCTGCCCACCCTGACCCGGCCCATCGAATGGCCGGAGATCGGCCGGCGCATCGTGCTCGCAGGCGTGCCCGGCGAGGTGTACATCCAAAGCGCCGGCCAGAAGCCGCTGCAGGCCAGGATTGCGGCCGGGGAGATGATGGTGGGGCATGAGCTGTGGCGCGGCGGGAAGCTCAAGGTTGGCGACAACGTGCAGCTGCTGGGCCGGAGTTTCCGGATCGCCACGCTGCTGCCGGAAAAGGGGAACTGGGACGACCTGACCGCATGGATTGACCTCCCGGCAGCCCAGGAGATGCTGGGGAAGAAGGGAGAGATCAACGTCATCATGGCCCTGGAGTGCTCCTGCACGCCCGATCGCCTGGCCAAAATCCGCGCGGAGATCGGCAGCCTGATGCCCGGCACGCAGATCCTGGAGCTGACGTCGTCAGCCATCGCGCGGGCGGAAGCGCGAAGCCGCGCCGCCGAACAGGCGGAAGCGTCGATCCGTCATGAGCAGGCGTACCAGGCCCGCCTGTTGCAACAGCGGGAGTCGTTTGCGGCGATGGTGATTCCGGCCGCCATCGGCGTGGCCGGCGCCATGACGCTCACGCTGATGATGCTGAACGTGCGGCAGCGGCGCTACGAGATCGGGCTGCTCCGGGCGATCGGGTTCCGGCGGAGGCAGATCCTGGCGCTCTTTCTGGGAAAGGCGCTGGCCGTGGCCGCGCTGGGCGCAGCACTGGGCCTGGCCGGCGGGCTGTGCGCAGCTCCCGGGGCGGCCGTCGGCCGGATCGTCTGGCTGTGGACGCCGCTGGGCATGCTGGGTGTGTCGCTGCTGGCCGCGTGGCTGCCGGCGCTGATGGCGTCGCAGGAAGAACCGGCGCCGCTGCTGCAGGAATAGGAAGCCAACGCATGCTGGAACTCTGTGCCATCAGCAAATCCTACACGACGCGCGGCCGGCGCATCGACGTGCTCCGCGGCGTGTCGCTGCGCGTGCAGGAAGGCGAGTTCGTTGCCCTGTGCGGCCCCAGCGGCTCGGGCAAGACGACGCTGCTGCTGGCCGCGGGCGGGCTGCTGCGGCCGGACGCCGGCTCCGTGCAGTTGCATGGCGAGGGGGTGTATGGCCGGTCAGCCGAGAGGCTTGCCGCATTCCGGGCCGACAACATCGGCTTCGTGTTCCAGCAGTTCCACCTGGTTCCCTACCTGACCGTGCTGCAGAACGTGATCATTCCCTCCCTGGTGACGCCGGTCGCGGATGCGCCTGCCCGCGCGCGGGACCTGCTGGAGCGCGTGGGGCTGGCCGACCGGCTCTCGCATACGCCGGCACAGCTGAGCACGGGCGAGCGCCAGCGCGTGGCGCTGGCGCGGGCCATGCTGACCGCCCCCCGGCTGATCCTGGTGGATGAACCGACCGGCAACCTCGATCCGGCAAGCGCCGCGATTGTCATTGACCAGCTGTTGGCGTTTGCGGGCCGGGGCCGGGCCGTGCTGATGGTGACGCACGAGAAGGAGGCGGCCGCACGCGCCAGCCGCACCGTGCGGATGGACATGCTGGAGAAAACCGCATGCACATGATGCCCGGGCCACTGCCGGCAACGAACAACAGACCGCGGAGCTGGCTGGCTGCCGCCGGGATGCGCGCGCCTCTGTTCCTGCTGGCGCTGCTTGCGGCTGCCGGCTGCCGCCGCACCGAGCCGGAGCGGCTGCGGGTGCTCTGCGGCAGCTCCATGGCGGCGCCGATCCAGGAGCTCGGCCGCGAGTTCGGCCGCATCCACGGCATCGCCGTCGAAATTGACCTCGGCGGCTCGGAGACGCTGCTGCCCAAGATCCTGACGGGCGCGCCGGCGGATGTCTACGTGTGCCACGATCCGTTCGAGGAGAAGGTCAGGGCCGCCGGACGCTGGACCGGCAGCGTGACCGTCGGGTCCCTGCAGCCCGTGCTGGCGGTCCGGCCTGGCAACCCCCGGGGCATTCGCTCCGTGGATGACCTGCAGCGCCCGGAGCTCAAGGTCGGGATCGGTGATCCGCGCTATTCCACCTGCGGCGAGCTTTTCGTGTGCGCCCTGCGCCAGCGCGGCATCTGCGAGGCGGTGATGAAGCAGGTCGTGCTCCAGTCGCGCTCCACGACGGACGTGGCCAACGGGCTGACGATCGGGCCGCTCGACGCCGCCGTGATCTGGAACTTCAGCGCCGTGCTCTACGCCGGCAGGTTGGAGGTGGTCGCCGCGCCGCTGGACTATCCGGATGTGCGCGTGACCGTCGTCGGCCTGACCCAAAGTCCGCAGCCGCACTGGCGGGACGCCTTCCTCCAGTGGTGCGACCGGCCCGAGGCGCGTGATTTGTTTCGCCGGCACGGCTACGTCCGCGTGGCCACACCTGCCTGCAACAGTCGGCCCGACTAGGAGATGGCATGGGACAGGGCGCAGCAAAAAAACCAGGCCCGGCAGTTCCCCGGGAACCTCGCGGGCGGAGAAGGCCCATGTCTCCATCCGGAAAACGCCTCGCGTGCCATGCGGGCAAAGCCGGCGCCGCGACGCTGATTGCCGCGACCTCGCTGGTCGCCGTCGCCGTCCTGCTCTGGCTGCTCCTGCCGCGCCGGCAGGCTGCCGCGCCGCGGCAGACGCTGCTGGTCTACTGCGCCGCCGGCGTCAAGCCGCCGGTGGAGGCGGTCGCGCGCGCCTACGAGAAGGAGTGCGGCGTCAGCGTCCAGTTGCAATACGGCGGCTCGGGCACGTTGCTCAGCAATCTCCGCATCGCCAGGGCCGGCGACCTTTTTGTGGCCGGCGACGCCAGTTTCGTCCGGCTGGGACGCGAGCAAGGGGTGATCGCCGAGGCCATTCCGCTGGCGCAGATGCACCCGGTCATCGCGGTGCGCGCCGGCAACCCGAAGCGCATCCAGGGCCTCGACGACCTGCTGCGCGGCGACGTGGCCGTCGCCCTGGCCAGCCCCGGGGCTGCTTCCATCGGCCGCCTGACGCAGCAGCTGCTGGAGCCCTCCGGCCTCTGGGCTCTGCTCAAGCCGCGCGTCAAGGTGTTCAAGCCCACGGTCAACGACATCGCCAATGACATCAAACTCGGCGGCGTGGATGCGGGCATTGTCTGGGACGCGACCGCCCGGCAATACCCCGAGTTGCAGGCCGTCGAGGTGCCGTCCTTCGCCAGCGCCGTCGAGACCGTGACCATCGGCGTGCTCACGGCATCCGCCCGGCCGGCCGCCGCGCTGCGCTTCGCCCGCTATCTGTCGGCGCCGGATCGCGGCGCGATCGTGTTCGCACAGAACCGGTACACGCCGGCTGCGGGCGACGCCTGGGCGGAAACGCCGGAGCTCGTGCTGTTCAGCGGCGCCATGCTGCGGCCGGGCATGGAAAAAACGCTCCGGGAATTCGAGACGCGCGAGGGCGTCCGCTTCACCACCGTGTACAACGGCTGCGGCATCCTCTGCGCCCAGATGCGGGCCGGCGAGCGGCCGGATGCGTACTTCTCCTGCGAGACGTCGTTCATGAACAACGTGGCCGACCTTTACCTCGACCCGGTCAACGTGGTGGACAACGACCTCATGCTCATCGTCGCCAGGGGCAACCCGCTGAACATCCGCACGCCGGAGGACCTGCTGCGGCCGGGGCTGCGCGTCGGCCTGCCGCACCATGAGAAGTCGGCCATGGGGAACATCGCCTGGAAGCTGCTCACCGCGCTGCGCCTCTATGACCGGATCGGCGCCAACCTGAAGGTGGAGTCTCCCACCGGCGATTTTCTCGTCAACCAGCTCCGGACCGGATCGCTCGATGTGATCCTCGCCTGCCGCAGCAACTTGACCGGCGTGCGCGAGCATCTCGACGGGGTGCCGATCCAGCACCCGCTGGCACACATGACCCAGCCGTATGCCATCGGCAAAGAAAGCCGGTACCCGCACCTGCTGCTGCGCCTGCGCGAGGCGATGGTCTCCGCCGGGTCCCGGCAGCGCTTTGAGGCCGCCGGCTTCGGCTGGCAGTATGCGCCGGCGCCGGCCCCATGAGCATCCGGAGAAGCATGCCGCCAACAGCCAAACGTGATAGGGTGCAGCTTGCTCACGGCCATTGCCGCGAACCGCCAGCAGGCCAGGGCACTGACATGACCATTGCCGCTACATACCGGCCGCGTCGCGACTGGCCCTTTCTGCTGGGCCTGGCGCTGCTGAGCAGCGTCTACGTCGTATTGATCGCCGCCATGCTGGTCGCGGACATGTCGTTCACCACGCCGGGGCACCTGCTGGCGGCGCTGCGCAGCCCCGAAATCCGCTTCTCGATCCGGCTGAGCCTGGTCTCCTGCACCCTGACAACCCTGCTGTCGCTCTGGGTCGCCGTGCCGGCCGGCTATCTGCTGTCGCGGTTCAACTTTCCCGGCAGGCGGCTCGTCGACGCCGTACTCGACATCCCGATCGTGCTGCCGCCGCTGGTCATCGGCCTGAGCCTGCTGATTCTGTTTCAGACGCCGGCCGGCAAGGCTGTCGAGCGCGTCGTGCCGTTCACCTACGCGGTTGGCGGCGTGGTGCTCGCGCAGTTTGCCGTGTCCTGCGCGTTTGCCGTGCGCACCATGCTGGTCACGTTCGGCCAGATCGACCCGCGCGGCGAGCAGGTCGCGCTCACGCTGGGCTGCAACCGCGCCGCGGCGTTCTGGCGGGTGGCGCTGCCGGAGGCGCGCCGGGGCGTGCTGACCGCGGCCACGCTCGCCTGGGCGCGCGCGCTGGGCGAGTTCGGTCCGATCCTCGTGTTTGCCGGCGCCACGCGCATGCGCACGGAGGTGCTCCCCACCACGGTTTTCCTGGAGCTCAGCGTGGGCAACATCGAGGCCGCGGTCGCCGTGTCGCTGCTGATGATTGGCGCGGCGCTGACCGTGCTGACGCTCGCGCGCCTGTTCGGGCTGCGCCAGCCTCTCGAGCCTCTGCTGTGAAGCCCATGCGGCGCAAGCACTCCCATGATTGAAGTTGAAAAAATATCGGTTCGACAGGGCGCATTCGCGCTGCGCGACGTCTCGTTCTCCGTGCCCGCCGGGCGGTATGCCGTGCTGATGGGCCGCACGGGCACGGGCAAGACCACCATCCTGGAGGCGATTGCCGGCCTGCGTCCGCTGCACGCCGGCCGCATCCGGCTGTCGCGCGCCGACGTCACCCGCGTCCGGCCGGGCGGGCGCAACGTGGGCTACGTGCCGCAGGACGGCGCGCTCTTCTCCACCATGACCGTGCGCGAGCACCTGGCCTTCGCCCTCGACGTCCGGCGCGAGCCGCAGGCGCGCGTGGCGGCGCGGGTCCGGGAGCTGGCTGAACTGCTCGACCTGACGCCGCTGCTGCACCGCCTGCCGTTTGGCTTGAGCGGCGGCGAGCGCCAGCGCGTCGCGCTGGGCCGCGCGCTCGCTTTCCGGCCCGGCATTCTGCTGCTGGACGAGCCGCTGAGCGCGGTGGACGAGGACACGCGCGGCAGCATGTATGCGCTGCTCCGGCGCGTCCAGGCGGCCGGCGGCGTCACCGTGCTGCACGTCACCCACAACGCGGCCGAGGCGCTGGCGCTGGCGGATGTCGCGCTGGAGCTGCGCGACGGCCAGGTCGTCAGGGAGGCGCGCGAGACAGGAAGCTCCACGGAAGGAAGATCCGCATGAGAATCTCGCTGACCTACTTTGCCCAGGTCCGGCGGCAGGCCGGCACGGAAACGGAGCTTGTGACCGCGGCCGACGGCACGACCGCTCTCGGCGCGCTTCAGGCCGTTGAGCACGGCGCAGGCTTCCGCGACCTGCTGTTCGACAGCGCCGGAGCGCTGCATCCGGTGATCCTCCTGGTTGTCAACGGCCTGCGCGCCGCACCGGACCGGGTCTTGCATGACGGCGACTGCGTGCAGGTTTTTTCGCCCATGTCCGGAGGCTGAGCCATGCGCGTCCATTCCGAGGAACTGACCGGCGAGGAGCAGGCCACCTACGAGTGGCAGATGTGGATCGACGGGCTCGGCGAGGCCGGGCAGCGTCGGCTGAAGGGCGCAACCGCGCTGGTCAGCCGATGCGGCGGGCTCGGCGGCCCCCTCTGTTATCACCTGGCTTCGGCCGGCATCGGCGGGCTCATCATCGCCCACGCCGGAACCGTGCAGCCCGGCGACCTGAACCGCCAGATCCTGATGACGCACGCGGGCCTCGGCCAATCGCGGGTGGAAAGCGCCAGGCGCCGCCTGCTCGAACTCAACCCGCGCCTGCGGATCGAGGCGGTCCCCGAGAACATTACCGCGGCCAACGCGGGTGCGCTCGTGGGCCGGGCCGACATCGTGTTCGACTGCGCCCCGCTTTTTGCCGAGCGCTTCGCGATGAACCGCGCCTGCGTGGAGCAGCGGAAGCCGATGATCGAGGCCGCGATGTTCGAAATGGAGGGCCAGGTGACCACCTTCATCCCGGGGGAAACGCCCTGCCTGGCCTGCCTGTACCCCGGGGATCCGCCCGCGTGGAAGCGGCAGTTCCCGGTTCTCGGCGCGGTCTCGGCCATGGCGGCCGCCATCGCCGCCGTGGAAGGGATCAAGCTGATCGCCGGGTTCGGCCGGACGCTCGCGGGCACGCTGCTGCACTACGACGCGCGCAACATGAGCTTTCAGCGCATCCCCGTGGCCCGCCGCCCCGGCTGCACGGTGTGCGCGGCGATCCACCCGCTGCCCCCAGTCGCCAACCCATTGCGCGTGCGCCAACAGTAACATGTGCACGGAATAGGGGCAGGCGGTATAATCATCCTGGCTGCTCGTTGAGTCTTCGCAACCCGCTGATGGCGGGTTGCTCAACTGGCAGCCGGGTCGGCAGACCGTTTGTGCCTGCACAAGGCTGGGGCCGACAGGCTGCCAGGGGGATGCGATGGAAACGAAAAAGCTGTACGACGAGTATCTGATCACCAGCATGGTGTCGGGGTTCGAGCCGATCGAGGTGGAGCGCGCCTCCGGCTGCTTCCTGTTCGGCCGCGATGGCCGCGAATACCTGGACTGCTTCAGCGGCATTGCGGTCGTGAATGCCGGCCATGGCCACCCGCGGGTGCTGGCTGCGGCCCGGGCGCAGATGGACAAGCTGGTGCACTGCTGCACGTATGTCTACTACAGCCCGCGCGCCGGCGAGCTGGCCAAACGCCTGGCCGAGGTCACGCCCGGCCGCCTGCAGAAAAGCTTCTTCGGCAGCGGCGGCGCGGAGGCCATCGAGGGCGCACTGCGCCTGGCCAAGCAGTTCACCCGGCGCAAGGAGTTGGTCAGCCTGACCCTGAGCTTCCATGGCCGCTCCGCTGGCACGCTCTCGATCACCGGCAACCGCGGCCGCAAGAAAGGCTCCGGCCCGTACCTGTCCGGCGTGGCCTTTGCGCCGGCGCCCTACTGCTACCGCTGCCCGTTCAAGATGTCGTACCCCGGCTGCGGCTGCGCCTGCGCGGAGTTTGTGGATCACGTGCTGAAGTACCAGACCTCGGGCGACGTCGCCGCCTTCATCAGCGAGCCGGTGATGGGCGAGGGCGGCATCCTCGTGCCGCCGCCGGAGTACCTGAAGATCGCCACGGACATCGTGCGCCGCGACGGCGGGCTGTACATTGCCGACGAAGTGCAGTGCGGCTACGGCCGCACCGGCACGCTGTTTGCCGTGGAGCACTACGGCGTGGAGCCCGACATCCTGTGCGCGGCCAAGGGGATTGCCGACGGCTTCCCGCTGAGCGCCTTTATTGCGCGCCCCGAGGTGGCGGCAGCCTTCACGCCCGGCGACCACCTCTCGACCTTCGGCGGCAACCCCGTGAGCTGCGCCGCTGCCCTGGCCAACCTCGATGTCATGCGCGACGAGGACCTGCCCGGCAATGCCGCGCGCCGCGGCGAGCAGATCATGGCCCGCCTGCGCCAGTTCCAGCAGACCTGTCCGCTGGTCGGCGACGTGCGCGGCAAGGGACTGATGATCGGCGTGGAGCTGGTCAGGGACGCCGCGCGCACGCCGGCACCGGACGAGACCCGGCGGGTGCGCGAGCTGTGCCGCGAGAACGGCGTGCTCGTGGGCGTGGGCGGCGCGATGGCCAACGTCATCCGCATCCAGCCGCCGCTGGTGATCACCGAAGCGCAGGCGCACCGGGTCTGCGACGTGCTGACCGACATGCTGAAACGGGCGGCAGGCTGAGTCGCACCCGTTGCCGCCGCCGCCGCGGCAAATCTGCCGGACCCGAAGAGCCCGCTGCCAACCGATTCCCCGCCGGAGCCCGCCATCAACCACCCTCTCTTTCGCCCCCCCGCCGAGGCCGACAGCCTGATCCTGCAGGTCGATCAGGGGTGTCCCTACAACCGCTGCACGTTCTGCGGCATGTACCGGCAGGTGCGGTTCCGGCGGCTCCCGGCGCCGGAAATCCAGCGCCTGCTCAACGCGGAGACACGCCATACTCGCGGTGCCCGGCGCGTGTTCCTGGCGGATGGCGACGTCATGCGCCGGCCGTTCGACGAGCTGCGCCTGATCCTGGAGGAGCTGGGGCAGCGCCTGCCGGATCTGGCCCGCGTGAATCTCTATGCCACGGGCAGCGCGGTGGTCGACAAGACCGCCGGCGAGCTGCAGGCGCTGCGCGCCCTCAAGCTGCAGACGCTCTACCTGGGTCTGGAAAGCGGTGACGACGAGACGCTGCGGCGCGTGCGCAAGGGCGAGGACGCCGCCACCCTGATCGAGGCGGCCTGCCGCGCCCAGGCCTGCGGCCTGAAGATCTCCGTGATGGTGCTGCTGGGGCTCGGCGGGCAGGAGCGCACGCGCGAGCATGCGGCGGCCACGGCCGACGCGCTCAACCGGATGCAGCCGCGCCTGCTGTCCGCGCTGCGCGTGGTGCCGGTGCCGGGCACGGAGCTGCACGACGATGTGCAGGCCGGCCGGTTCCGCCAGGTCAGTGAGCGCGGCGTGATCGAGGAGCTGCGGCGCCTGGTGGCGCGGCTGGAGCTCTCGAACACCGTCTTTCGCGCCAATCATTCGTCGAACGTCGTGCCGCTCGAGGCGCGCCTGCCGCGCGACCAGCCGGCGTTGCTGGCACAGCTCGACGCGCTGCTCGCCGCCGGCACGCTGGATGCAACATCGCCCGGCCCCGCGCCGCTGTGGCTGTAGATTTGGGTTCTTTCCTCGAATTGCCCGATACGTGGTATGATGCGCAGACAATGCATAAAGGAGCAGTGCGTATGAAGTTGGGCCCGGTGCTGTATGTTGTCGCATGGCTCGCGGCCCCTCTGGCCATGGCGGATGGAATATCCTTTGTCTTTCAGGATGACTACTTTACCGGCACGGACCGTGGCTACACGGACGGCACCGAACTGATATGGTCGTGGGCGCCTTCTGAAACCAACTCGCCCGTCATCAAGTCCGCGCTGGGGGTGCGCAACCGGATGTACACGCCGGATGCGATTGACGGGCACGTGTTGGCGCCCACGGAGCGGCCGTATGCGGCCACGCTCTCCCTGTTCTACCAGATCTGGCGGCATGAGCAGGGCGAACTGGTGAAATACGAGATCGAGGCCGGCGTGCTTGGCCCGCACGCCTATGGAGAAGGGCTGCAGTCCTGGACGCATCGCATCATCAACTATACGATTCCGCAGGGATGGGACGACCAGCTTCATCCTGACGAGCCGCTGCTCAACTTCTTCATGGAACGATGGCGCCCGTTCGGCAGGATCGGAGACGAACACGGTTGGCAGGCACGGCTGGATGGCGTCTATGGCGGGGCGCTCGGCACCACGTTCATCAATGGCCTGGGCGGCATTTGCGCCAAGACCGGATGGAACATGCCGGCAGAGGCTGCGGGCGGCACGGTTCTGGCAAACACGGGCGGAGACTGGTTTGCGTTCCTGTTTGTCGAGCCGCGCGGCCGGCTGGTGGCGCATAATGCCACGCTGGGCGAAAGCATGTTCCACGATCGCGCGAACGAGCGGCACCTCTGCCCGGTGGTGGGCGAGGTGGAAGGCGGCCTCACGGCCGGCCGCGGCGGCCTGGCGCTTACGTACTCGCTCGTCGGCAGCACCCGGGAATTCGAGCACCAGAACAAGAAGCAGGACTATGGTAATATCCGGGCCGACTACACGTGGTCGTTCTAGCAGCTTGTCGGACGTTGCGCTGTACCATCACAAACTTTGTGCCGACCAAGCTGCTCGTTTGGGGGACGCAACCGCCAGGCGCCCCATCCTTCCTCCGATCCTCGCGCGGAGGCGCCGCCCCCCCATCAAAAATCAAAACTCTGCGGTTCTGCGGTTTTGCGGTTCCCCTCTCTCCATCCCGACCCGCCTCCCTCCAGCACCTGCGCCACCCGATCCGGAGCCAACCGCAAAATGTAAAACGCTCAACCGCAGAGTGTTGAAGGCAACGCATCACCTTCCAGCCCCCCTGTCGCCAACCCATTACCTGGGGAGCACAACCCGCGCTTGCCCTCGGGCGGCGAGACAGGGATAATACCCCCCTCATCCGTCCCCCGTGGAATGAGCAAGGAGCCGCCCCGTGATCACTAGCGAAGAAGTACAACGCCGCCTCGGCCAGTTACACGAAGAACTGGTAGAGATGCGAGGTTATCTTTGACGTCGATACCCGTCGCATCGTCCTGCAGGAGCTGGAAGCCCGCGCCGCCGCCCCCGGATTCTGGGACAACCCGAATGCCGCGCGCGAGGTGATCGACCGCACCAACGCCCAGCGCTCGTTCGTCAAGCCGTACGACGAGTTTGCGCGCCAGATCGAAGACGCGGGCGTGATGCTGGAGCTGGCCGGGGACGAGCCCGAGGGTGCGGCGCGCAATCATGCCCTCCAGGAGCTGGTCCTGCTGCTAAAGCAGGCCGACGCCCTCTACAGCAAGCTGCGCCTGCAGTCGCTCCTCGGCGGCAAGCTCGACGCCTCCAACGCCTATCTCTCGCTGCATGCCGGCGCCGGCGGCACCGAGTCGTGCGACTGGGCCGACATGCTCTTCCGCATGTACCGCCGCTACTGCGAGGAGAACGGCTTCGAGGTCGAGGTGCTCGACAGCCAGCCCGGCGACGAGGCCGGCCTGAAAAGCGTGAGCTTCCTCGTGCGCGGCACCCATGCCTATGGCTACATGAAGGCCGAGCGCGGCGTGCACCGCCTCGTGCGCATCAGCCCCTTTGACTCGGCCAAGCGGCGCCACACGTCATTCTCCGCGCTCGACGTGGTGGCTGAACTGGCTGACGACATCGAGGTCGAGATCAAGGACGAGGACCTGCGCGTGGACACCTATCGCTCCGGCGGCTCCGGCGGCCAGCATGTGAACAAGACCGACTCCGCCATCCGCCTCACGCACTTGCCCACCGGCATCGTCGTGGCCTGCCAGGCCGAGCGCTCGCAGCATAAGAACCGCTCCAAGGCCATGGGCCTGCTCAAGGCCAAGATCTATGAGCTCCAGGCAGACAAGCAGCGCCAGGAGATGGAGCGCTTTTACGGCGAAAAGGGAGACATTGCCTGGGGGAGCCAGATCCGCTCCTACGTGCTGCAGCCGTATACGATGGTCAAGGACCATCGCACCGGGGAGGAAACCTCCAACACCGACGCCGTGCTGGACGGCGCCCTGCAGCCGTTCATCGAGGCGTACTTGAAGAAGCTGGCCGAGCAGAAGGCGGGCGTCAGCCCGTAACCCAACGAATGAACAAGTCAAGGACACTGAGAGCACAGAGAGGGACAGAGATCACAGAGAAATGCCTGACTGCGGCCGGTGCACCGGCCGCAGCAGCATGAATTTCTCTCTGTGCTCTCTTCCTTTCTCTGTGGCCTCTGTGTCCTTCCACGCGGTGCTGCAAGATGCGACGCAACCGCATCGCAGGTTACGGCGGAACGATCTAAAACCTGCACAGGAGCTATTCCATGACCTACGCCGCAGCCCAGGCCCTTCTCCACAAGCATAACCAGTCCCACCTCCTCCGCTTCTGGGACAAACTCAACAAAGCCGCGCAGGCGGCTTTGTTGAGGCAGGTGGCGGCGCTGGACTTTGTCAGCATCGGCCGCATGCAGGCCATGCTGAAGGCGAAGGACGTCGCGGCGGCCGCTGGCGAAATCCGCCCCGCGCAGGTGATGGAGCTGGACGTTGATTCCCGCAGGCGCGCCGTGGCGCGCGGCGAGGAGGAGCTGCGCTCCGGGCGCGTGGGCGTGGTGCTGGTGGCGGGCGGGCAGGGGTCGCGCCTCGGCTTCGAAGGCCCCAAGGGCGCCTTTCCGATCGGCCCGGTCAGCCACGCCGTGCTCTTTCACTTCCACGTGCGCAAGGTGCTGGCGCTGGCGCGCCGCTACAGCGTCTCCGTGCCGCTCTACATCATGGTCAGCGACGCCAACCACGCGGCCACGCGCGCCTGCTTCGAGGAGCACCGCCACTTCGGCATGAAGCCGGCGGACGTGTTTCTCTTCGAGCAGGGGATGTGGCCGGCGCTGGATGCCGCCGGCCGGGTCATCCTCGATGCGCCCGGACACATTTTCCAGAGCCCCGACGGCCACGGCGGCACGCTCTCGGCCCTGGCTGCCAGCGGCGCGCTGGCCGACATGGAGCAGCGCGGGCTGAAGACGATCTTTTACTTCCAGGTCGACAACCCCATGGTGGAGGTGGCTGACCCCGCCTTTCTCGGCGTGCACCTGAACGAGCAGGCCGACATCTCGCTGAAGGTCTGCGCCAAGCGCGACCCGCAGGAGGGGCTTGGCGTGGTGGTGGAGCGCAGCGGCCGATGCGCCATGGTTGAATACAGCGAACTCACCGACGGGCAGAAGAACCAGCGCACCGCCGCCGGAGACCTCCACTTCAAGTTCGGCAGCGTGGCGATCCACGTGTTCGCCCTGCCGTTCCTGAAGCAGGAGTCGCGCGCCGCCCTGCCGCTGCACGCGGCGCACAAGAAGGTGCCGGTCTGCGGCGACGACGGCAAAACCGTCACGCCGGCCCGCCCCAACGGCTACAAGTTCGAGAAGTTTATTTTCGACGTGCTGCCCGACGCCCGGAAGGTGATCAACCTGGCCTTTGACCGGCGCGAGGAGTTCTCGCCCGTGAAGAACGCCACGGGCGACGACTCGCCGGCCACGACGAGGCGCGACCTGTCGGCCAAGTGGGCCCGCTGGCTCAAGGCCGTGGGCGTGGCGGTGCCGGACGACGAGGCCGGCTACCCGCTGGTGCCGGTGGAGATCGACCCCTGTCTCGCCCTTGACCCTGCCGATCTCGTGGTGCGCCTGCGCCAGCGGCCGGATGTCACCCGGCCGGTGCTGCTGTCATAGATTTCTCGGAACGAGAAATCTACCGGATCCACTCGCGGCGCGTGAGCTCCGCGATGATCGCATCCACGGCGCCGTCCACGCTGCACGCGGAGGTGTCGATGCGCAGGTCGGGACTCTCCGGGTTCTCGTACGGCGCCGAGATGCCGGTGAACGATGTGATCTCGCCGGCGCGCGCCTTGCGGTAGAGCCCCTTGGGGTCGCGCGTTTCGCAGACTGCCAGCGGCGCGTCCACGAAGACCTCCAGGAAATGCGCGTCGCCCACGACCGTGCGCGCCTGCTCGCGGTCGCGCCGGTAGGGCGAGATGAAGGACGTCAGGACAATCACGCCCGCCTCGTTGAACAGCCGGCAGACCTCGGCCACGCGCCGGATGTTCTCCGAGCGGTCCTCGGCGGAGAACCCCAGGTCGCGGTTCAGGCCGTGGCGCACGTTGTCGCCGTCGAGGATGAAGGCCGCATGCCCGCCATCCATCAGCCGCTTTTCCAGCGCCCGGGCAATGGATGATTTTCCCGAGCCGCTGAGGCCGGTCATCCAGAGCGTGGCCGGCTTCTGGCGCAGCAGCGCCTCGCGCTGGGCCGGCGCAACCAGGCTGGTTTCACGCGTGATGTGGCTGCTGGCCGGCGTCGCCTCCTCGCGCTGCACAATGCGGTCCATCAGCATTCCCACGCCGGCCGTGGCGTGGGTGAGCGGGTCGATGAAAATGAGCGCGCCCGTGGCGCGGTTGTGCTCGTACGGGTCCCAGAAGAGCGGCTTGAAGGTCTCCAGCGTGATGCGGCCGATGTCGTTGAGCCCGAGCTGCGGCACGTCCACGCGGTGCAGGGTGTCGGGGTCCACGCGGTAGTGCAGCCGGGCGATTGATCCGCGCACCGACTGCGTGGTGTGCTTGATCAGGTAGGTCATGCCGGGGCGCAGCGCCGCATCCTGCATCCAGACCACCATGGCTTCGGCCGTGCGCGTGGCGCGCGGCATGTTGGCGGGGTGGCAGAGCATGTCGCCGCGGCCGATGTCGATCTCGTGCTCGAGCTGCAGCGTCACCGACTGCCCGGCGAATGCCAGCGGCAGCTCGCCGTCAAACGTGGTGATGGCCTTGATGCGTGTGCGCCGTCCGGACGAGGCCACGGTGACTTCGTCGCCCGTGCGCACCACGCCGGAGGCCACGGTGCCGCAAAAGCCGCGGAAGTCGAGGTTGGGGCGGTTGACGAGCTGTACGGGGAAGCGCAGGTCCACCAGGTTGCGGTCGCCGGTGGTTTCGACGCTCTCGAGGTGCGTCAGCAGCGTCGGCCCGTCGTACCAGGGCGTGCGGGTGCTGCGGTCCACGACATTGTCGCCGCGCAGCGCGCTGATCGGGATGTAGAGGATGTCCGGGATGCGCAGCCGGCTGGTGAACTGCGTGTACTCCTTGCGGATGCGCTCGTACACCTCCTGCGAGTAGTCCATCAGATCCATCTTGTTGATGCAGACCACCACGTGCGGAATGCCGAGGAGCGAGGCGATGAAGCCGTGGCGCCGCGACTGGGTGAGCACGCCGTTGCGGGCGTCGATCAGCACGATGGCCAGGCTGGCCGTGGAGGCGCCGGTGGCCATGTTGCGGGTGTACTGCTCGTGCCCCGGGGTGTCGGCGATGATGAAGCGCCGGCGCGGTGTGGAGAAGTAGCGGTAGGCGACGTCGATGGTGATCCCCTGCTCCCGCTCGGACTTGAGGCCGTCGGTGAGCAGCGCGAGGTCGACCTCCTCGCGGTTCAGGCGCGCGGAGTCCTTGGTCAGCGCCGCGAGCTGGTCATCGTAGATGCTCTTGCTGTCCTGCAGCAGGCGGCCGATCAGCGTGGACTTGCCGTCGTCCACGCTCCCCGCGGTCGAAAACCGCAGCAGGTCGGATTCCTGGTTCCGCAGGAGGAATTCTTGTACGGAAGTAGTGTTCACGGGTGGATTGGGGAAGGTGGCAGGCGGAAGGACACAGAGGGCACAGAGAAAGAAAGAGCGCACAGAGAGAACTTCATTCGGCTACGGCCGGCTTGTCGGCCGCAGTCAAACAGTTCTCTGTGGTCTCGGTTCATCTCTGTGCTCTCAGTGTCCTTGCCTTGTTCACTCGTTGGGGTTTGGGCTGTCGCCCGCCTTGTCTGTTTCGTCGTTTCTTGGGTTAACGGCGTGTGGCGCGCCTGCCGCCTGCTCCCTAGAAGTATCCTTCTCGCTTCTTCTGCTCCATGGAGCTGTCCTGGTCATGGTCGATCACGCGGGTGATGCGCTCGGAGTTCCGCACCACCATCATCTCCTGGATGATGTCGGTGATGTCCTTGGCCGACGAGCGGATGGCGCCGGTGCAGGGCCAGCAGCCGAGGGTGCGGAAGCGGCATTCCACGGTCTCCACCTTGTCCTCGGGGCGGAGCCGCTTCGGGTCCATCACGGGGATCAGCAGCTCGCCGCGCGGGATCACCTGCCGCAGAGAGGAGAAATACATCGGCACAATGGGGATTTTCTCCAGGTGGATGTAGTGCCAGATGTCCAGCTCGGTCCAGTTCGACAGGGGGAATACGCGGATCGACTCGCCGGGGTTGATGCGGGAGTTGAAGAGGTTCCAGAGCTCGGGGCGCTGGTTGCGCGGCTCCCACTGGCCGCGCTCGTCCCGGAACGAGTAGATCCGCTCCTTGGCGCGCGACTTCTCCTCGTCGCGCCGCGCGCCGCCGAAGGCGGCATCATAGCGCCCGGCGCGCAGCGCGTTGAGCAGCGCCTGGGTCTTCAGCTGGCCGCAGCATTTCACCGTGCCCCAGGTCCAGGGGTTGGCGCCGGCGGCGATGGCCTCGTGGTGCTGGTAGACGATCAGGTTGGCGCCGATCTCGCGGCAGAAGCGGTCGCGGAACGTGATCATCTCGGGAAACTTGAGCCCCGTGTCCACGTGCAGCAGCGGGAAGGGGATCGGCGCGGGGTGAAACGCCTTGCGCGCCAGGTGCACCAGCACGGAGGAGTCCTTGCCAATGGAGTAGAGCATGACCGGGCGCTCAAACTCCGCGACCACCTCGCGGAGGATGAAGATGCTCTCCGCCTCCAGCGCCTTCAGATTGCTCAGTCGATAGCTTTCCATGACTCCCCGTGCATCTGTGTGTATGTGGCAGCGTATGGTACCGGAAATACGCCGCGTGTCACGCCTGTTTTGCGGACAGTCGCCGGTAATGGGTTGGCGACAGAGGGCGGCAGTTCCGCGCGAGGTGCAGAGGAAGGATGGGGGAGCCCGTCTCACGATGAGCGGGCACCGGCGGCAGGGCAGACGCAGCTAAACAAGAAGACGCGACCATC
>JBAWXQ010000020.1:0-22369 GCA_037144015.1 bacterium
GGTACAGCCCGCCCTGGTTCCAGACGTAGGCCGGCAAATGCGTGCCGCCTTTCGGGTAGCTGAAAAGCGCGAAGATATCGACGCTCTTGTCGCCGTCCGTTTCCGAATGAAACATCACTTCTTCGGTGACGATCCCGTCCTTCTCGGTGGTCTTGGTGGTTTTCGGATTCAACGGCGTGCCCAGTAGCGCCGGCAGGTCGAACACAGGGTCCTGCGCCAGCGCCGGCCTGGCGAGAAACCCGAGCACCACCGTCGTGACCACCGCTAGAATCGTCTTGTTCATCGCTGATTCGGAACTGTCCGCAGGTTGCGCAGATTAACGCAGATTGAGAGTTTGATGTTGGGTCGTGGGCCAACGCCCGCTTTGCGTTCATGGACCGAGGCACACAAGCTACGGTCACTGTAGAGCGACCACCACGCCGTTGTAGCGCGCCGTCGTGACCGGACATTCGGGGTGCGACTTGACTTCGGGACGCAGGTCTTTGGGCCCCACGGCCTCGATGGCCACCCCCCGCGGCGTACGTTCCCATTTCACGGAGATCGGGCCGGAGGGCGTCGGCACGCTGCCGGCGGCGCGCGTGAAGCCCTCGGCATACGGGTTGATCACGAAGCGCTGGAAGCCGGGTTCCAGCGGCCGCACGCCGAGCACCCAGGCCTGGTAATAGTACACCGGCAGGGCGCTCCAGCCGTGACACAGGCTGCCGGCATCGCCGAAATCGTCGCCCCCAAGTCCCGTCTCCCAGAAACTGGTGGCCCCGGCAAGAACCATTCTCGACCACTCCGTGTGGATGGTGTCGGCCACGAGGGCACGGCTGCCCGGCGTATGCGGCATCATGGCAAGCAACTGGTAGAGACGCGAACTGAGCGTCATCGGGACCAGGTCCCCCGGCGCGAAGCGGGCAAGCAACCTGGCAACGGCGGCGGCCGGCACGATCCCGGCCTTGACCGCGAGGGACTGGACGAGTTCGGCATAATTCTGCTTCTTCCCGGCGCACAGGTACGTGGCGTATGCGCCGCGTTTCGCATCCCAGAAGGCTTTGTGAATGGCGCGCCCGAGTTCCTGCTGCCGCCGGCGGAACGGCCGGGCCTCGCCGCCGCGCCCGGCCTGCTCAAGCATCCACGCGTAGCTGCCGATGGCTTCGTGCAGAAAGAGGTTGTACGGCGCATGCAACCGACTGGCCTCCTGCGGGTCGCCCAACACCCCGGCAAGGCCTTCCGCCCATTCATAGAACTGCCACATGTCGGGCCCGACCGGATGCCGATAGAGCCCGGTCGCCGGGTCGAGGCGTTCGAAGACCGTGGCCAGCATCAAACCGAGCTGCCCCTGGAACTGCTCGAAGAGCACCGGCCGGCCGCTGTGCAGCCAGTGTTCGGCGAGGGTGGTGATCCAGACGAGCGAAAACATCGGGAAGCTGATGTCGACGAACCCGACGCCCGAGCGGATCCTGGAACGTCCCGGAGCGTTAAGAGAAAGGAGCCCATCCTGCTGCAGGCCACGTCCGAGCAGTTCAAAACTGGCGGCGGCGAAATCGTAATTACCGAAGGCGTAGTAGCCGTAAAGCGCCTGGTTGCGGGAGTCGAAGGCGTAGAGCGCCTGTTCGCGCCAGGGGCAATCCTCGTAGTGCTCGTGCATGCAGAGGTGGAGCGTGCGCACGCCGATGGCGAAGATCTTCTCCGCGAGTGAATCGCTGCAGGTGAACGCGCCGGCGAAGTCGACGGGCAGCACAGTGGGCCTGAGGCCGACATAGTTCAGACGAATCGGCCGGTCGTAGTTGGAGAAATGCACCTCGATATACCGCGCCCCGAGGCGGCGAAAGGGGAGCGTGAACGTCTGCGGGCCGTCACGGCAGACATAGCGATCAGCGAAGTTGCGGTTGCCGATGGCGGCACGCACGCGACCGTCGTCGATGTGCTCACCGTGTGCAATGTCGAGGATGGTGCCGGCGGGTGCGTCGAGCGTGAACGTGAGCAAGCCAACCTCCTCGCGGCCGAGGTCGATGACCAGGAAGCGGCCGGTCTTCCCCGGCTCGGGCGTCTTGAGGATCAGCCCTTCCCCGCCGGACTTGAGAAAATCGGTGGGGACAAGGACGTGGGGCGTGTAGTGCGCCGGAACGGCCTCCGGCGGTTTTTCGAATATCTCCCAGGGGTTGCGCGTGACGAGTGCGTCGGCACGCATGGTGCGGGCAATGGTCTCGGCCTCGGCGCCGCGTATGAAATCGCCCTGGATGGCAAGCGCGATCGGGACCTGCGGCTCAATCTGCAGCGGCGGCACCGGGCGCGGGAAGAGCGCGTTCCAGTATCCGTCCGTGGCGGCGGCGATCGTCGCGACGGCGGGCCAGGCCGAATCATCAAACTCCGGCTGCTGCCAGGGGATATCCCGGCGGGCGTCGAACTCGGTCGTAAAGCCCATCTGACTGCTCACACGCGGCATCGGGCCGAAGCGGAAGGCCGGGTGCGGCAGGGTTATCCAGGAACGGTCGGTGGCGACCGGCGTCTTGCCGACCTGCAACGCGGCGATCAGGCCGGGCCGGCCCGTGCAGTAGTCCGAAAAGTCCTCGCCGCGATAGTAGGCGAGGATGGCCAGCACATTGCGCCCGGACTTGAGAAAGGGGGCGACATCAAACGTGGTGAAGCTCTTACGCTGCGGCCAGTCGCTGAACTGGCCACGTCCGACTTCACGGCCATTGAGCCAGCAGACAAAATCCGAGTCAACCGAGATCTGCAGCCGGGCCCGGCGCGGCCGGCCGGCGAGGCTGAACTGTTTGCGAAAGCACTGGTACTGGTGCGGGGCGGCGCCTGCGCCGGGCGCCCAGATCCAGTTCGCGCCATTAATGGGCAGCGCCAGAACCAATGCGCTCGTCTGCCCGGTATCATGATCTAAAGGATGTTGTGGTGTTTTCATATTATTCAGTGCTCTTTTCATATTTCGATGGTGACGGCTAACGTCAACATACAGGTTTCTTGTAAATGCAGACAAATGCTCAGCCGTTCCACTTCCCGGTCCTGAAGCGGAATGGTGTAGAGCAAGAACTGATACTGCTCGCGGGCCACGTCTTTGACGAACGTGAGGACCTGCGGCGCATGCAGTGCCGTGGACTGAGTGCGCGTGGCACCCGAGATCAAATTGGCGGACGCAACCTCGTAGCCGTGGCGCAGGGGAATGACCGCGACCTCTCCGTCGACATATCGCACCGTATAGTGACCAACCGTTTCACCTAGCCGGCCGAGGCCCGGATACCCGGTTGGCAGCAGAACATTACCCAGGATGTGCAGGCGTTGGCCCGGCATGTGGATTGGAATTTCGAGCTCCGGCGCGGCGGGCGAGGCCACCAGCGGCCGAATGTGGCGGCCGACTTGCGGGATCACGAACCTGATATCGCCGACTTGAATCTCTGGAACTTCCCAGAGCAGGAGCCGCTCGCCGGTGCGTTTCCAGTGTTGCTGCCCCGCGGCCCAGAAGTGCTGCTGCCAGGCCGCCGCCAGGCGCGCCTCCAGGTCAGACCAGGCCTTCTCGCCACGCTCCGACTCGGCCAGTGCCTGCAGGCAGACGGGCATAAAGCGGCTATTGCCAGTCCAAGGCGTACAACCCGGCACGCTGTACTCCGGCCGACTGGGCGCCTTGCGCTCCTGACGAAATAGCCGTTCCATCACCGCGACGATATCCGGCTTATCGCGTCGATCCTGCGTGACCACGCCGCTTTCCAGAATACCCTCACACATTTCGCCATCGATGCGCCCGAACTCCGGCAGATCCTGCCAGGACCAGAGGCAGTGCCCGGCCAACTTGCCATCCTCGATCAAGTCCAGGAAATGGTCCACGGTGTCCCAGCGCAGGGAATCGGTCGCTTGCGGGAACCCACAGGTCTTGCCGCCCCACTCCGTAAACACAATCGGCCGAGCCGGGCCGTGGGCGTCCACCACACGCCGGAAGGCCGCCAATTCAAGCGTATAAGGGTGTGCAGTGGTGAAATCCATGCCATCAAACTGCGCGACGCCCTGCTTCGGCGGAAATCCGTTCCCTTTGCCCATCGGGCCGGCCTGGGAGACCGGACGTTGCCAGACATCCAGGGAACGGCAAAGCGCTCGACCTTCGAGAATATAGGACTCGGTGTTGAAGCTTTCGTTCGCCAAAAACCAGGCCACCACCGAGGGCGAATTCCAATCCCGTCTGATGGTCCGCTCCAGTACGCGCAAACCCACGTCAATCACGCTACGATCGACCACGGCAAAATCGACCTGCCAATAACCGGGTTCCTCGCTGACCATCAGCCCCAGTTCGTCGGCAAGTTCCACTACGTGGCGATGATGCGGATAGTGGACCAGACGCACGAAGTTGGCGCCCAGCGCCTTGATCAGGCGCATGTCCTTCGCCATCTGCTCGCGGGTCAGCGTAAAGCCCTGATCCTGCCACAGGTCGTGCCGGCACACCCCTTTCAACACAACGGGTTTCCCGTTCAGCTCGAAGGAGTTGCCGCGCACCACAAACGACCGGAATCCAGTCATGCATGAAAATGCATCCACCCCGTCATCGGACTGCAAGCTCGCGGTCAGACGATAACAAGCGGGTGACTCGGGCGACCAGAGTTCTGGCGATGAAATCGTGAATGACAGATCGGTCTCGCTTGCGCCGGCCGGAATCGTCACGGCCTGCGTGACCGTGGCCACTTCGCGGCCGCCATCGCTTAGCGAGACCCGGAGGGAGCCTTGCGCCGGATGGGCAGCCGCAAAATAGACCCGCGCCTGGCATGCTGCCTCACAATAATCATCAGCCAGCACATAGGAGAAGCGCAGATTGGCGATGAACGCGGCTGGACGAATTTCAATGAAGGTGTCGCGGATGATGCCGCCATACCCCTCCCACCCCGGGTTTAAGCCGACACTGGTTTCCGCCGCGCCCTCGCCGTCCGGCCCTGCACCGATGTCCACAATCGCCACCGCCAGATCGTTCCGGCCGGCCACGGCATACGGCGTCAGATCGAATTCATACGGGACATAAGGCCCCATCTCGCCCAAACGGTGCCCGTTGAACCAGACCGTGCCGTGGTACGTGATGGCGTCGAAGTGCAGGATGGCGCGTTGATCCGTTGACAGCGCGGGGAGCAAAAACTCCCGCTGCAACCGGTAACTGCCCAGGGGGGGCCGGGAGGAGGGCACCTCCACGACATCGACAAGCACCCCGGCCACGTGGCGCTCCCAGCGGCCCGCCAACTCAATCCGCAGGTGTTCCCCGGAACATTTTTCGTGCGTGGCAGTGGCTGTTTGCATCTGCGAACTATTTGTCATTTGCTTTCTGATTCCTGCTCACCACTAACTGCTCTCCGTATAGGCCGGTGACTGGACAGCGGCCGGGACAGAGCCCGGCCCTCCAGCGCGATTCCATTTTCCGGGGCGAACCGCAGATTGACGATTGAAGAGTTTAGAATCATGTGGGCCTGCGTGCCTAAACGGGCGCAATTGACTTCATGATTCTGCGGTTCGAGATTCGTCAATCTGCGGTTCGCTGGTATACCACCGTGCCGGCTGGTCCCTACCCGCCTGCCCACTGGCCACAGTTCCGCAACGGCCAGACACCCCGGATGTCCTCCGAACTCCAGCCCATCATGGACAGTTTCTCGCGGACGTAATACTTGTAGTTGTCGTACGACACGTCCTCCGGGATGCGATGATCGCCGTGCGGGATAAATCCGCCCTCCTCGAACACCTTTTCCACCCGCTTGAGTTCCGCCAGAATCTCCCGGCGTCCTTTGCTGAATTCAAACTTGGCCAGGCCCCCGCGGAGGAGAATCTGCCGACCGTATTGCTGGCGCAGGAGCACCGGATCGCTTCCGGGGTGCACTTCCAGTGGAAACATGCAGTTTAGTCCGGCCTCCAGCCAGAGGGGCACCAGCCCGCGGATGTCACCATCGCAGTCGGTCCAGATCACATCGCAACCGTGATGGCGCAGGATGTCACAGACCCGTTTGACGTGCGGGATGACAATCTCCTTGAACATGGCCGGGCTGATCATCGGGCCGTTGCGGAAGCAGATGTCCTCCCAGCCGCAGGCGAAGTCCACGGACGTCTCACGCAGCGCCATTTCCAACTGGCTGCAGTACAGATCGCCAAGCGTGGCAACGATCTCTTCGACCAGTTCCCGATCGTCATAGGTCATCATGGCAAGATTCTCAAAACCGATCCAATCGCGTGGCCAACCAAAGAAACTGCCGATCCACACCCCCACCGGCTCGGTGGCATGGCGCATTTCTTCACCCACTTTTTTCCAGTCGACTTTCTGCCGGTCCGGATGGCTCGGGTCGAGCCGTTCCTTGTATCGCTGCCAGTCGTTGCGGTCGGCAATCGGAAACTTGATGTAGCGCGGGATGGTTCGAATGCCGTCGCTTTTTTCCTCGCAGATCAGGCCGTCGGGATACTGAATTACGACGCTATGCTCCTTCTTCTCCAGTATCCTGCGCTCGCCACTCCAACCGGGATGAACATGCATCATGACCGGCAGTTGGCGGCAGGAATCAACGCCGAAATAGGATTCCACCGAACCCGACCCTTCGCCCACCGTGATCTCCGCAGGCAATCCTTCCCGATGCCAGCGGTCCATTGTTTCCGCCAGATAGCCAAACTCCCAGTGCACGCCGCGGTCGATGGTCTGGTAATGCATCTGCCGGCGGAATCGTTCCCGGGGTGTCAGTTTCGGGCGAGACGGGTCAACAATGGTCGAACTCATGATCAGGTGCTCCTTGTTTAACCCGGAGATTGGCATCCGGTTCATATAGCCAAACACCTCAGGCGCGTAAAACAGCCTCTTCGCGGTCGCGCCAGTAGCGGACCGTATCGGATACCAGTTTGTCCAAAAGTGCCGGGTCCGGCTTTCCGAACATAGCCGGGTACGGGTCGCCGCCGGGACCGAGCGGTTCCGGGGTCGCAAAGCGGGGGCCCTCGGCCACGATACCCAGCGATTCTACGGAGCGATCGAATTCGCAGTCGTCATAGGCGCGCGGTCGCCCGACAGCCCCCGGCACGACCAGCATGTACGACCCGCCCACTGCCTGGCAGAGGTCGAGATTCCGGCGGATGTAATCGATCGCGTTCTGCCGCACAATACCCGAGTTGCTGGACAGATCGCATTCGGGGCCGAACATACCGCAGACCCCGGCCACCCGGATACCGTGACGGCCCAGCGTCGACAGCACGTCCTGAGCGCGGTAGCCCAGGTCGTTGCCGTAGCGATTGCCATGCAACTCGATCCACTCGACGCCGTTCCGTTCCAGGCGTTGCGCCGTGTCCTCCAATCCTTCGATCCCGAACCCCCAGTTGCTCCAGGATAGTTTGATGCGTTGGCCCTTCCACGCGGGCGTTTCGGCAAGTTTACGCTGGAAAGCTGCGACCAACTCCGCGCGGGTATGTTCAAAGTTCTGTAGTTTCATATCGTCGGAACCCTCAGGAGCGTGAAGGGATAAATGATCGTTACGTACATTGTGCCATCGTGCGCCACGGTGCAGGCCATGTGATGATGCAAGGGCGTAAGCGTGCCGTCGGGCAAGGTGTGAAACCCATGGGTGGGCCGCCCGGTTCCGTCGGGGTTCAAGACAGCGGGCGCCTTGAAGTCGAAGAACTGCGGGTTCTTCACGGTCAGCACCCCAAGGTCCTCCATCTGCTGCTGGCGCGGGTCGTAGCGGACCAGATGGTGCAGGTAGCCGCTGCCAAAGCCGGTGTCGTTGTCGATGCGCACAACGGAGTACACGCGGCCATCGGGGCCGATGCTGAGCGCACCGCGGGAGTCCGGATTCCTGCCGGAGATGCGGTTGCCGAGCGACCGGGCAATAACCGGTTGGCCGGCGGCGCCGCTGAGATCGAGCGAAAACAGGCGCGCGTCATTGAGCAGTTGCAGGTAGGCGGTGCGTCCATCGGCCGCCAATCGCCAGTCGGGATGAAGGGCGGTTGGCCCGATGACGTCACGGAACGGACGCCCCTCAACCAGCAGTTCGACAACCGTGACCTTGTCCGCAGCAGGATCATAGCGCGCGACGCGGTAATCCTCGGTGATGGCCGCCGCCCGCCCCTGCCCGTCGATCAGTGTGTTCGGCTGGTTACGCAGAATAGGCCCGAGGTCGCGGTAGCCTTTCTCCGGGTGGCGGGTGTCGAAGAGCATCCAGTGCTGGTGTTCCGCCGTAATGACGTAGAGCAGGCCGCGCGCCTCATCGGCGGCGACATCGATCACGCCTTCGCCTTCCTTCGCCTCCTTCGGCAGGCGCGGGTCGCCCAATGGCATGGGCATGCCGAGGTTGGCGGCGGCGTCGGTGGCCGGATCAAAGGTCATGACATACCCGCCGCGATAGATGGGGATCTGGCCGGTTTCCTTCTCCTTTGCCGAGGGATACCCCTGCTTCGAACCCAGATAGATTTTCCCCGATGGCCCGACAAAGTTACGGGTATGGATCTTGGACTGCGCCGCGTAACCGGTCGGCGTCAGCGGCAACCCGACCAGCTTATGCGTGTCCAACGCGACTCGCATTTTTTCGGTCGCCGGGTCGAACTCGACTAGGTAGGAATCGCGGCCGTAGGCGGCGGACCCGACGTAGATCTTGCCGTTCCGGCCTTCGCAAAGCGAAAAATAGCCAGACTCCTCGGTCGTTGTTTCCGGCAGGATGTGATAGGCCGTTGCCGGCAGAACCTTGAACGGCGGCACGCGCGCGCTGCGGAAGGCATCGGACTCGAAGTATCCGGCCGGCGGCGACCAGACCGTGCGGAAACCGATGTGGTAGTAGGTTTCGTCCGGCTTCAGGCCGAAGCGCTTGGCCGCATAGAAACCGATCCAGCCGTGATACCACGAACCGCCGCGTGCGCAGACGAGCGAGCCGTCGCCATACGCCTTCATCTTGTCCGCCTGGGGATTGCCGGGATACGGCACCAGCCGGTCAGCGGTCCACTCGTACTGGTTGCCCAACAAGTCCAGCGCGCCGCACGGCGAGGCGCCTTGGGGATAACTGCCGACGGTGGTGTAGAGGTCCGGTGTCTTGTCCTTTGTGCCAAAGTGCCCGCGAGCAGTCGTGGGCGGCTCGTTCCCCCACGGATAGAGCCGTCCGTCCGTGCCGCGCGCGGCCTTCTCCCACTGCGCCTCGGTGGGGAGCGCCTTACCAGCCCAGGCCGCGTACTTCTTCGCGTCGTTCCAGGGGATCTCGGCGGCGGGCAGCGATTGTTCGGCAGGCTTGTCGAAGTGGCGGGATGTTTCCGTAGACTTCAGAACGGCGCCGGTCGCCTGGATATATTTCTGCCAGCGCGCGACCGTCACTTCACACTGATCAATGAAAAAGCCCGGCACCTGGATCTTGTGCTTCGGATACGCTTCCCAGGCCCAAAGATCGTCAGCCTTCCTGTACCCCAAGTCCTTGGCGATCTGATCGGCCTCGGCTTCGTCGAGCCCCATGGTGAACTCGCCGGCTGGCACATAGACCATGATCGCGCCGTCTGCCGGATGGACGATCTTCGTGCCGGCCGGCGGCTCAGCAGCCGTTGTCGCGTTGTTTGCCAGCAGGCAAAGCGCCGCCGTGAGCAGCGTCGTGCCACGAGAGATGTGTTCCAGGGTCATGCGCATTCCTTCCTCTTCAGCCGCGCCCATGCTGCCGGTAATGTGCGAACCCATCGATCAGGGTTTTCATGTTCTCCAGAGGCACGCCGGGGGCGATGGAACTGCTGCAGCCGAGCATCAGCCCGACCTTCGGCCCCTTCGCGACCAGCCAGTCCATCTCGCGTTTGACCTCCGCCGGCTTGCCCAGCGGCAAGGTGGTGGTCACCGAAACGCCACCGATAATGAAGAGGTCGCCGCCGTCGCGGGTCTTCATCTGGCAGATCCGCTCGTAGTCCATGCCGTCCTCATACTGGAATCCCTGAAAACCGCCGATACCAACCTCCAGAAGCCGCGGCACCATCTCCAAGAGGTTGCCGTCGCAATGCCAGATCAGCCGGATACCCGCATCCATGAACGGCTGGATCGCACGGGCGAAGTGCGGGAACCAGCGTTGGTCCAGCGTCTTCACGTCCACCAACGTGCCGCGCGAATCAGCCATGTCATGATCGAGGCGAATCAACCTTGGCAGGTGGCCCTCGAGAATGGCGCGGGCGGCGATGCGGTTATACACCACGGAGGTGTCGGCATGAATTGTGAAGCCCCGTTCGATCACCTCCGGGTAGAGCGCATAGGCCATGAAGTAATTTTCATAGCCGTAGTGATAGTAGAGAAAGCCGGGAAAGGTGAAGAAACCGCCATAGGGTCCCTTGAGCATGAAGTCCAGGCAGACCCGGCCCGGTTCCTTTGGATAACTTCCCGGCGGGTTGCCGGATAGACTTTCCAGTTGCGACCACTGCATGGTCTGGAACAGCCAGGTGGGGATGCCCTGCGTCGGGCGCAAGGCGATCGTGTCGCGGGCCAGTTGGGCATTGGACTGCCACCGAGCGTCAAATTCGCTGAATCCGCGTGTGGTGGTCATGGGCGACCGCTCCGCTTCCAGATTGCCCGGGCAGCCTTGAGCCCTTCGGGAAGGACTTCCCGCTTGCCGCGCGAGCCCACTGGCGGGGCCATCGGATTGTCCAGGTCCAGCGGATTCCAGGTGTCGTTTTCCCATTTCCGGCGGGACGATTCCTTGCGGAAGTCGGGAACTTCGTAACTGTTGCCGTGGTCCATCACGCTCTTCCAAGCCAAAATCCCCACGACGGACATGGCCACGCCACGGTAGACGTTCAGGTAGGGTTGCTGGCCGCTGCGGATGGCTTCGGCAAAGTAGTGGTTGGTGAACCAGTCGCCGCCGCCGTGACCGGCTTTCAATGCGGCCTGCGCCCAATCCGGGAACTGCGGGTAGTAGCTGCTCTCCGGCGTCTGCCCTTTTTTTAAATCCCATTCGTCATGCACGATGCGCACGTTACCCGGGCCCCAGTAGCCGGGTCCGCGGCCGGTCTCCATCAGGCCACACTCGCCGTGCAGGCGGTAGAAGATGCTGTGTCCCGGGAGGCCAAACTGGAGCAGTTTAAACACGGCCCCGTTATCCATGGTGGCGAGAATGAGGCCCGCCGCATCCTGCTGCTTCCACAGGCGGGGCTTGCGGCTGTCCGTCGCCAGCGGGATGGCGAAACCGGTCACCCGCTTCGGCAGGGTATCGGTGATCGTCATCAGCGGCGCCAGGGCGTGCGTGCAATAGTAGGTGGCGGGCAGGTTATTGCGCCAGTGGCTGATCCCCGGAGCGATCGACTGCATTGCTTCCATCGACATGGGATGATTATATTCGCCCTCGGCATACAGCACCCGGCCGATCTCGCCGGCTTTATACAACCGCGCCATCTCGATGTTGAAGGCGGTGTACGGATAGTTTTCCGCGAACATGTAGATCTTGCCGCTCTTCTCAACTGCGCGGCAGAGTACAACCCCCTCCGCCAGCGTGCCGCAGGCGGCGCATTCACTCATCACATGCTTGCCGGCGGCCAGCGCCCGGATGGCAAACGGCGCATGCTGGTGGAAGTAATTGGCCAGCACCACCGCGTCCAGGTCATGATCGAGAAACTTGTCGAAATCAGTGTAGGTGGCAATCCGGTATTGCTTACCGACTTCCATGAGCCGTTTTTTCCATGTGTCGCAGATGGCGACGAGTTCCAGACCTGCAGCCGATGCCTGGTGCATAAAGGTCTGTCCTCGACCAACGCCTACGACACCGACTCGAATCTTCCTGGGGGTTTTCATCATTTTACTATTTCGTCATTTGAGTTCCACCCAATGCCGCCAGCCAGCCATTGAGCGTGGCGGCATCGGCGTGGAGTAGCTCGGGCTGATCGTTGCGCACAAATTCCAGCAGCGCATAATAGTCGCGGCTCTGGTCCAGCGTGGACAGGTATTGCGGCCACTCGGCGGCGCCTTCGGCGAGCGGGCGGCGATCCTGACCCGTGGCGCTGGCTTGCCATTGAAAAACATGCAGGTTCACGAGGCGCGGCACGAGTTGCCGCAAGGTCGCGAGATTGTCGGCCAGATTGTGGTTGTGCGGCTGCCAGTAAAAATCTACGTTCGAGCCCTCCAGTTCGCGCGCCAGCGTCAGGGCCGAGGCGTCGTCGTCGGTGAGCGTGCCGGCATGGTATTCGAGTGCCAGTTTCTTCCCCGCGGCCCGGGCGAGCGCACCGGCTTCGATCAGCTCCTTCACAACCCTGGCGCGATAGGCGGCATCGGCTTGCGCCGACGGGCGCAGGCCGGCCCAGGAACGGATCACCGGCGCGCCGAGTGCCACGGCGCTTTCGAGCACGCGCGCAAACTCCGGCAGATCCGCGCGCTTCTCGCCGGCGCGGAAGTAGGAACCGTATCCGGCGACTGCCAGGCCCTGGTCAGCCGTTGCCGACGCCGCCTCACGCGCCATGCGCAGATCACCCGCCGGCGCGTGGGCATCGCCAATCCACTCAATGCCGGCCAGGCCAGCCGTGCGCGCCAGACGCGCCACCGCTACGCAGTCGAGTTTGCGAAAGGTGACAGAAGCTAAACCGCTGCGGATCATGCTGAAGTCCTTGTGCAGGAGGTCCACTTGCTGAAAACGAACGCGACGAGCCAGGCACAACAGCGCTAGCAGTCAGTCGGGCTTAACCTTGTAAAAACACAACCCGTCTCCCGACCAGACTGCTAGTCAGGGGAAGCCACCGCCAAGTTCCAAAGTTAGTGTAATAAACAATCAAACGAAAGCCTGAGTCCGACAGGTTCCCAGGGTCAATCTTCGCGTGCGATTAGGTTTACACACGCACGGTCGTAAAACAAGGCATGCCGCTTGACCAAAACTAGCACGTGCTTGACAAACGGAACAGGAGGGTCGCCCTCCGTGGCGGCCATACCGAGGACCGCGGCCGGGACAGAACCCGGCCCTCCAGCGTCCGCACCGTTCTGGAGGGCCGCCCTCCGTGGCGGCCGCAGCGGATCGATTATTTCGTGCAGGAGAATCGATGACTGGTTCGCTGGGCATAGATTTCGCCCGGTCGTAGAATGACCGAAGGCCAGCATGCGCGCCCCTGTTGGTTCACGGCATCAGGGAAATGCTGGGTTTCCAGGCAAAGCCCATTCCGGCGATGGTAAACTGCCCCACCCTTGCCGACGCTGCTGCCGTCGAGAAAGTTGCCGCCATAGAACTGCACGCCGGGCTCGGTGGTCCAGACCTCCATGACGCGCCCCGATTGCGGCTCGTGCGCCCGCGCCGCCAGCGAAAGTTCGCCGGGGCTGGTTTTGTCGAGCACCCAGTTGTGATCGTAGCCGCCGCCAAACCGGAGTTGCTCGTCATCGGCGTTGAGCCGGGCGCCAATGCGAGCGGGGGTGGTGAAATCCATCGGCGTCCCCGTGACGGCGCGCAGTTCGCCCGTGGGAATGAGTGTTGCGTCGACCGGGGTGAAATGCGACGCGTTGATCAGCAGTTCATGGTCCAGGATCGCGCCACTGTTGTGACCGCGGAGGTTGAAGTAACTGTGGTTGGTGAGGTTGATCGGCGTGGCCTTGTCGGTCACGGCGGCGTATTCGATCTCAAACGCATTGTCGTCATCGCCGAGCCAGTACGTCACCGCGCAATCGAGATTGCCGGGATAGCCTTCCTCGCCGTCCACGCTGCGGTAGGTGAACTTCACGCCCGCGGCGCCGGCACGTTGCACCGCCTCGCCGTGCCACAGCACCTTGTCGAACCCCTTGAGCCCGCCGTGCAGGTGATTCCGGCCGTTGTTCTGCGCCAGGGTGTATGTTTGACCATCCAGCGTGAATCTGGCCTGGCCGATGCGGTTGCCCACGCGGCCGATGATTGCTCCGAAATAGGGCTTGTTCTCCAGGTACCGGGTCAGGCTGTCGTAACCCAGCGCGACATCGGCCAGCACGCCGTCGCGGTCCGGCGCATGGAGTTCAGTCACGATGGCGCCGTAGTTGATGACGCGCAGGATCATCCCGCCACGGTTCGTCAGGGTGTAGCGGGTGACGGCCCGGCCGTCAGGCAATATTCCGTAGGATTCATTTTTCATGAACCGTTCTCTTTCTGGCCAGGTTAGGTTAGTGAATGCCCCAGTGCCTCTTCGTAAATGGCCAGGACATTCTCAAGCGGGGTGTCCGGCTGGATGCAGTGGGCCGGCGAAAAGATGTAGCCGCCGCCCGGGGCGATCACGTCGAGGCGGTGGCGCGCCTCGCGGCGGCAATCCTCGACACTGCCGTAGGGCAGGGTCTGCTGCGTGCTGATCAGGCCGCAAAAGGCGAGCTTGCCCCTGCACAGTTTCCGGATGGTTTCCGGATCCATGCCCACGGGCTCGGGCTGCATGGCATCGAGGATGTCGAGCCCCATCTCGATGAAGGTCAGGCCGTCGCGCGGCGGCTGGCGCTGCCCCCGGTAGGCCGGCCAGATGCCGCGGAAATCGACCCCGAGCTTTCGCAAGACAACCTCGTTGGAAGAGGCCATGATGCCCGGCTCGATCTGGATGCTCGCGGCCACGCCAGCCGTACGGGTGAAATGCCGGTTAAGCCGCTGCTCCATCTCCGGCGTAAGATAGACTTGAATCGGCACCCGATCCGGTTCCTGCCAGTTCAAGGAAAGGCGGACCCGCTCTTTGGAAGTCAATACCGTTTTCTTTGCCATGTATATAATCTTCCTTTTCTACACTGCTATGCTGTTTCCCGAATCAACTGCCGCGCCTGCGCTTCGCTTTCGCACCCCGTCGTGATGAGCGTGCCCTGCCGGCCGAACTTTCCAAGGAAGGGCGCGATCTGATCCGGAGGCACGGCCCAGACATGCGCCCGCTTCCCCGCCGCGTACACCGGTTTCCAGACCTTATCCCACCAGCAGAGATCGGCGGCGTAAGGGTTTGGCGTGCCGGGGGTCCACTCAATGGCTGTCAGGCTGCGAACACCGAGCAACAGTGGCAGGTGCCGCAAAGCCGCCGGGCCGTCCAGGTGATAGACGCTGTGATCCACCCGGGAGCACTGGTGCTCCAACCCCGGCATGACGAACTCGGCAAACATGTCCGGCGAAATCATGGCCGAAAAATCGCATTGCGTGACCAGCGTCCGGCCGGGGCCCCAGATCTGGAACACCGGCACGGCATTGCCGCCGTGGTCGTCGACGATGATCTTGCGCAGTTCGTCGTACACCCGGTCGTGAATCTTCTCGAGTTGGTGCAGCAGCCGGTGTATTTCCTGCGGACACTCGAGCAGGAACATCAACAGCGGCTGTGTGCCAAAAAGCTGAGCCAGACAATCCAGCCCCGAGGTCAGGTCCGGCATGGCCACCAGGAACCGATCCCGAGCGGCCGCCCTGTAGTACGCCAGCGCCTTGCGCGTCCACTGCCAGTATTCATTGTCAGGATTGAACGCCAGATCCACCTTGGCGGGATCGTCAAAACACGGCTCGTGCCAGATGGTATCCGGGCCAAAGCCCGGCTTGGCACCGAGGAAAAGGCTCAGGCTCCCGGGGCCGAGGTTGGCCGTGATGTACGGGTGGTCAATCCCGCCCCAGAACATGCTGGCAAACGGCAGTTGTGCCCGGGCCAAATTGCCTTCGTAGTCCAGCCAGGCTTGGCGCGGCTCCTGTGGCCGGGGGGGTGGCGGCGGCACGGTGAGCGGCCGTTCCCGTGGCGCCAGGACCCCAAGCGCCCAATGCGCGGCGTCCTCACCGCGCAGCCACGCAGCCTGCCACTGCCTGCACTCGTCCCAGTCGTCCTTGTACAGCATGTGACAAACCTTCCCGCTCAGATTGCGCCGGGGCGGTTGCCGACCTGCTGCTCATCGATCAGGCCGCGCACATCCATCTCCTTGAGAAAGTGCAGGCGGCGCAGCGGATGGCCGCCGCGCCGCAGCAGCATGGGCACCGCGCGGGCAACGCGCTCGAACACGTCGTCCATGTCTCCGGTCATGCGACCGAGCGCCCAGGCGGCAAAGAAGTCCATGCCGCGGATGTCGTTCAAGCTGAATGAGCCGGGCTTGACGCTGTCTTTGAGCATCTTCACGCCCAGAGTGCGGAACTCCTCCTCGCCGGTAACCTCCCAGAGGCGGTAGAGGCCGGCAAAGCTGGACCAGTCGCCGTAGCCGGTGATCAGCTTGTGCGGCACCTTCTGCCAGCTCTGCGGGTACGGATACTTGAACGTGCCGTATTTCTTCATCCACTTGTGGAAGAAGTTCTTGATGATGTGCTGCGCGGCCTGGATGTACTTTTTGTCGCGCGTCAGGCGATAGGCGGCGGCCAGATTCACCAGCGGCATGCCGGCCTCGCGTCCGTCGCAGCAGGTGAGCTCGGTCTTGTTGTAAGCCCACCAGACGTTGTTGTCGCCGCAACCGATGACGGCCTTCCGGGCGCGTTCATCGCCAGACATGTAGTAGTAGGCCAGCAACCCCTCGGCCCATTGATGGCTGGGATAGACGCAGCCGATAAAGTGCCCGCCGGTGTGCGCGATCAGGCCGCCGCGCCGGCGGTCCTCGGTGCTCCACTCGCAGAAGTCCACCTCCATGTGATGCCGGGCCATCTCCTTGCCGAAGTCCCAGCAGTAGGTGTGGCCGGTGCGCAGGAACTGCTGCAGCGGGAAAAACACCCGGGTGTCGTCCTCGTTATTATCGCACGTGCCGGAATCGGTGCTGCCGGCGATGCCGCCACCCACGTTATCCCCGAAATTAAACATGCCGGTTGCCGGCATGCGGTCGTAGGTGTGGCGTCCCGGATTACCGGCCGCGGGTGCCACCTCGATCAGATTCTCCAGCAGCGGGTACTTTTCCGGCTGGTACGCGAGCAGGTGCTGGCAGTCGAGCACCTGGCAAAACGCCGGCCAGGCCGGGTCAAAGGAGACGTCCACCGGCTCGACGTAGCCGCATTCCCAGCGGCCGAGGACGTCGATCACCTCGTCCATGTCCAGGGCGCGCTTTTCTCCCGTGATCCAGAAGCTGTGGCTTTTTGAGACGCCCTGCACGACCTGCATCGGGGAGGCCCAGGCTGGCCAGATTGACCAGGTGATCTGGCTCTCGTCGATGTCGATGGCCTTGGGATGGAGTTGACGGAAATGCTCGAAGGTCGTCACCAGCGTGAAATCCTTCTGCTTCCAGCCGACGCCCGGCAGGACATGGCGCATGCCGACGCTGGCGTGCCAGGTGCGGAAGCCGGAGCTTTGCCCCGGCCGCATCTGGAACGGGTACTCACTCCAGTTCTCATGGAAGCTGTCCGGATTGCGGAGAAAGACCGCGCCGCCGGCGGACTGGTGCGCAACGCCGGCGCCCGGGTCCTTGTAGCTGTCCAGGTCGCCGGTGCCGGAGGCTACGAGCTCAATGTTTTCCTTCACTTCCAGATCCTGGCACACGCAGTCGTAGCCGCGGGTGCTCTGCCGCAGCAGCTTGGTCGCGCCGCCGTCCATGGTTGTGGGCATGATCAGCCGCATGGAGCGGACGGCAATCTTCCCCTCGCGCGGCTCGCGACAGTAGAAGGTATGCTCGATCTTCACATCCGGGCTGTTGGCCGTGAGCGTAAAGCGCAGCGCGAAATCCATGAAGGTTGCGCCGTCGCGCGCCTCGTGCCTGCCCTCCAGCATGACCACTGTGCGCAGCGGGTTGCGGTGAGGGACCGTCATCTTGTACGCGCCTGCAAGGCTGGCGCGGTGGATCTTGCCGCCCGCATCCACACACTCCAAATCTACCAGCATCCCCTCGCCCACAATCGTGCGGCCGTTCACCATCAACTTGCGAACCAGGGACCCGCCCTCGCCAGAGACCGTCACGGAGCTGTGCCCGTTGGAGAGCGTAATCTGCCGGCCTTGCTTCACCAGTTTGACCGGGTTCTTCACCGCCGGCTGCCGGCCAGATGCCGGCTCGATGAAGATCGATGTCTTTTCCTGTCCGCCGAGCGGCGCCAGGATGTCCATGAGCAGCCACTCGATGCTGCCGTCCGCCCGCCGCTGCAGCACCTTGCCCGCACTGGCCAGCACCTTGCCCCTGGCGTTGACCACGCGCAACCGGTCCGGATTGCGCACCGCACCAGGCGGCAGCGGCACGCCCCGCGTCAGCAGGTAGTTCGACAGGTCGGCCAGGGTTTCGTTGTAGAGCCGGATTTCACCGCGTTGCATGGGTTGGGTCTCCTTGAGTCTGAAGAGGCTGCTTGAGCCTTCGCACATGATACATGTTTTCGTATGTATCTTGGATCATCCAAGTGAAAGGACACGGAGGCCACTGAGAGAACGATGAGAGCACAGAGCGAAATTCATGCTGCTGCGGCCGGATCGCCGGCCGCAGTCAGGTATTTCTCTGTGGTCTCTGTTCCTCTCTGTGCTCTCGGTGTCCTTGCCTTGTGCCTTCGTTTTATGCGTTTCTGATGTCCGCCTGCCACTCCGGCTTCATCTGCACGCCGGGAGCGAGCAGCAGTTTGGCCGGATATTCGTAGACCGCCTGGAGCGTCTCGCGGCTCTGCACCGAGCGGTACAGCGCCCGTTGGTTTGGACCGGAGATCACGGCGGCGTGCTGAATGATGGACCAGTTTTCGTTCGGGTTGCGGTGCGGGTAGTTCCTCGACTCGCCTGCCAGGCAGACGCGGTCCGGGTACGGCACAGCGTGATCCGACACAATGTCGAGCAGGTCCCGGATCGACGGCTTGCCCTTTGCCGCGGCCTCGGCGAGCCCAACCAGGCGCTGGTAGCGTTTTCTCGAGCCGAGGTGGTAGTTGTAGTCGAGGCTGTCGTCGATCGTTTCGCCCTTGATCTTGGCGGCGCGGGCGGCGCGCTCGAGCTGGTGCGCGCTCATCTGGTCGTCCAGGTAGGCGCAGGCGGTCACGGCCACGGCGCCGTTGACAGTCGGCATGCGGAAGGCCACGCGGCAATTGCTCTTGTCGACAGCCACCGCGTTCAGCTTTTTGTCCACCAGGATGCGGTTTCCCGGTCCCCAAAACTCGTTGAAGCGGGTCAGAAACTCGATGAACACGTCGATGTTCTCAAAGCATTCGCGGGGGATCAGATGCGTGTAGGTGAACGGGTCGGCCGGAAAAGAGCAGGACGGTTCGTCGTCCAGCAGCACGGCCGCCGAGACCGCGCCCTGCGACCAGTGCACGCCATCGCGGTTGCGCGCAAACAGGTCATCCGGCCGCCAATTCTTGTACAGGTCCATGTCTTTGGGGAGCGCGATATCCCGGTTGTCGCCGATGGTCACGCCTTCTGCGCCGCCGGGCACGAACACGTTGGTGCAGCCGGCGTCCGGGGCGGTCACCAGCTCGTAGCGCGCCAGGTGATGCGCGTTCAGAGGCCGGCGCAGAAAGTAGTCGGACGAATAGAAAAAGGCGGTCGCGGTCTCATCGAGCCCGGATGCCTCCATGAACCCCTGGCGCTCGCCCCGCAGCAGCTCCGCATGACCGCGGAGTTCGGGGAATTGTGCCAGGCTCGGCTCATCTGCAAGCCGCTTCCGGTCCAGCTCACGGATGGTGGAGGCAAAATCCATGTCCGCCGCCGTGGGATGAAGCGTGTGCCAGAACGTGAACTGGGCCTCCATCTCGCTGTAAAACGTTTTGGCCTTGCCAAGCCCGGCCCGGCGGCCGCGCTCAAGTCCGTTTGCTGTCGGGTTCATCGGTGTGCGACTCCATAGGATGTGTTGTAACAGGGCGTTCTTAGCTCATTAACTTCAAAGTTTACCGCCGGAGGCGCTAAGGATCAAAAGAAGTCGCTAGCAAAATAGTAGCACGCATTTGCAGTCGGTACTTGAGTCTTCGCCACCCGCTGACAGCGGGTGGCTCAACTAGCAGCGGGGTCGGCAGACGGCTTGTGCCTCCGCAAGGCGAAGTCCGACAGGCTGCTAGTCCACGATCAGCACGGTCACATCGAGGTAGTTCAGCGTCACGCCGGTCCGGATCGTGACGGCGCCTTTTGACGGCTTGCCGATTGTGGCGCGACACGTCTTCCAGCGACCGGCCGCGTCGAGCGCGCGCACCCGCCGGACAGTGAAGGCTGGCGTGCGAAGGCGCAGGGTCAGTGAGGCAATCGGATCGGCCAGCAGGTTGGCCACGCCGACGACCAACCGCCCGGGTTGCTCGGCCAGCAGGGGATACACTGTCGGCGACTCCGGCACCACCAGAGGCAGCGGCTTTCCGCCGGCCCACTCCAGCAGGTCCAGCAGTTGCGCCTGCCGCGGCCGGTTCAGGAACGAGGGGGACACCATGGGCGGAAAGGCGATGCCCAGGCCGACAACACTGCGCACCTGACTGTCGAACGGATACACAACCACCCGGCCGCCGAGGCGATTCTCGAACACCGTGACGCCATGCCCGCGGACGTTGCCATCATAGCCGCGCAGTTGCGAAACGACTCGCGCACCGCGCTGCCAGTTGAACTGCCAGGCTTGACCGCACCAGCGCAGGTTGATGATGTCGCCGGCCAGACCGCCGAAGCGGGCATCCTCGATGGTTTCCTGGCTGGACGCGACATCGGGCAGGCGGCCGGCTATCCCGGCCCATGCGCCCTTGCCGCGCTGCAGCAGCGCCTCAGCGGCGCGTGCGTCCAACAGCACGCCCCGGCTGAAACACGCGCGCAGCTCCTCGTCCGACAGCGCCGCAAGCTGCTCGCCGGCAAAGGCCGTGATCTCGCCGGTGACATACGTCGTGGCCATCCCCATCAAGGGCAGTGCCTGATCCCACGGTCGCTCACGGTAGAGGAAGATCGGCTTGGGCTCCTGTGCCACACCGCGCACGTGGCGGCAGACCTCCTCGTGCCAGCACAGACCCACGCCGCGCATCTGGTCGCGCGTGATCCCGAGGTCAGCGATCGCCTGCAGGCGCGGCTTGAGCGCTCCGAGGCGCACGCTCCAAATGTCTTCGCGTCGGGTTTCGAGGTCCAGCCGGCCGCCGAAGCGGTAGATCGAAAAAGTCATCTCGCGGATGCCGCACAGCTGGGCCATTTCCAGGTCCGCCCGCACAAAGGCAACGGATTTCGTGAAGGGCGTTTGCGGGTAGTTCTCGATCTCCGGGGCAATCTGCGTGCCCGCCGGATACGCGGCCTGCTCCAGGCGCATGCCGCTGAGGCCGCCGGCAAAGTCGGGCCCCGTTGTATCCATGTACGGCCCCATGCCGGGCCGGCACATGGGCGCCGGCGTTCCCAGTGCAGCCACAAGCTCCGCCCACCGCCGCCCTTCGGCGGCATGGATTTCGAAGCTGGAATGCATGAGCCCCATCGCCGTCTCCGGGCTGATTGCATGCACCGCCTGGGCGAGCCCTGCGACGATGTCACGTTCCAAGTCGCCCTGGTAATCGAGCCAGGCGGCGCGCACCGGGTTGGGCGCATCGGCGAGGATGGCTGCCAACAGTTCCGGGCGCGTGAAGGTGCGCCCGGTCCGCCGCGTCATCTCCTCCAGGCAGGCCTCGCAGAAACAGGGCGAGTGCATGTCCGCGCGCAGGGTCATGCGCACGTCGTCATCAATCCAGATCCGGGCCGGCTTGAGCGCGGCATAGGTCTGGTACATCTTCCCGACCTGCGCACGCCAAGCGGGGCAGGCCGGACAGGCCACAGCGACACTCGTGCGGCCGTCCGTGCTCACGGCCCAGCGGAAATCGAACTGATGGTGCTGATCGCGCCGCAGGCCGGCAAACTCGCTGAACGCCACGGTCCACCAAAAATTGATCGAGGGGGCGATGCCAGCCTGGCGCAGGCGCCGGAAAACCGGCGCCAGCAGCCGCGCCATGGTTGCATTCTCCGCGTCCGTACCCAGGCCGGTTGAGCGCTCCTCGGCATGCGGCACAAAGAACATGACCTCGTCGACCCGGGCTTTGCGGATGACCTGCCACAGCGCCTGCTCCTCCTGCCGGTGGTGATCAGGCGTCAACGTGACGCGCAGATGATAGCGAACCATGCTCTTCATGCGTTTCAATTTCCCCTCTTTATGGCGCGAACTCCCGGCAAGCTGCCAGGTAGGCCTCAATATTCTCCCACGGCACTTCCGGTTCCACCACATGCGTCGGCGCGCAAAGAAGCCCACCCCGCTTCCCGGCCAGGCGCAGGTGCCGGTGTACGGTCGCGCGCACATCGGCAGGTGTTCCAAAAGGCATGGTCGTTTGCGTGCCAATGGTTCCGTGCAAGGAAAGCCGGTCCCCCCAGCGCGCATGTACCTGCGCGAAGTCCATGCTCTCCGGTTGGATCGGGTTGAGAATGTCCACGCCAGCCTCGATCAGGTCGTCGATCACAGGCAGGATATGTCCGCACGAATGATACCAGACCAGCAGTTGCGGATTCTCGGCCCGGGCCGCGGCGATGACCCGCGCCAGACGGGGTTTGAGCCAGTCGCGATAGCACTCCGGCTGCATCATCAGGCTCGACTGCATCCCGACGTCATCACCAAGGCACAAAATGTCCACGCCGGCCCGGGCATACGCCCGGGCGCGCACCACGGCTTGCCCGGTTA
>JBAWXQ010000021.1:0-22275 GCA_037144015.1 bacterium
CGGAGCTCCGCCCTCCAGGATGCATCTTCACGTGTTTCTTGTTCACGCATTTTGGCGGGCGGAGCTCCGCGACGCCAAGCGGGCAAGGTGCAAAAGGGTAGTTCGCAAATGACGCGTCGTCCTTAGCCGTAGATTTGGGTGGCAATCAGCGTCTGCAAACAGTTCGGTCGTCAACCCAGAATTGCCGCGCATCTTTCGGACTGCGGTTCACCGGCGGGGCCAACGGCCCCGCCCCAAAACAGGAACCGCACGCGGCCAGAGGCCGCCTGCGATTCCTAGGCCGTAAACGTCTTGAACTGCGGCAGGTGGTCACGGTTCTGCTTAAGCATGGCGTTGACCATCTCGCGGATCTCGGCCAGCGAAAGCACGGCAGCGGTCAGCGGATCCGAGGCAATGGCCTGGAAGACCAGGTGCGGGTTGCCGGTGATGGCAGCTTCGACGGCCATGGTCTCGCAGGTGGCGCTGAGCGATGTGATCGGCACCACCTGCCGCGGCAGGTCGCCGACGTACATGGCCTGCAGGTTGCCGCGCGACGCCAGCACCGGGACCTCCACGCAGCAGTCCTGCGGCAGGTTGGTGACCATGCGGCCGGTGTTGAGCACGTTGCCGTTGAAGCGGAAGGGCTCGTGGCCCAGCCAGGCATTGGTGATGAAGGACGCATATTCGTGGCCGCGCGCCAGCTTCTTCGCCACCTGCGCCGGGTCATTCCACTCGGGACTGTCGATCCATTCCTTGAAGCTTTTCTTCCAGGTCTTGCCGGCCCTGCGGTATTCATCCAGGATGTACGCATGCACGCCCGGGTTCCAGCCGGTTCCGGAGGTGCAGTACTTCTTGATCAGATCCGGGCGCTTGCGGAACCACCAGTTGTACTCGGAGTTGTGTCCGCTGGACTCGGTGACATAGTAGTCAAACGCCAGGAAGAGCTCGTTGCGGACCTGCTCCGTGTTGTAGATCTTCTTGTCGCTGCGGACCTTTTCGCGCAGCACGGGATAGAGGTCGCGCCCCTGGTGCGTAAAGCGGGTGTACCAGGCGAGGTGGTTGATGCCGGCGCAGACGTAGTCCACCTCATCGGCGGGCACGCCGGCCCACCCGGCGAGCATGCCGGCTGTGCCCTGCACGCTGTGGCAGAGGCCGGTGACATTGACCCGCGTGGTCTTCTGCATGGCCTGGCAGAGCATGGCCATGGGGTTGGTGTAGTTCAGGACCACGGCGCCGGGGCAGAGCCGCTCGACATCGCGGCAGATGGCCAGCATCTCGGGGATGGTGCGCAGGGCGCGGAAGATCCCGGACGGTCCGCGCGTGTCACCGACGTTGATATCCACGCCGAACTTCCTGGGGATGGTCACGTCATACTGCCAGACATCCACGCCGCCGGCCAGGATGGTGATCATCACGGCATCCGCGCCATCGAGCGCCTTCCTGCGGTCCGTGGTGGCTGTGACCCTGGCCGGGTAGCTACCGGCATCCACCAGTTTCTGGCAGGCCTGGCGGGACATCTCCAGGCGGCCGGGATCAATGTCGACCAGCGCAAACTGCGCATCGCGCATGCTGGGAAACGTCAGGCAATCGCGAACCAGTCCGCGGGTGAAGCCGAGGCTGCCGGCGCCGATGAACACGATCTTGGCCATGAAAACTGCTCCTGTTGATTGGATGAAGCCCATATGGAAGCGGTTTCAGCACGGGAAGTCAAGGCTGGTGAATAACCTTGCTTTTCGGGCCTGAAAAAAGGATAAACAACGCCCTTCACGGCGCGATGCCGGCCGCTGGCGCATGCACCGCCGCAGGGATATGGGAAACTGAACATGAGCGAACTGCAGAAAACACCCGCCGAGATCTCCACCACGATTCCGGCCTACGTTCCCGAAGATCTGATCCCCGCCTGGTTGTGGATCCGGGAAAACGGCGTCAAATGGCTGGTGACCCTCGCCGTGTCCGTGCTGCTGGCTGTTGGCGTCGCGGTGTTCCTGCGAAACCGCGCCGGGCAGGCCGCCCAGGCTGCCGAGCAGCTGCTGGCGCAACCCACGATTGAAGCGCTGGAAAAAACCGTGGCGGACTACGGCAGCACCGCGCCCGGCGTGGCGGCCAAGCTGAAGCTGGCCAAGGCCTACTGCGACGCCGGCCAGTACGAGAAGGCGCTTTCCGAATACGACGCGTTTGTCCGGAAGCATGCGTCGCATCCGTTTGCGGATGTGGCACGTGTCGGCCGCGCCTTCGCGCTCTGCGGCCTGAACCAGACCGCCGAGGCGCTCGACGTTTTCCGCGCGTTCCGGGAGAAGAATCCCGGCCACTACCTGGGGCCGCAGACAATTTTCGGCGAGGCCGCCTGCCTCGTGCAGCAGGGGAAGAAGGACGCGGCCAAGGCGCTGCTTCAGGAACTGCGCGCCGCCAACCGCGAAACGCCGTGGGAGACAGCCGCCAAGCGAATGGAGGGCGCCATTGACCGGTATCAGCCCCAGGATAGGCCGGCCGCGCGTTCGCTGCTCGAGCAGGCCAACGCCCTCGCGCCAATCCCGGCGCTGGTCAAGCCGGCGACCAACACGCCCTAGGAACCTGTCGGATTTAGGCTTTGGATCGATCCGTCACCTTCTGCCGACAGGTTCCTAGTTGCCTGGTCGGCAGACAGTTTGTGCCTCCGCAAAGCTAAGTCCGACCCGGCTGCTAGATCCCGCCTCGCGAAATCTATTCCGGCTTCTTGCCTTCGTCCGGCTTCGCCTCAGCGTCTTTTGCGTCCCGCTCGCCTTCGGCGCGACCCTTCTTGAACTCGCCGATGCTCCGGCCCAGCGAGCGCGCCAGATCCGGGATGCGCTTTGCCCCGAAAAGAAGAATGAGGAGCAACAGCAGAATGATGATGTGCGGCCCGCTAAACAACCCTCGTTCCCACATGGCATGCTCCTTTCGGTATCACCGCTACCCCGGCCGGCAACCCGGCCGCGGCAGCAAGAGTTTCATTCTGTGCGCCCATCCGTCTTCGAACTAGCAGCCTGGTCGGCAGATCATTTGTGCCTCCACAAAGCCGAGTCCGACAGGTTCCTAGCGCCCGTGCGATGCGATTGCGCGCGAGGCTTCGCGGTCCGCCTCCCGGCGACGGATCGTCTCGCGCTGGTCCTCCTGGTTCTTGCCCCGGCCCACGGCCAGTTCGACCTTCACCAGCCCCCTGCCATTCAGGTAGAGGCGCAGGGGCACCAGCGTCAGCCCCTTCTGTTCCTGCATCGCCTGCAGCCTGCGAATTTCGCTGCGGTGCAGCAGCAGCCGTCGCGTGCGCAGCGTGTCGTGGTTGAAGCGGTTGCCAAACTCGTAGGGCGGGATGGAAACCTGGTGCAGGAAAAGCTGGCCGTTCTCGACCTTCGCGTAGGCGCCGGCCAGCCCGGCCTCGCCGTTGCGGATCACCTTGACCTCGGTGCCGAGCAATTCAATGCCCGCCTCGATTTTCTCCAGAATGGAATAGTCGTGCGAAGCCTTGCGGTTGACCGTCAGGTTCTTGCCGCCTCGTGCCGTGTTACCATCCTGGCTCATGGGCGGAAGCCCCTCCCGGACAGCGGCCAGAGCCTGCGAAACTGCCGCGCCGCGGCTACTGCACCCACTTCGCCCGCCGCTCCTTCAACCGGGCAAGGGCGTCAAAATCGACCTCGGCCACAATCTTGCCCTCGGCGACCTCGCGCAGAACGATGTCCAGGCGGTCCTCGTCGGGCGAAAGCGGCTTCACGTACGGATGCATCCCCGCATTGAGCTGGCGCACCCGCTTGGAAACGATGTTCACGAGCACGGGCACGCTGGGTATCCGGGTCTTGGCCTTCTCAAGCTGTTCAAGATTCACAAAGACGCTCCTTTACGGGGTGAACAACATATCATAGGCGTCTTTCGGCTGTACGTCAATCCGGCCCGTGCGGGTAATTTTTATGGTCCGACAGTCTCACACGTTCGAACGTGTGAGACTGCGTCAGCGCCGGAATCAGCAAGGCGGGAACGGGTGGCGTTGACAATCAGGCGGGATCAGGCGGGAAAGGATTGACACCTGTCGCGCGAGACACGACACTACCACCCGTTGCGGCGCAGAAGCGATGTTCCGTCCGGACGGCAGCGTGCGCCGCATGGAGAAGGAACTGATGAAACAACTGCTCGTCGCATCCCTGTTCTGTGCCAACCTCGCCATCGCCCAGACGGCAACCGTCGCGGCGACAGCCCAACCGGCGGCGCCAGCCGCCAAGGAGTCCAACGTGGTCGTTGTCATTGAAACCAGCCTCGGATCCATCACCGCCGAGCTCTATCCAGACAAGGCGCCGGTGACCGTCGCCAACTTTCTCGCCTACGTGGATGAAGCGTTTTACGACGGCACCGTCTTCCATCGGGTGATCAAGGACTTCATGGTCCAGGGCGGCGGCTTCACCACCCAGATGAAGCAGAAGGCGACCAAGGCCCAGATCAAGAACGAGGCGGACAACGGCCTCACGAATGACCGCGGCACGCTGGCCATGGCCCGCACCACGGTCGTGGATAGCGCCACCAGCCAGTTCTTCATCAACCATGGACCGAACAACGCCTTCCTGAATCACACGGCCAAAACCGACCGCGGCTGGGGTTACGCGGTTTTCGGCAAGGTGATCGACGGCCTGGAGGTGGTGGACCAGATCGCCGCGGTCGAAACCACCGGCAAGAGCGGTGCGTTTCAGGATATGCCGCGCAAGCAGGTTGAGATCAAGTCCATCCGCCGCAAGGCCGCGGCTACCGCAAAGTAGAATTTCCGGGTGTCCGGCTTCAGGTGTCAGGCGACGCCCGGCGCAGGCGCACCACCCGCACACCTGACACCCGACACCTGACACCTTCCCATGGCCACCACGCCCAAGCACCAGTACGACGAAAGCAAGATCCAGACGCTCTCTGCCGTAGAGCACATCCGCAAGCGCACCGGCATGTACATTGGCCGGACCAGCGACGGCGGGCAGTACGAGGACGGCATCTACATCCTGCTGAAGGAAGTCATCGACAACGCCGTCGATGAATTCATCATGGGGCACGGCAAGAAGGTCGACCTTGCGGTCGACTTCAACACCGGCGCCGTGAGCGTCCGCGACTACGGCCGCGGCATCCCGCTCGGCAAGCTGGTGGAGTGCGTCTCCAAAATCAACACCGGCGCCAAGTACAACGACGACGTCTTCCAGTTCAGCGTCGGCCTGAACGGCGTGGGCACCAAGGCGGTCAACGCGCTCTCCACCCAGTTCCTGGTGCGGGCCTTCCGCGACAGCGAATTTGCCGAGGCGTTCTTCGAGGGCGGCGCGCTGAAGAAGGAGAAGCGCGGCAAGATCACCAGCGAGCGCGACGGCACGCTGGTGCAGTTCACACCCGACCCGGTGATCTTCCCCAAGTACCGCTTCCACGAGGAGCACATTCTCCGCCGGCTGCGCATGTATGCCTATCTCAACGCCGGCCTGACCCTGAACTTCAACGGCACGGCCGTGGTGTCCGAAAACGGCCTGCTCGACCTGATCCACGACGAGGCCCAGTTCGAGAAGATCTACCAGCCGTTTCATTTCCGCTCCAAGACGCTCGAGATCGCCTTCACGCACACCAACCGCTTCAGCGAGGACTACTACTCCTTTGTCAACGGGCAGTTCACGAACGACGGCGGCACGCACCTCAGCGCGTTCAAGGAGGGGCTCGTCAAGGCGGTCAACGAGTTCTCCAAGAGCGGGAAGTTTGACGGCGACGACGTCCGCGAGGGGCTGATCGGCGCCGTGGCGATCCGCCTGAAGGATCCGATCTTTGAGTCGCAGACCAAGAACAAGCTCGGCAACCAGGAGATCCGCAGCGACCTCGTGGCCGAGATCAAGCGCGCCGTAGAGGAAATGCTCCACCGCGAGCCACAGGAGGCGGCCAAGCTCCTGGCCAAGATCGACGAGACCAGCAAGCTCCGCGCCGAGCTGAACTCGGTCAAGAAGCTGGCGCGCGAGCGCTCCAAGGCGGTCACCATCCGCGTGCCGCAGCTCAAGGACTGCAAGCAGCACCTCAAGAAGCTCCACGGCACGGGCCTGGACACGATGATCTTTATCACCGAGGGGCAGTCTGCCGCCGGCTCGCTGGTCAGCTGCCGCGATGTCAGCACCCAGGCGATCTTCACGCTCAAGGGGAAGCCGCTCAACGTCTGCGACCTCAAGCGCGACGCGATCTTCCGGAACATCGAGATCTACAACCTGATGTGCAGCCTCGACATCGAGCAGAGCGTGGACAACCTTCGCTACCAGAAGGTGATCCTCGCGACCGATGCCGACGTGGACGGCCTGCACATCCGCAACCTGATGATCACGCTTTTTGTCCGCTACTTCGACCGCATCGTGAAGGAGGGGCATCTCTACCTCCTGGAGACCCCGCTGTTCCGCGTGCGCACCAAGAAGGAAACCGTCTACTGCTACAGCGAGGCCGAGCGCGACGCGGCCGTCACGCGGCTCGGCAAGAGCAACGAGATCACGCGGTTTAAGGGGCTGGGCGAGATCTCCCCCAAGGAGTTCGAGGATTTCATCGGCGACAACATGCGCCTGACGCCCGTGGACATGGGGCAGGACTACGGCGTGGCGGAAACGATCGAGTTTTACATGGGCCGCAACACCCCGGAGCGGCGGCAATACATCATGGACAATCTGGTGATCAGCGAGGATGTACTGGTTTGAGCAAGCCGACCAAGAAACCACCGGCGCGCCCGGCCAAGCCGGACACGGCCGCGGCCACAAAGGCCAATGCCGCACTTCCTCCGGTGCAGGTAACGCAGGGACTGCTGTTTGATCTGGCGGAAAAGGCGCAACCGGCCGCCACGCCCGAACCGGCCGCCACGCCGGAGCCGGCCGCCACGCCCGAACCGGCCGCCCACCCGAGGAAAATTGCCCCCCGCCCGCCCAGTCCGGCCGTCGGCGAGCCGGCCGCCCGTGCCGGCGATTTGCCGCCGGACCACTTTGTGCGCCCGGGCGACCGGGGTCCGCTGAGCCGGCTGATGGACGGCAACTTCCTGCAGTTTGCCTCCTACACGATCTGCCACCGCGCCATCCCTGCAGTTGAGGACGGCCTCAAGCCGGTGCAGCGCCGCATCCTGCATTCGCTGTACGAGAAGGACGACGGGCGCTTCATCAAGGTCGCCAGCGTGGTCGGCCATGCCATGCAGTATCACCCGCACGGCGACGTCTCCATCGCCGATGCCATTGTCAACCTGACCAACCGGCGCTACCTGATCGAAGGCCAGGGAAACTTCGGCAACATCCACACCGGCGACCCGGCCGCGGCCTCGCGGTACATCGAGTGCCGGCTGACCGACCTGGCCCGGCACGAGCTCTTCAACCCCAAGACCACGCGCTACATCTGGAGCTACGACGGCCGCAACAAGGAGCCGCTGCTGCTCCCCAGCAAGCTGCCGCTGCTGCTCATGCTCGGCGCCGAGGGGATTGCGGTCGGCCTGTCCACCGTGCTGCTGCCGCACAACTTCATCGAGCTGCTGGAAGCGCAGATCGCCATCATCCGCAAGGAGCCGTTCAAGGTGCTGCCGGATTTCCAGACCTGCGGGCAGATGGATGTGCGCGAATACAGCGACGGCATCGGCCGCATCAAGGTCCGGGCCCGGATCTCCCCCCGCCAGAACAACCGGCTGGTCATCACCGAGCTGCCGTTCGGCCAGACCACCGAGTCGCTGGTTGAGTCCGTCGAGGAAGCCATCCGGAAGAAGAAGGTCCCGGTCCGGCAGATCAACGACTTCACGGCGGAAAAGGTCGAGATCGAGTTTGTGCTCAGCCCGGGCGCCTCCCAGGATGCGGCGACCAAGGCGCTGTTTGCCTTCACCAACTGCGAGGTTTCCGTCACCAGCCGCCCCGTGGTGCTGTTTGAGAACCGGCCGCGCGAAATGCCGGTCTCGGAGATCCTCAAGGCCAACACGGCGCAGCTGCTGGACCTGCTGCAGCGCGAGCTCGAAATCCGGCAGTGCGAGCTGCAGGAGGATTTCCACCACAAGACGCTGGAGCAGATCTTTGTCGAGGAGCGCATCTACAAGCGCATCGAGGAATGCCGCACCTACGAGCTCGTGCAGCGGGCCGTGCTGGAGGGGTTCGTGCCGTTCCGCAAGCGCCTGCGCCGCGACATTACGCCTGACGACGTCGAAAAGCTCCTGCAGATCCGCATCCGGCGCATCTCACTCTACGACATCGGCAAGAACCGCGAGGACATCGAGAACATCCTCAAGGAGCTGGCCGAGGTCGAGGCCAACCTCAAGTCGCTGCGCGGCTATGCCATCAAGTACCTGAAGCAGCTGATCAAGCAGTACAAGGACCAGTACCCCCGCCTGACCACGCTCGCCCGATTCGGCGAGATCGAGCTCCGCAGCCTCACGGCCACGGAGCTGACGCTCAAGATCGACAAGGAGGGCGGCTACATCGGCCACGAGATTCGCGCCACCGACACGCTGTTCCAGTGCTCGTCGCTCGACAAGGTCATCGTCTGCTGGGACGACGGCCGCTACAAGGTGATGCCGCCGCCGGACAAGTTCTTTGTGGATAAGAACATGATCTACTGCGCGGTTTTCGACCGCGACCGCCAGATGACCTGCGTCTACACGCAGCGGGACCACGGCTTTTCGTACCTGAAGCGGTTCACCTTTGGCGGTGCCATCCAGAACAAGGAGTACCGCCTGGCGCCGGAAAACAGCGAGGTGCAGCTCCTGCAGGAAGGCACGCCCGAGAATGTCTACATGAAGTACCGCCCGGCCAAGAGCCAGCGCATCCACCAGCAGGTCTTCACCCCGTCCGAGGTGCTCGTGAAGGGCGTCTCGGCCCGCGGCATCCAGATGACCTCCAAGGGGATTTCCCGGATTGCCACCCAGAAGCCGGGCTGGTGGGAAGACGGCGTGGAAAGCCCGCGCGGCGTCCTATTGTAAATTTCGCGCCGCGAAATTTACAGCGGGATGACGGCCTTGAGCCACACCTTGTCGCCCTGCGGGCGGTTTTCCGTGGCGAACTCGCGATCCCATGCCAGCGAGACGTTCAGGGGGCCGCACTGGTAGCTTGCCTGGGGGCCAAGCGCGACCTGGCGGCCGCGATTGCCGTTGCCCATGGCGACCGCGCCGTTCTGGCGGTCATCCGTGGTCTGGCAGTACCAGTAGCCGCCGGCGCCGACGGTCCAGTTGCCCAGATGCTGCCCCACAAAGAAGTCCGTGTGAAACTCCTGCCCCGAGGTGTAGTCCGTGTCCGGGTTGCGCGTGTTGAAGTCATACATCAGCTTCGCCGACACTTCCTGCCCTCCCTCGTTCAGGTAGGTCACACCCGCCACCGGCTCGAAGGTCCAGTAGTTGCGACCGATGTTGGCAAAGGAGGTGTCGTGGTACTTGCCGACCGGGATGTAGACATCCAGCCCCACGACCCAGTGAAACGGCGGCTGGTGCCAGCCGACGATAAACGGGTCCACGATGATGTCGCCCAGGCCGAAGTTTGCGTCCTTGATCCGGCCGCCCGGCGTATTCACGGACGCGTTGAGCCCGACCATGGGAACGAAGATGTGCTGCGCCCAGCTGCCGCCCAGCACCGTGATCTCCGTCACATTCACGAACCGGACCGTATCCGCGTAGGCGCGCAGCGTGAAGTCGGCTCCGGGAATCGTATGCCCGTTGCCGCCGTTCAGGGCCTCGGCACCGTAATACATCGCGTAGTTGATGATGTACTGCCCGGGCGGCGGGAGCGCCCCGGCCATGATCCCCTCGGCGCCATTCGGATAGGCGCCGCCATAGTTCTCCGTGGCCGCGGCCTGCATCGCCGCACCCAGCACCATCACGCCAGCCAGACAGCTTTTCGCACGATTCATGTTCGTCACCCCTTCGCTGATTATCTGACGCACCCACGCGCCCGTTGGTTTCAGTGTGCCAAATACCTGTTCCTATGCACAAGAACAAGTTTTGTCCGTCTCACACGTTCGAACGTGTGAGACGGAAGGCCGACCGATCAGAAGGCTCAGGAACCGACGCGCGTGCAGCCTACAGGACAAGGCCGTCCCGGCTCTCGACCCATGCCGCCTGCCGGCGGAAGACGTCATCCACGGTGCGGCGGTATTCGTCCAGCAGATGACAGAACCGGATTCGCTTCAGCAGCGTGCCGTCGCGGCACAGGCTTGGCGCCAGGTACCCCCACAGTTCCTTGAGCCGGCCGAGCACCTGCTTCTCGCCGTGCGACTCCTCGCACGCCGCAGCCAGCAGGTCATCCAGAAAGGCCTTCACCCGGAAGAGGTCACGCGGCGCCGCGCTGCCGCGCAGCCGCTCGGCCAGATACGGGTCCGCCAGCAAACCGCGGCCGATCATCCAGCGCCGCACCGCCGGATAGCGCGCGCGCAGGAAGGCTCCGTCGGCCGCGGTGCGGATGTCGCCGTTATAGACCACCGGATGGCGGCAGCGCGCCAGACCGTCGGAAAATGCCTGCAGATCCACGTGCCCCTCATACATCTGCTGCGCCGTGCGCGGATGGATGGCCACTTCACATAGCGGATAGTCGTTCAGCACCTCCATGCGCTGCGCCAGCAGATCTGGCGTTTTCAGCCCCAGGCGGACCTTGATGGAAAAACCTTCCGGCATGGCCGCACAGCCGGAATCCAGCATACGACGCAGGGTGTCCACATCCGCCAGCAGCCCCGCCCCCCGCCCCTTGCGCGCCACCATGGGCCAAGGGCAGCCGGCATTCAGGTCCACGCGTCCGTAGCCAAGATCGCGCAGGGCCTTGATCATGAGGGCCAGGTCCGCGGGGTCCTTGCCGATCAGCTGCGGGATCAGCGGCAGCGCGCGGTTGCGATCAGGCCGCAGCTCCGCCAGCAGCGCCGGCTTTACGCGCGCCCCCATCACCGTGGGGATGAACGGGGCCACGGCGCGCGACAGCCCGGAGAAGTGGCGGCAGAAGACCGTACGGAACGCACACCCGGTTACGCCGCGCAGCGGCGCCAGGCAGAGGTCGAGATCAACTGTGTCCGTCATACGCATTCCCACAGGCGGGCGGGCCCACAACCTGATCGATTTCGCGCCCGCGAAAGCGAAAAAGGTGCTGCCGCAGGCAGCGCCGTTAGGATACAATAATTCGCATGTTAACGGAATCGTTCAAGCAGCTGGGTGACTGGTACCTGACAACCCTTTCCGCGTGGGGGTACAGCCTGGTGGCCCTGTTGATGGCGATCGAAAGCTCGATTGTCCCGCTTCCCAGCGAAATTGTCATTCCGCCGGCAGCGCACCTGGTGCACACGGGGAAGCTCAACCTCACCATGACCGGCCTGGTGATTGCCGGCGCCATCGGCTCCTGGATCGGCGCGTCCGCCATGTACTGGGCGTCGCGCCTGGCCGGCCGGCCCCTGCTGCTGCGCTACGGAAAATACATCCTTGTCACGCCGGAGAAGATCGAGGGGGCAGAGCGCTGGGCCGCGCACTACGGACAGTTGGGAATTTTTGTGGCCCGACTGCTGCCCGTGGTGCGCCACTTGATCGGCATCCCGGCCGGCATTGTCCGGATGAACTACCTGCAGTACTCGCTCTACACCCTGCTCGGATCGACCATCTGGTGCGCCGTGCTCTGCTGGGTGGGTGTGAAGGCGGGTCAGGACCAGAAGCTCCTGGCCGGCGACATGCACCGGATCACCCTCTGGCTGGGCGGCACCGTGTTTGTGCTCGGGGCCATGTACTACCTGCTTGTGCACCGGCAGATGAAGGGCGAATCCGGGACACGAAACAAGTGACCGCACCGTGCTAGGAGACTGTCGGATTTAGGCCTCGGATCGGTCCAGGGCTTTCTGCCGACAGTCTCCTAGTTGTGCAACCCGCTGCCCGCGGGTTGCGAAAACTCAATTACAGACAGAAAAATTGTTCCGGCTGCTCTTTTGGTTGCGTATTACACTGTTATCCGGCGCTTGGCGGTTGCGTCCCCCAAACTAGCAGCTTGGTCGGCACAAGGTTTGTGAAGGCACAGCGCTAAATCCGACAAGCTGCTAGCCGCCTGTCGGACTTAGCTTTGTGAAGGCACAAACTGTCTGCCGACCCGGCTGCTAGCCGGTTTGACATTTCCGCGCTGCCTCGGGTATTATCCAACTTGTGAACGCGCCCATGTCCAACCTGCGACAGCTGCGAGTCGTTCGGCCAGCCGAACGCCGGGCCTACTTCTCCTTTGTAGCCCGGGCGGCGGGTCTGAGTAAGGGAAACGCGTGAGCACAGACGCCGTGAACACGAATCCCTGAGCCCGAACCCACCGCCTGACGCGCGGTGGGTTTCCGTTTTCCGGCACCGTGACCAACAACCGCAGAGCATCACATGAAAGCACGAAAAATGACCAAACCACCGGCCACGCGCGCTTCCGCCAAGGTGGCGGCACCGGGGCAGCCCCCGCCCGAACTGCGCAGCGGCGCGCAATGCGTGGTTGACGGGTTTATCGAAAACGGCGCCCATGTCGTATTCGGCTACCCCGGCGGCGCGGTCCTGGACATCTTCAACGTCCTGAACACGGTCGACATCCACTTCATCCTGCCACGCCACGAGCAGGGTGCCGTGCATGCGGCCGACGGCTATGCGCGCGCCAGCGGCAAGGTCGGCGTCTGCCTCGTGACCTCCGGTCCCGGCGCCACCAACACCATCACCGGGCTGGCCACGGCCCACATGGACGGCATTCCGCTGGTGTGCATCTGCGGGCAGGTGCCGCAGTCCATGATCGGCAACGACGCCTTCCAGGAGGCTGACGTCACCGGCATCACCCGCCCGGTGACCAAGCACAACTTCCTCGTGCGCTCCGCGGACGACATCCCGCGTGTCATGGCCGAGGCCTTCTACATCGCCTCGACCGGCAAGCCGGGGCCAGTCGTGATCGACATCCCCAAGGACGTGCAGCGTCAAAAGACCGCTGCCCGCGGACCGAAGAACGTCCACATCCGCAGCTACAACCCGAACGTCGCGGCGGATCCGGCCCAGATTGCAAAACTCGCCGAGGCCATCAACCAGGCGCAGCGCCCCGTGCTGTACGTCGGCGGCGGTGTCATCTCCGGCAACGCCGCGGCGGAGCTCACCGCGCTGGCGCGAAAGACCGACATCCCGGTCACCACGACGCTGATGGGGCTCGGCTCGTTTCCCGAGACCGACCCCCTCTCCCTGCGCATGCTCGGCATGCATGGGGGATATGCGGCCAACCGGGCCGTGCAGATCTGCGATCTGCTCATCTCGGTCGGCGCCCGCTTTGACGACCGCGTGACCGGCCGCGTCGACACGTTTGCGGCCAAGGCCACAATCGCCCACATCGACATCGACCGTTCCGCCATCGGCAAGATCACGCACACGCACATCCCCGTGCTCGGCTATGCCAAGCCCGTGCTGCAGGCGCTGCTCGCCAAGGTCAAGCCCGCCAAGCACACCGCCTGGCGCGCGCAAGTCGCCGCCTGGCAGACCGAGCACCCGTCGTTTACCTATGCCCACACCGACAAGGAGCTGCTGCCGCAGTTCGTGATCGACAAGATCTACGAGGTCAGCAAGGGGCAGGCCGTGATCGTGACCGACGTCGGCCAGCACCAGATGTGGTCCGCCCACTTCTATAAGTACACCCGCCCCCGCTCGTTCATCTCCTCGGGCGGACTGGGGACCATGGGGTTCGGCCTGCCCGCCGCCATTGGCACGCAGCTCGCGCGCCCCGGGGAGCTCGTGGTCGCCATCGTGGGTGACGGCGGAATCCAGATGAACGCGCAGGAGCTGGTCGTGGCGGTCGAGCACAACCTGCCGGTCAAGATTGTCATCATCAACAACGGCCACCTCGGCATGGTACGGCAGTGGCAGGAGATCTTCTACAACCACAACTATGCATCCGTGGTGATCGGCCAGAAGAACCGTTTGGCCATCGAGCATCTTGCGCCGCGCAAGCGCGAGGGATACCTGCCGGACTTCATGAAGCTGGCCGAGGCCCATGGCGCCAACGGCATGCGGATCACCCGGCCGGCGGATGTCGTGCCCGGGCTGCGCAAGGCTTTCGCCAGCCCGGAGCCCTGGGTGATCGAATGCGTTGTCGCGCCGGAAACCAACGTGCTGCCCATGGTGCCGCCCGGATCGTCGCTGTCGGACATGATCTGTAAACTTGCCTAGATTTTCCGTTCCGGAGAATCCTGTTTGAGGGAGCTTGGGTCCATGAAACACATCATCACTTCCCTGGTCGAGAACAAGCCCGGCGTGCTGGCACGCATCGTGGGGCTGATCTCCGGGCGCGGCTACAACATCGAAACCCTCAATGTCGGCCCCACGCAGGACCCGACCACATCCAAGATGACCATGGTCGTCGCCGGCGACGACCGGGTGCTCGAACAGGTCATTCACCAGGTCGGCAAGCTGGTGGATGTGGTTGCCGTGGTGGACGTCACCCGGCGCCGCCACCTGAACCGGGAGCTGATCCTCGTGGAGGTGGCCACCAAGCGCAATTCCCGCGCCGAGGTGCTGGAGCTGGCCACGCTGTTCGACGCCCGCGTCGTCGCGGTCGCCGAGAAGTCCATCACCGTGCAGATGGTCGGCGACCACTCCTGCGTCGAGGATTTCCTGCGCCTGCTGCGGCCCTACGAAATCACGGACATCTCGCGTTCGGGACTGATCGCCGTGGCACGCGGGGAGCAGGCGTAGCCTTCGGTCGTTCTTTATCACGGCAATTGACAGCATGAGCGCCTTTTCGGTCAACATACACGTTTTGCGTGTATCTCGGAGCATCCAGGTGGAAGGACACAGAGGTCACAGAGAAAGAAAGAGAGCACAGAGAAAAATTCATTCGGCTGAAGCCGGCTCGCCGGCCGCCGTCGGGCATTTCTCTGTGACAACTGCAGCCGGAAGTTCTTCCCATGCCTGACCCCCTCCTCCTGTTGATCGCCATCTTCGTGGGTCTTTTCGGTGCCTGCATCGGCAGCTTTCTCAACGTCTGCATCTACCGCATCCCGCGGGACCAGTCCGTGGTCAGCCCGGGATCGCACTGCCCTCACTGCAACACGGCGATTCCGTGGTATCTCAACCTGCCGGTGCTGAGCTGGCTGCTGCTGCATGGACGCTGCCGCTTCTGCCGCGGCCCGATCTCGCCCCGCTACCTCCTGGTGGAGCTCCTCACCGCGCTCCTGTTCCTGGTCATCCTGTTCCAGCAGTCGGCATACCCGCGCCTGCTCGGCATGCAGCGCCTGGACGACGGGCTGCTGGTGCCGGTCTACCTCGTCTTCACCGGAGGGCTGATCCTGGGCACCTTCGTGGACTTCGAGTTCATGGAAATCCCCGACAGCGTGTCGATCGGCGGCACGGTTGCCGGGCTCGTGCTCAGCGTGCTGGTCCCCTCCATGCACGGGCACGGCCTGGCGCAGGATCCGGCCGCCATCTGGCAGCGTTCGCTCTTTTCACTGCTCCACGCCGCCGGTAGCGCGGGCGTGGGCGCAGGCTCGCTGTGGCTGGTGGGATGGCTGGGTGAAAAAGCGTTTAAAAAGGAAGCCATGGGGCTTGGCGACGTGAAGCTGATGGGCGCGGTCGGCGCGTTCCTGGGGCTGAAGGCCGTGCTGTTCACCATCGTGGGGGGAGCCATGGCCGGCAGCATCGTGGGCGTCGCGCTGATCCTGACCCGGCGCGCGCAGCTGCAGGGGCAAATCCCGTTCGGCCCCTACCTGTCGCTGGCCGCGCTGACCTGGATCTGGTGGGGGCCGGTGCTCTGGCTCTGGTATACGAACATGCTCCTGATCGGCCCCTAGGAGACTGTCGGATTTAGACTTTTGGTTGCGACCCGCCCCCTGCCGACAGTCTCCTAGTTGTGCAACCCGCTGCCAGCGGGTTGCGAAGACTCAATTACAGACAGACGGACACAGAGGCCACAGAGAAAGAAAGAGAGCGCAGAGAGAAATTCATGCTGCGGCGGCCGGCTCGCCGGCCGCAGTCAGGCATTTCTCTGTGGTCTCTGTTCCTCTCTGTGCTCTCGGTGTCCTTGATTGGTTCATTCATATTTGGTTTGGGAAGATCGCTCACCCATGCCCACACCGCCTGATTCAAGCGCATGCGCACCGTTCGTCCGCGTCGGCGATCTGGAGATTGAGATCTGCATCCCGCCGGACTTCGATGCGCTGCTGGATGCCGCCGCACGGCAGACGCCCGATGATGTCGACCGCATCCCCTACTATGCCGCGCTCTGGCCGTCGGCCCATGCGCTGGCCGGCGTGCTCTGGGAGCGGCGCGCCATGCTACCGGGACGCCGCGTGTTGGAGCTCGGTTGCGGTCTCGGCCTGCCCTCCATCACGGCCGCGCGCCTGGGCGCGGTGGTGACCGCCACAGACTTCCACCCGGACGCCGGCGCCTGGTGCCTGGCCAACGCCGCGGCCAACCACACGGCGCTCGCATTCCACGCCTGCGACTGGAACACACCGCCGGCGTGGCCGCCGTTCGATGTCGTGATCGGCAGCGACCTGATTTATGAGCGCCGCCACATCCCCGCGCTGGCCGCCTGCATGGGCCGGCTCTGTGCCGCTGACGGCGTGGCCCTGCTGGCCGATCCCGGCCGCGACGGCCTCGCCCAGCTCACGGCAGCCATGCAGTCCGCCGGCTGGCAGTGCGACCTGCTGCCACGCGGAGATATTTACGTGCTGGCGTTCGTGCGCAGCCGCTGCTAGAGGCGGGAGGAAACCATCTTCTCCAGTGCCTGCTGCACGCGGTCGCGGATGGGGCCGTCGACGGGCTGGAACGGCAGGCCGGTGACCAGCTCGTAGGCCTGGATGTAGCGCCGGGCGGCCTCGATGCGGACCTCGTCCGGGAGGACCGGAATGGGGCCGTCGCCGCGGAACCCCTGCGACACCAGCCACTCGCGAATGTACTCCTTGTCGAGCTTGCGCTGGTCGCGCCCCTGCTGAAAGAGCTCCGCGTAGGTATCGGTGTACCAGTAGCGCGAGGAGTCCGGCGTGTGGATTTCGTCGCTCACGACCATGCGGCCGTTGCGGCGGCCGATCTCGTACTTGGTGTCCACCAGGATCAGTCCGCGCGTGGCCGCATGGCGCACGCCCTCGGCAAAGAGGCGGAAGCAGAGGCTGGCCGCCTCATCAAAGGTTGCGCCGTCGACCAGCCCCTCCTGCAGCGCCTCGGCGCGGGAGATGTTGCGGTCGTGCTCCTCGTGCTTGGTGGTGGGCGTGAGGATCGGGCGGTCCAGCTTCTGGTCCTTGCGCATCCCGTCGGGGAGCGGGTTGCCGCAGAGGTTGCGCACGCCCTGCTGGTAGTTGTACCAGGCGGAGGTCTTGGTGACGCCGGTGATGTAGCCGCGCACGATGAACTCGAGCGGCAGCTGCTCGCACTCGGCCACGACCATCACGTTCGGGTCGGGCACGGCGAGCATGTGGTTGGGGCCCACGCCGGCAGTCTGCTCGAACCAGAAGGCGGCGATCTGGTTCAACACCTGCCCCTTGAACGGGATCGTGCCGAGAATGCGGTCAAAGGCCGAGATGCGGTCCGTGGTGATCAGGATGCGGCGGCCATCCTGCAGGTAGCTGTCGCGCACCTTGCCGCTGATCCGCCTGCCCAGACCGGAAAAGTCCGTGGCATCCAGCACGTTGTTGAGCTCTTCCCGGATGCGGGCTTCCGTAATCATGTGGCAATCTCTCCGCAGGGCGGAAATCGCAGGGCGGCCGGGACTCCGGCGGCTACGATTTCCCGACAATGTCGTGGATGGCGTTGAGGAACTGGTTGACGTCGGCAAAGCGCTTGTAGACCGAGGCGAACCGCACGTAGGCCACCTCATCGAGCTTCTCGAGGCGCGCGATCACCTTCTCGCCGATCACGCCGCTGGGGACCTCGGCGTCGTACTCCTGCTCGATCTGGTCGATGATCTCGTCGACGAGTTCCTCGATCTGCATCGGGCTGATGGGGCGCTTTTCGCAGGCGCGCATGATGCCGCTCATCAGCTTGAGCCGGCTGATCTCCTCGCGCCGTCCATCGCGCTTGATGACCCGCAGCGCGTCCTTGACGATCTCCTCGTAGGTCGTAAAGCGCTGGTTGCAACCGAGGCAGGCGCGCCGCCGCCGGATGGCGGAGCCGTCGCGCGCCGCGCGGCTGTCCAGCACCTTGTCGTCCGTGTGTCCGCATTTCGGGCACCGCATGGAGCACCTCTCCCTTCCGGCAAACTACGCCAGCCGCACGGCGCTGAGCGCCGCCTGCACGATCCGGTCGACCGACAAATCCTTGACGAGGCGGGTGTTCGTCTCTTCCAGCGCCGCCACATGTTCGAGCTGCACGCCCGGCACATCCACGCCGTACACGACCATGGGTGTCGCGCGCGTGCCCGGGAGCCGCCGCAGCAGGCGGCAGACTTCATCGGCGCTCATGCCGCCGAGTTCCAGCCGCAGGATCACCACCATGGGGCGGGCGCTGATCACCGCTTCGATCGCATCCGGACCGGTGAAGCACGACTTCACGGAGCAGCCGGCCAGCGTGAGCGCCTGGGTCAGGGTTTCGTTCAGGATGTGGTCGCTTTCCGCAAGCACGGCCGGCAGCTCCGACACGGCCGGCCGGGCCATGTCGCCGCGCAGGAAAATGATGCGGCTGACCTCCGTGAGCAGGTCGGCCGGATCGCACGGCTTGGAGATAAACCCGTCGATCTGCTTGTCGGCAAAGTAGGAAGCCATGGCCGCGCGCGCCGTGAGCACCAGCACCGGAAACTGCGTGCTGCCGTCGGCATTGGTGATGCGCTCGAGAAACCCGACGCCGCCCATCCCCGGCATGCTCATGTCGAGGATGATGATGTCGGGCGGCGTCATCCGCAGTTTTTGCAGCGCCTGCTCGCCGCTGGTGGCCGTGACCACCTCGTACCCCTCGTAACTGAGGAAATCGTTCAGTGTCGCGAGAAGACTGGTGTCGTCGTCCACCAGCAGGATCCTGCGCTTACCTGTCAAACCAGACGCCATGAATCAGCTCCCTGTCCGCGGCTTCCACAGCCCGGCAACCGCCTGAACCATACCGGAATTGCCGGTTCGTCGCAATGCCGCGTTTTGTCCCAAATCTACGGCTAAGGACGACCGGCCTCTTCGCGAACCTGCCTTGATCACAACGCCCGCTTGGCGTCGCGGAGCTCCGCCCTCCAGGATGCATCTTCACGTGTTTCTTGTTCACGCATTTTGGAGGGCGGAGCTCCGCGACGCCAAGCGGGCAAGGTGCAAAAGGTCCGTTCGCAAATGACGAGTCGTCCTTAACCGTAGATTTGGGTTTGTGGTTACCTGGCATTCAGCGCCACCACGCCGGGGAGCTCCTTACCCTCGAGAAATTCGAGGCTGGCGCCGCCGCCGGTGGAGCAGTGCGTGACCTTGTCGACAATCTTGAACTTCTTGGCAGCCGTGGCCGTATCGCCGCCGCCCACGACGGTAATGGCGCCGGCCGCCGTGGCCCTGGCAATGGCGTCGGCCATGGCCCGGGTGCCGGCGGCAAAGCGCTCGTCCTCGAACACGCCTGCGGGACCATTCCACATGATCGTCTTGGCGCGGGCAATGGCAGCCGTGAAAATGGCGTTGGACTTGGGGCCGACATCCAGCCCCAGCCAGCCGGCGGCAATGCCGGAGGCATCGTCGGCAGGCTTGACCGCCACGGCGTCCGCCGGATCCTTGGGGAACCGGTCGCCGCAGATGTAATCGACCGGCAGGTGGATCTGCACCTTCTTGGCTTTGGCCTTGGCCATGATATCCTGGACCATCTTGGCGCCCTCGGGGTCGAACAGGCTGGCGCCGATCTCCATGTTGTCGAGGACCTTCTTGAAGGTGAAGGCCATGCCGCCGCCGATGATGATCTCATTGGCCGTGTCGAGCAGGTTGTTGATCAGGGGAATCTTGTCCGCGATCTTGGCTCCCCCCAGGATAGCCAGCAGCGGCCGCCTGGGCGCATCGAGCACGGCGGCGAAGGCGTTGAGCTCGGCCTCCATCAGGAACCCGGCGACGCGGACCGGGAGGTTCACACCGACCATGGATGAATGCGCGCGGTGCGCGGTGCCGAAGGCATCGTTCACATACACATCGCCGAGCTTGCTCAGGCTGGCGCGGAAGGCCGCCACGGCCTGGGGATCCGCCTTGACCGAAGTGCCGTCCTCTTTCTTGACCTTTCCCTCCTCCTCAATGTGGAAGCGGAGGTTCTCGAGCAGGATGACTTCGCCGTTCTTCGCCGCGCCGGCGGCGCAGGCGGCTTCCACCGCAGGGCCGACGCAATCATCCAAGAACGTTACCGGGCGGCCGAGAAGCCTTGGCAACACATCCGCCACGGGCTTGAGAGAGAACCGGGCGATTGCCTGGCCATCGGGGCGCCCCAGGTGGCTCATCAGGACAACGGAGGCGGCTCCCTGGTCCAACACGTACCGGATCGACGGCAGCGCAGCCTCGATGCGCTTGGTGTTGGTGATCGCGCCGGTGAGCTTGTCCTGCGGCACGTTAAAGTCCACGCGCATGAGCACGCGCTGACCTTTGAAGCTGACATCACGCAGTGTTTTCTTGTTCATGGTGTGTTCCTGATGATTGCGAAAAGGTCCAATAGGACCTATTGGACCTATTGGACCTATTGGACCTATGCCGATGCCGCCTGAACGCGGGCGCCTTACTTCACGCCGTCTTTGCCGGCCATGAAGCGGACCAGCTCGATCACGCGGTTCGAGTAGCCCCACTCGTTGTCGTACCAGGAGACGATCTTGAAGAAGCGCTTCTCGCCCTTCAGGTTGTTCTGCAGAGTGGCCAGCGAGTCGTAGATGGACGAGCGGTTGTCGTGGATGAAGTCCGACGAAACCAGCTCTTCATCCGTCACGCCCAGGATCCCCTTCAGGTAGGACTGCGCCGCCTTCTTCAGGGCGGCGTCGATCTCCTCGATCGAGGTGTCCCGGGTGGTGCGGAACGTCAGGTCGACCACCGAGACGTCGGCGGTCGGCACGCGGAACGCCATGCCGGTGAGCTTGCCCTTGGTGGCGGGAAGCACCTCGCCCACGGCCTTGGCCGCGCCGGTGGTGGACGGGATGATGTTGAGCGCCGCCGCGCGGCCGCCGCGCCAATCCTTCTTGGAGGGGCCGTCAACCGTCTTCTGCGTGGCGGTGTAGCTGTGGATGGTGGTCATCAGCCCGGTCTCGATGCCGAACCCTTCCTTCAGCAGCACGTGCACGACGGGCGCGAGGCAGTTGGTGGTGCAGGAGGCGTTGGAGACGATGTTGTGCCTGGCAGTGTCGTACTCCTGCTCGTTCACGCCGATGACCAGGGTCTTCACCTCGCCCTTGCCCGGGGCGGAAATGATCACCTTCTTCGCGCCGGCAGCCAGGTGGCCCTTGGCCTTCTCGCTATCCGTGAAGAGTCCGGTCGACTCGAGCACATACTCCACGCCCAGCGCCTTCCACGGAAGCTGCGCCGGATCCTTGGTGGCCATCACACACTTGATCTCATGGCCGTTGACCACGAGGACATCCGCCTCCTCCTTGGCCACATCGCTCTTCTTGGTGGTGACGGCATGCTTGAACCGGCCGTGGACCGAGTCGTACTTCATCTGGTACGCAAAGTAGTCCGCGTCCGTCGAGATGTCCACCACGGCGACGACGTCGATCTGGTCCTTGCCCTTGCCGAGCAGGCCCTGATCGCAGAGAGCCTGAAACGCCATGCGGCCGATGCGGCCGAATCCATTGATGCCAACCTTGATCGCCATCGTAACCTCCGTTTGAAACGCCCGATGCGGGCGGGTTTCTGAAGAGGCGCGCGTCCACCCGGCAACCCTGCCGCGCACAGCCGGCGGACCACACCACCGCGCAACGCGCACGCCCGTCAGAAATCGCAACCTAATTTATCGGAACGTCAGACAGAGGTCAATTGTGAACCTAACCCGCGAAGAGAATCTTCGACACCGGCTATTTGTGCCGCAGCGCGTACTGATCGGCCAGCCAGATGCCGCGGTGTGCGATCAGGTAGGGCACGGCGATGCGCGCCAGCACAACGCAGAAGAACAGCACGGCCACCAGCCACGCGGGGAACGTGTTGAACGGATCCGAGAACATGTGCGTGACCGTGCCGCGCATGCCGATCGCCGCCGCCACCGGCACCTGATCCAGCAGGAAAAGAAACATGGCGGAGGCCAGCAGGGCCAGCACGTCCGGCCGGGCGCGCCGGAGGCGCAGCCGCAACAGGAAGCCGAAGAGCAGCGGAACACCGATCAACGCCACCACCCACAACACAATGACATGCATTCGAGAATTTTGAAATCTACGTGACGGTTTGTCAAGCCTAGCAGCTTGTCGGATTTAGCGCTGTACCTTCACAAACTTTGTGCCGACCAAG
>JBAWXQ010000022.1:0-22136 GCA_037144015.1 bacterium
CCGAGCCCTGCAGCCGTTCTGCCGCCTGCCCGTGCGCGGAGCGCCCGGGCCACCTGCTTGCTCCAGCATCGCAAAGAATGATTTCGCGGTACCCCGCGAAATCATGTGGCGACGTTCACGAGCCGCCCGGGCACCACGATGATCTTCTTCACCGTGAGCCCGGCGAGGTGCTTTTGGACCTGGGGGTCGGCGAGAGCGGACTTCTCCATCTCCTCGCGGCTGGCGCCGGCGGGAAGCTCGAGCTTGCCGCGCACCTTGCCGTTGATCTGGAACACGACCTCCACTGTGTCGGCTGCGAGCGCTGCGGTCTCGCACGCCGGCCACGGCGCGTGCATCACGCCGGGCGGGTGGCCAAGCTCGACCCACAGCTCCTCGGCCACATGCGGCACAAAGGGCGAGAGTAGCAGCACCATCTTCTCGATCGTGGCGCGGTAGACGGCCCTGGCCTGCGGCGAGCTTTCTGGCGTCACCTTGAGGTCGTCCATGGCGTTCATCAGCTCCATCACGTGGGCAATGGCGGTGTTGAAGCGGAAGCCGTTCTCGATCGATTCGGTGACGGACTGGATGGTCTGGTGCAGCTTGCGATAGAGGTCGCGCTCCGGCCGCGCCATCCCCGCGAGCATCGGCTGGACTGTGGCCGCGTCGCGCAGCAAAACGTGCGTCTCCCACACGCGGCGCCAGAGGCGGCAGAGGAAGCGGTAGGGCCCCTGGATGCCGGTGTCCTGCCACTCGGCGTCCATCTCCGGCGGGCCGATGAAGAGCGTGTAGAGGCGCAGCGTGTCGGCGCCGTAGTTGGCGATCAGCTCGTCCGGGCTGACCACGTTTCCCTTGGACTTGGACATCTTGTAGAGCTTGCCGTCGCCGGCGCGCTTGCAGATCATCCCCTGCGTGAAGAGCGCCTGGAACGGCTCGGAGAACGTGCACCAGCCGGCATCGTGGAGCACCTTGACCACGAAGCGCGAGTAGAGCAGGTGGAGCACGGCGTGCTCCACGCCGCCAATATATTGGTCCACGGGCAGCCAGCGCGCCACGTCGCCCTTGTCAAACGGCTGGGTGCTGTCGCGCGGGTTGACGTAGCGCAGGAAGTACCAGCAGGAGCAGAGCCACTGCGCCAGCGTGTCGGTTTCGCGCTGGGCGGCGGCGCCGCATTTGGGGCAGGTGGTGTTGACGAAGCCGGCGTGGTTGGCGAGCGGGTTGCCGCGCTCGGACTGGAAGTCCACATCGTCGGGCAGCAGCACGGGGAGCTGGTCCTCAGGCACCGGCACGATGCCGCACGCGGGGCAGTGCACCACGGGGATGGGCGCGCCCCAGTAGCGCTGGCGGCTGATGAGCCAGTCGCGGATGCGGTAGTTGGTGGTGAAGTCGGCGAACTGTTGATCCTTGCCGTGCTGGATGATGTCGTGCAGCGCCTCGCGGTTGGCGCGGCCGTTGAATTTTTCGGACGCGACCATGACCCCATCGTCTTCAAAGGCCGCCGTCATGCTCTCCGCGGCGAGCGGCTTCTCCGGGTTCTGGATCACGACGCGCACGGGGAGACTGTATTTTTGAGCAAACTCGAAGTCGCGCGGGTCGTGCGCGGGCACGGCCATGACCGCGCCAGTGCCGTAGTCCATCAGCACGTAGTTGGTGACCCACAGCGGGACCTGGTCGCCATTGTAGGGGTTGGTGACGTGGAAGCCGCTGAAGACGCCCTCTTTTGCTGTGGCGTCGGCGGTGCGCTCGGTCGCGGGGATCAGGGTTTGGCGCGCGATGAAGGCGCGCACGGCTGCCTCGTGCGGCGAGCCGGGCAGGAGCTTCTGCAGCAGCGGGTGCTCGGGGGCGATGGCCATGAAAGTCACGCCGTAGATTGTGTCGGGGCGCGTGGTGAAGACAGGGCAGGGGTCGCCCGTCCCGGTGACGGTGAACTGCACGCGCGCGCCCTCGGAGCGGCCGATCCAGTTGGCCTGCATCTGGCGCACCTTTTCCGGCCAGTTCTGGAGCTGCGCCAGGTCATCGAGCAGCCGCGGCGCATAGGCCGTGATCTTGAAGAACCACTGCTTGAGGTTGCGCTTGGCCACCGGCCGGCCGCAGCGGTCGCACGTGCCGGCGGCGGTGACCTCCTCATTGGCGAGCGTGGTGCAGAGCTCGCACCAGTTCACCGGCGCCTCGCGGCGGTAGGCCAGCCCCATCTCGAGAAACTTCAGGAAGACCCACTGCGTCCAGCGGTAGTAGTCCGGGTGGCAGGTGGCGACTTCGCGCTGCCAGTCGTAGCCCACGCCCCACGAGCGGATCTGCTCCTTCATGTGAGCGATGTTGCCGTAGGTGTAGGTCTTGGGGTGGGTGCCGTTCTTCTTGGCGGCGTTCTCCGCGGGGAGGCCGAAGGCATCCCATCCCATGGGCGCGAGGACGTTGAACCCCTGCATCTTCTTGTAGCGCGCCAGCACGTCGCCCATGATGTAGTTGCGGCCGTGGCCGACGTGCATGGAGCCGGACGGGTAGGGGAACATGGTCAGGCAGTAGAACTTCTTCCGCGCGTCCTGCGTGTCGCACGCAAAGGCGTGCTGCTCATCCCACCAGGCCTGCCACTTGGGTTCGATCTCGTAAAACGGGTACTTCTCTTGCATGGGTCCACCTGCCACGGGCGGCCGTTCCCGGCGCGCCGCTTGTTATTTCCAGACAAACAGGGATATAGTAAGGAGCGGAACGGGGGAATGCAATCTCAAGCCCCGCCCTTTCAAACCGGGCTGCGTGTTCAGGAGTCTGCCATGGTCTACGAACCTTTGTCCACGCGTTATACCGCGATGCCCTACAACCGCTGCGGGCGCAGCGGCTTGAAGCTGCCTGCGATCTCGCTGGGGCTATGGAATAATTTTGGCGAGGCCCATGCCGAGCAAAGCTGCCGCGAACTGATGGCCACGGCCTTTGATCTTGGCATCACGCATTTCGACCTCGCCAACAACTACGGCCCCCCGCCCGGTTCCGCGGAGCGCATGTTCGGGCGGTTGCTGGCGCGCGATTTCCGGGCGTGGCGCGACGAGATGGTCATTTCCACCAAGGCAGGCTACCGGATGTGGCCAGGGCCCTACGGTGAGTGGGGCTCCCGGAAATACATGCTGTCGAGTCTTGATCAGAGTCTGCAGCGCATGGGGCTGGATTACGTGGATATTTTTTACCACCACCGCCCGGATCCGGAGACGCCGCTGGAAGAGTCCATGGCTGCGCTGCACACGGCCGTGCAGCAGGGGAAGGCGCTTTACGCCGGCATCTCGAACTATCCGGCAGACCTGGCACGCGCGGCGGCGAAAGTTCTGCGCGGTCTCGGCACGCCATGCCTGATTCACCAGCCCCGCTATAATCTGTTTGACCGCTGGATTGAAAAGGGGCTGCTGGATGTGGCGGCGGAGGAGGGGTTTGGCCTGATTCCGTTTTCGCCCCTGGCGCAAGGGCTGCTCAGCGGCAAATACACGGCGGGAATCCCGTCCGATTCCCGCGCCGGCCGCGGCTGTCAGTTTCTTCCGCGGGAGCGCGTGGCGCCGGAGCTGGTTGCCAGGGCGGCCAGGCTGGAGCCGATTGCGCAGGCGCGCGGGCAGACGCTGTCGCAGCTGGCGCTGGCATGGGTGCTGCGGGATGCCCGCGTCACGTCCGCGCTGATCGGTGCCAGCACGCCTGCCCAATTGCGCGAAAATGTGGCTGCACCCCTGAAGAACAGTTTCGCGGCTGCCGAGTTGGCCGCCATGGACGCCATTGTTGGCGGGCCGTAGGGCGCCAGGCGGCCGGTCCCTCGGCCGCCGAAAGCGCGAGAAGCTGTTTACGGATCAGCGCTTAATCGGCTCCCGGCGCCGGCACCTTCACCCGCCCGGCGGCCACGCGCTGGCGCACGGCCTCGAAAAGCAGGATGGTGGTGGCTGCCGCGACGTTGAGCGAGTCGGCCTGGCCGAGCATCGGGATGCGCACGCGCAGGTCGGCGGCCTGCAGCCAGGTGTCGCTCAGGCCGTACTGTTCGGTCCCCACAACCAGTGCGACGTTGCCGGTGAGGTTGACATCCGTGTGCAGCTTGTCGGTGTGGGGCGTGGCCGCAAGGATCGAGAAGCCGCGCGCGCGCAGGAAGGCGAGCGTGGCGGCGCTGTCGGCCTCGACCACGGGCACGGCAAAGAGCATGCCGGTGGATGCGCGCACCACGTTGGGGTTGTGCAGGTCGGTGCAGCGGTCGCAGACGATCACGGCATGCACGCCGGCCGCGTCGGCCGTGCGCAGGATGGTGCCGAGGTTGCCCGGCTTCTCGATGGCCTCGGCCACGATCACGAGGGCGTGTGGCGGCAGGACGAGGTCGGCCAGCGTGCGCCGGAGCTGCGGCCCCACGGCCAGCAGCCCCTCGGGGCGCTCGCGGTAGGCCATCTTCTCGAACACGATGGCGCTGCAGGAGAGGATCTCCGCGCCGCGCGCCCGGCAGCGCTCGATCAGCACCGGCTCGCCGGTTCCCTTCAGGAAGAGCTCCTCGCAGAAGAAGAGCTGCTGCGGGCGGTAGCCGTTGTCGAGCGCGCGCTTCAGCTCGCGGTACCCCTCGATCAGCATCAGTCCAAGTTCGTCGCGGTGCGGCCGCTGGCGCAGCTTGACGACCGTCTTGACCCTGGGGTTGGCGGGACTGGTGATGGCAAGCGCCGCAGCGATCATGACCAGAGCACCTCCTGGAGCCGAACGTTGACGAGGCCCGACAACCACCTTTGGGCTTTCCGGAACCCAGCCGCACGATATAGTATGGTCCTCACATCGTCAAGCGAGGCGCGGCGGCGACGCCTGGCGGGACATCAAAGGGGTCTGTGGAATGAAGAAGTTCAGCGGGATTCGGGTGGCGTTTCTGGTGCTGGCAGCCGGAGGGGTGCTGCGCGCGGCGGAAGACGGCACGAACAGCGCGTCGGCCGCCTGGCTGCTGGATGGCGTGGCCGCGCAGGTCAACGACGAGACGATCACCATCGCCGAGATCATGAACGAGATCCGCAACAGCGCCTGGATCGAGCTGCCCAAGGAGGAGCGCGAAAAGAGCCTGCGCAAGCTGTACAGCGAGACGCTGGAGGCCTTTGTCAGCCGCCGGCTGATCCTGGCTGCGGCCAAGACCGCCGAACTGAAGCTGCAGCCCTGGATCATTGCTGACCGCATCCAGGAGGTGGTCGACAACCGCTACAAGGGGAACCGGGCCCTGCTGCTGGCGGACTTGACGGAGCACCGCATCAAGCTCGACGACTGGCAGAAGAGCATCGAGGAGGACATGATGCTGATGGCCATGCGCTCGGAAAACGTGGACCGGCTGGTCACCGTGTCGCCGCGCGAGGTGCGGAGCTACTATGAGACCAACCGCGCGACGCTTGTGTCCAGCCCCCGCATACGGGCCTGCCGCATCCTGCTGCTCCCCGGGAAGGAGGAGACGATGCCGCAACTCTCCGAGCGTGTCCTGAAGGAACTCGACGACGGGACGGATTTTGCCGTTGTGGCCCGCAAGTATTCGCAGGACGTCTATGCGCCCAAGGGGGGGGACTGGGGCTGGGTGGCCCCGGATGACATTGCGCCGGATCTGGTCAAGGCGCTGGCGGCGCTGAAGCCGGGGCAGTTCAGCCGCCTGGTCACGCTGGGCGAAAGCGGGATCATCCTCAAGAAGGTGGAAGAGAAGGGCGCGACGCAGCAGACCCTGGACGAGGCCTGGTCGCTGATCGAGCGGCGGATGCGCATGCAGAAATCCGAGACGCTCTACCGTGAGTGGACGGCGCGGCTGCGCCGGCAGGGGTTCGTCAAGCTCTATGACCTGCCGCCCTCGTCGGTGGACCGCTAGATTTGCCGTTCCGGCAAATCTCCTGTCTTGCGGGACGATCTAATGAACCCAACTTCCAGACCGAACCCGCCTCTGGCGGGTTGTCCATCCGGAAGCCGGCCGGCACACGCACTTCGCGCGATCTCAGGTGAAACCCCTTTGACGCCCGGTTTAAAGCTCACAAGCCCGGCCCAGGTGCGGGAGTGGTGCCAGCAGCGCGGCTTTCATCCCAACCGCACGCTCGGGCAGAATTTTCTGATCGACCGCAACATTCTCGAGTCCATCATGGATGCCGCCGGCGTCGGGCCGGGCATGCGCGTCCTGGAAATCGGCCCGGGGCTGGGCGTGGTCACGGCGGAGCTGCTGCACCGCGGCGCGCAGGTCACCGCGATCGAAAAGGACCACCGCCTGGCTGCCTGGCTGGGGGAGTTTCTGGGCGGCGAGCCACGCCTGCAGTTGATCGCGGCCGACGCGCTGGAGGTGGATCTTGACGCGCTGCTGGCGGCGCGCTTCGACGCCCTGGTCTCGAACCTGCCGTACTCCGTGGGCACGCGCATCCTGCTGGACGTGGGCATGCATGCGCTGGCGCCGCCACGCATCACGGTGACGGTGCAGCTCGAGGTGGCGGAGCGCTTTGCCGCGCAGGCCGGCGAGGATGCGCGCGGCCAGGCCGGCGTGTGGCTCCAGCGGGTCTACGACGTGGAGCTGGTCCGCATCATCAAGCCGACCTGCTTTTGGCCCAAACCCGAAATCTCCTCCGCACTGGTCCGCCTCACCCGTCACGACCGGCATGCGCTGTCGCCCGGCGAGGTTGTGCGGTACCTTGCGCTGACGCGCCATGCCTTCATGCACCGCCGCAAGCAGCTGGCCGCCTCCCTGCGCCTGGCACCGGAGCCGCTGTGCCTGGAAACAGCCGTGGCCCAGGAACTGCTTGCCGGCTGCGACGCCGACCCGCGCGCCCGCGCCGAGGAGCTGGACGTGGCGCAGTGGTGCGAGCTGGTGCGGGCGTGGCCGGGGGCGGATCTTTAGCTGAGCTACCTAACCTTGGGCGTACTTAATCGGGAACTTAATCGTGAGCTTAATCGATCAATGAGGCTTCTCTTCAACCACCAGAAACTGAAGGTCTATCACCGCGCGCTGGTCTGCTGTGCGCAGGTGGATTCTGTGACGGCTTCCTGGGACTCGATCCACGCCATCGCCGACCACCTGCCACGTGCTGCCGAAGGCATTGTGCTGAACATTGCGGAAGCAAGTGCCGCCAATACCGGAGCCAAGGTTCCATTGCTCGATTACAGCCTTGGTTCAACACTGGAATGCGCGGCCTGCTTGGATATTGCGGGTATCAAGGGTTTGGCGAACAGCAATGAGATTACGCAGCCGAAGCGGGATCTTTCCGAGGTCTTTCGCATGTTGGTGGGGCTCCGGCGGGCATGGCAGACGGATGGCGTGCGCGAAGAACCTGCAGAATACGGTGCAGGCAGGAGCCCGGATTTCCAACAGCCCATGTTCTACCACGAGCAGTTGGATGTTTACCGGACGGCGCTCGAGGTTGTGCGATGGTTTCATTCGAGCCACATGTCTGGCCGGTTGCCGAAACTTCGGTTTCGGGAACTCGACACGAATATCACCAGCATGGTATTGAATATCGCGGAAGGGAATGGCCGGTTTTCGGGCGCCGACCACTGTCGTTTCGTTGAGACGGCGCATCGGGCTGCCATTAAAGTGTCTGCGCAACTGGATCTGTGCGAGCAGAAGCAGTTGGTTGCCGGCGACAAGGTCGAGGCGGCGCATTCCCTGCTGCTGCGAGTTGCTTCAATGACGGGTGCCTTGGCGGAACGACTGAAACTGTGAAAGAGGATGATTCCAGGCCAGCTTAATCGGGAATTTAATCGAATGAGTGGTGTCGATTAAGCTCCCGATTAAGCTCCCGATTAAGTGGGTCTTGCGTCGTTTGTAGACAGAAACATGCCCCCCAACGAAGAACTAACCCCCATGATGCGGCAGTACCGGCGGATCAAGGCCGAGCTGCCCGCGGGCGTCATTCTGCTGTTCCGGCTGGGTGACTTCTACGAGATGTTTTTTGAGGATGCCCGCGAGGCGGCGCCGATCCTGGGCGTGGCGCTGACGCAGCGTGCGGGCGTGCCCATGTGCGGCGTGCCGCACCATGCGCTCGACGGCTACTTGGCCAAGCTGATCCGCGCCGGGCGCAAGGCCGCGGTCTGCGACCAGATGGAGGTGCCTGCCGGAGGCAAAGGAATTGTCCGGCGTGAAATCACGCGCGTGGTCACCCCGGGCACGGTCACCGAGGAGAACATCCTCGATGCCGCCCGCAACAACTACCTTGCGGCCATCTACAAGGGGCGCGCCTGGGGCCTGGCACTGCTGGACCTCTCGACCGGCGAGTTCACGGTCGAGGAGGTGGCCGGACCGGAGCTGCTGCGCGACCAGTTGCGCCGCATGGCACCGAGCGAATGCCTCGTGGGCGCCGGCCAGAAGGATGACCCGGCCGTGGCCGGCGTGCTCGCCGGCGCCGGCCTCGGCGCCGTGACCGAGATCGAGGACTGGACCTTTGCTCTGGATGCGGCCCATGACCTGCTCATCCGCCACTTTGCCGTGCATTCGCTGGAAGGGTACGGCTGCGAAGGACGCGCCGCGCTGGTCTGCCCGGCCGGCGCGCTGCTGCACTACGTGCGCGAGGAGCTCCGCCATCCGATCGGCCACATCCGCGCGCTGCAGGTGCGGCAGGCGGAGGACTACCTGGTGCTGGATGAATCCACCTGCGCCAACCTGGACCTGTTTCCCGGCCGCGGCAAGCCGGCCCACGCCACGTTGCTCGGCGTGCTCGACAGCACCCGCACGCCCATGGGCGCGCGGCTGCTGCGCTCGTGGCTGCTGCGGCCGCTGCGCCGCGTCGAGGCCATCACGCGCCGCCTCGATGCGGTCGAGCACCTGACAAAGCAGCGCGCCCTGCTGGACACCCTGCGCACGCAGCTGGGCGAGGTGCGCGACCTCGAGCGGCTGATTGCGCGCATCGACACCGGCCGCGGCAACGCCCGCGACCTGCAGGCCCTGGCCCGCTCGCTCGCGCCGGTGCCGCCCACCCGCGACCGCGTCGCCGCTGCCGGCGATCCGCTGCTGACCGAGACCGCCGCCCGCCTCCAGCCGCTGCCGGACCTCGTGGCGCTGATCGAACGCGCCATTGCCGACACCCCCGCCATCGGCACCAAGGACGGCGGCATCATTCGCCCCGGCTACAACCCGGAGCTGGACGAGCTGCTGCGGCTAGGGACCGAAGGACATGACTGGCTGGCGCGCTTCCAGGCGCAGGAGCAGGAGCGCACCGGCATCAAGACGCTCAAGGTGCGGCATAACAAGGTCTTTGGCTACTACATTGAAATTTCCAAAGGGCAGGCTGAGGCCGCGCCGCCGGAGTACGAGCGCCGCCAGACCCTGGTCGGCGCGGAGCGCTTCATCACGCCGGAGCTGAAGGCGTACGAGCAGAAGATCTTCGGCGCGCACGACCGCGCCGTGGCTCTGGAGTACGAGCTGTTCTGCGGCCTTCGCGACCAGGCCGCGGCGCACGCCGCCGCGATCCAGGCCACGGCCGATGCGCTGGCGCACCTCGATGCGCTGGCCGCGCTGGCCGACCGCGCCCTGGCGCTCGGCTACGTGCGCCCGGAAATTCATGCCGGCGACGAGCTGGTGATCGAGGACGGCCGCCACCCCGTGATCGAGCAGCTTCCCGATGCCGAGCGCTTTGTTCCCAACGACACCCGCCTCGACTGCCGGCGCAGCCAGATCCTGCTGCTGACCGGGCCGAACATGGCCGGCAAGTCCACCTACATCCGGCAGGTCGCGCTGATTGCGATCCTCGCGCACCTGGGGTCGTTCGTCCCGGCGCGCAAGGTGCGCATGGCGCTGCTGGACCGCGTGTTCACGCGTGTCGGAGCAGGGGACGACCTGGCCCGCGGCCGCAGCACGTTCATGGTGGAGATGCAGGAGGCGGCCAACATTCTCAACAACGCCACCGGCCACAGCCTGATCGTGCTCGACGAAATCGGCCGCGGCACCAGCACCTTCGACGGCATCAGCATCGCCTGGGCCGTGGCCGAGTACCTGCACAACACCGCCGCCGTCAAGGCCAAGACCCTCTTTGCCACGCACTATCATGAACTTACCGACCTGGCGCTGACGCTCAGCGGCGTGCGCAACTTCACCGTGCAGGTGCGCGAACACGGCGACAGCATCGTCTTTTTGCGCAAAATCATCTCCGGCGCGGCGGACAAGAGCTACGGCATCCACGTCGCCCGCCTGGCCGGCATGCCCGGCGAGGTCATCGACCGCGCCCGCGAGATCCTCTCCAACCTCGAGGAGGGCGAACTCGAGGCCGGCATGCCCAAGCTCGCCAAGAAGAGCCGCAAGCGCGGCCCCGAGGACCACCCGGGGCAGCTGACGCTGTTCGGGGAGTGATGTTCCGCCTGTCCTGCCACCGTGGCCCCGTCCTGCGCAGAACCGGCCCCAAACCGCGAACGTTGCGCGCGAGGCATCCCAGCTCCGGACACCGGGGATTGCGCTTGCCATCCAAGCTGTTGTGATGCATACCTATATGCATGCGAACCACACTGAATATTGATGACGAAACCTTGCGGAAAGCCGTGGCCATTACCGGCATCACGGAGAAAACGGCCCTGATTCACAGGGGGCTTCAAGCGCTGGTCGCACTGGAAAGTGCTAAACGCTTGGCGCGCCTGGGGGGAACTGAAAAGGCCTTGCGCCCGATTCCACGCCGGAGAGCGGCCTGATGCACACCGTCTTCGTGGATACCTCTGTCTGGGTTGATCATCTTCGGCGAGGGGAGCCCTTGCTACTGGATTTTCTTTCCGCCGGCCAGGTTGCAACGCACCCTTTTGTCCTAGGGGAGTTAGCCTGCGGGAACCTGTCCAACCGGGCCGAAATCTTGGCGCTGCTGGCGGCGTTGCCATGGGTAACACTCGCGACCCACGACGAAGTCTTGCATTTGGTTGCGCGATACAAGTTGTGCGGCAAGGGCTTGGGGTGGATCGACATGCATCTGCTGGCTTCTGCGCGAATCAGCCAGTTGCCTTTTTGGACGCGCGACCGCAGGCTGGCTGCCGTTGCCCGTATACTTGGGCTCGCGGAAAACCAGGGGGCATGAGGCGCGGCCCGAAGCGCTTGCGCCGCCCTCATCGCATGGGGTGGTTTGGGGCGGGGTGTAATACGTAAGGGAGTTGTGCGATGGAAGAAGCGGTTTTGGGTGTTGCGGTGTTGCTTTTTCTGGCCGTGGGTGTGGTGCCGATTGTGGCGCTGGTGCAGATCTTCAAGCTTCGCGGCGAGGTGCGGCAGCAGGCTCGCGTGCTGGAGGCGCTGGGCACGCATCGCGAAGCGCCGCCCGTTTCGGCACCGCTGCCGGTCGCGCTTCCCGTAGTCAGACCGGCTTCCGTCGAAGCGAGGACGCTCGTGTCTGTGCCCGTGCTGACGCCTGTGCCGGCGCGCGTACCCGTGCCGCCTGCCGTCCATGTGGACAACGTGCCGTCGCCGATGTCTGTTGGCAGCCCGGTTGCGCCGCGCTCTGTTCCGCCGGTTGAGCCCAATGCCTTTCAGGCCAAGGCGCTTGAGGCCATGAAGAAGATCTGGAACTGGATTGTGATTGGCGAAGAGTTCCGTCGCCCGGGGACGTCGTGGGAGTATGCCGTGGCCACGAACTGGCTCCTGCGCGGCGGCATTGTGGTGGTGGTCGTCGGCGTCGGCTTCTTCCTGAAGTATTCCATCGAGCACGGTTATCTGGGCCCGATGGCCCGTGTGGCGCTGAGCATCCTTACGGGGGTGGCCATGCTGATTGGTGGCGTGCGCCTGGTCGGGAAGCCCTACCACCTGCTGGGGCAGGGGCTGATGGGCGGCGGGCTGGCGATCCTGTACTTCAGCATGTTTTCCGCCAGCAATCTCTATCACCTGGTCGGGGTTCTGACCGCCTTCGGCCTGATGGCTCTGGTCACGCTGGTGGCAGGCACCCTGGCGGTGCGGTTGAATTCGCTGCTGGTTGCCGTGCTCGGCATTCTCGGCGGCTACGGCACCCCCATCCTGCTCAGCACCGGCGCGAAGAATTTTCCCGGGCTGTTCGGTTACATGCTGCTGCTCGGCGTGGGCATTCTGGGAATTTCCCGCCGCCGGAATTGGCCGCTGCTGAACTATCTCGGGCTGGTGTTGACCTACGGACTGGCGACGGCCGCGATTGCCAAACAGTATGTCGCGGCTGATTTCGGCGCGGTGCTGCCGTTTCTGGCCGCATTCTTCGTGCTCTATGCCGCGGTGATGGTGCTGCATAACCTGGCGCATCGGGAGAAAGCCGGGTTGCTGGAACTGCTGGGTATCATGGCCAATGCCATGATGTTCTTCGGCTTGGCCCATCACGTCATCACGGTCGCCTACCCGGAGAAGTACGCGGCCCTTCCGGCTCTGGCGCTGGCGGCGTTCTTTATTGTGCTGACACGGATCTTCCTGTCGGGTGGCCGTAAAGATCGCGGGCTGCTCTACACCTTCCTGGCCCTGGCAGCACTCTTCACGGCGCTGACGCCACCGCTGGCGTTGTCCCGTCAGTGGGTCACAGCCAGTTGGGCGCTGCAGGGAGTCGTGATGCTCTGGCTGGCCGGCAAGATTGAGAGCCGCTTCCTGCGGCTGCTCGGGTCAGCCGCCTGCCTGCTGGCCATTGGGCGGCTGGCGTTCATGGATCTGCAGGCGCAGTTCGGGGGGCGGCTGTCGCCGGAAACGACCTGGACGGCCTACCTGAAAATCTTCGGCGAGCGCGTGCTTTCGATCGGGGTGCCGATCGCCGCACTGGGCGGGGCCTGGAAATTATTGCGTCGCCCGCCGGCCCAGGGCGGGCTGGCCGTGGCGCCGGAGAATGACATGGTCTCGGCCGCCTGGCAGAGCGTGGCTGGCGGGATCATTGCGGTGCTGGGGTGCGGCGTGCTGTTTATATATGCCCATTTCGAGCTATACCGGACGTGCGGGTTCTTCTATCCGCCCCTGGCCGTTCCGGCCATGACGCTGGTGTGGTTTGCGCTGGGCTGGTTTCTGCTGGCCGTGTGGCGGCAGGCGGCCGTGCGCTGGGTCCCGATCCTGCTGGTGGTGCTCGTGGTTGGCATGGTGATCAAGATGGTCGGGTTCGACATGGATGGCTGGCGGTTGAATTGCGATGGGTGGCGTTATGGGGGCGAGTATCTGGCCGGGGAGGCCTTGATCCGGTTCGCGGATGTTGGCCTTTACCTGGCGTTGTTCGGGATGATTTTTGCCGGGACGCGGGGGCAGGAGACGGGACGGCGTGTCGGGCTGGCCACGGGGGTTGCCGGGCTGGTGCTGCTGTTCTTCTACCTGACGCTCGAGGTCAACACGGTGCTCTGGCGGTTTGTGCCGGGGCTGCGCGCGGGCGGCATCACCCTGCTCTGGGCGGCGTATGCGCTGGTGCTGCTGCTCTTCGGGTTGCGGCGCGGCGTGCCCGGGCTGCGCTATGCCGGACTGCTGGGGTTCGCGGTGGTGACATGGAAGATCTTCTTTGCGGACCTGACGCACCTGGATCCGCTGTACAAGATTGTGGCGTTCATCGTCCTTGGGGTGATTCTGCTGCTGGCGGCGTGGGTCTACCTGAAGAGCCGCCAGCGTTTTCAACCCGTGTCAAAAGGAGACCGTGCGTGAAAACTGCCCTGCCGGCGTTGTTGACCAGTCTGCCGCTTCTGGCGCTGGGAGCGGTGAATGTCGACCTGTTCCGGTTTTCCCGCGCCGTGGAGGGCGCGGCACCGGCCCGCACAGAGGCGGTGGCGGCACCGTTGGATGAGGCGCTGCACCGGTTCGCGGCCGCCGGGTATGTGGATGTCCGGGTTCTCGATGAGCGCGGCACGGAGAGTCCCTGTGCTGTTGAGAAGCTCCTCGTAAATGAGACCTGCACGGTGCGCCGCCCGGTGGCGGCGCGTGTAACCGCCTTGCGGGAACTGCCCGGCAACCGGATCGAGGCCGAGTTTGTCCTGGAGGGCACGGCGGAGCGGGCCGACGGCTTTACGGTCGACACCCCCCTGCGCGACTTTGTGCGTGCGGTGACGGTCTGCCGGCGCGTCACGGGCGCACCCTGGCAGATGCTGGTTCAGGATGCCGAAATTTGTGACTACAGCCGTTATTTGGATGTGCGGCGGACAGAGGTGACGCTGCCGGCCGGTCCGGGCCAGCAGTTCAAGGTGGAGATTGGAAACGCCACGGAGGCGCGCATTCAGCCCCTGGTCAAGCTGGTGAGCCAGAAGGGAGGGCCGGATGCGGGCGCCGAGATTCGCACGCAGGAGCTCCTGACGACCCCGTTCCGGATGGACCGCATCTCCTTCTGGCGGCACGAGACGGTGGTGGAGAAGCAGCGTGCGGCGCGGCGCGAATGGGCGCTGCCTGCGCCAACTGTGGTGGAACATGCACGTGAGAAGCGCACCGAGATCACGGTGGAGACCGGACGGCTTCCGCTCAATCGTCTGGTGCTGACGAGCCGTTCCAAAAACTTCAGCCGCCGGGTACGCGTTCAAATCCCGGTGGTCGAGAATGGGGTGTCGCAGTGGCGTGACCTGGCCGAGGCGCGGGTGCAGGAGGTGGATCTGCCGGGGTTTACCCGGAGCGAACGGGAGCTGAATTTCCCGGAACAGCGCGTCGAGAAACTGCGTGTGACGGTGGTCAACGGCGACAATCCGCCCCTGGCGGACGTGTCGCTTCGCGGCTTCGGGCCGGTCTATCAGGTCGTGTGGTTGGCCGATCCGGGACGAACGTATCGTCTGCTCTATGGAGGAGAGAACCTGCAGGCGCCGGTCTATGATCTCGACGCCGTGCTGACGCCCATCCGGCAGGGGTTGCAGCCGGCGGCGTGCACGCTGGGTGCGCCCCGGGAGAATGCCGCGTACAAGCCTGCCCGCGCCGGTTGCTATGCGTGGCTCAACAAGCCGGCGTTCCTGACGGGAACGATCATTCTGGCAGCGCTGGCGCTGCTGGCGGTGCTGGCCCGGTCGCTCAAACGGGTGGATGCCGACTAGGAGACTGTCGGCAGAAGGCATCGGATCGGTCCATGGCCTTCTGCCGACAGTCTCCTAGTTGAGCCACCCGCTGCCCGCGTGTGGCGAAGACTCCATTACAGACAAAAAATTGTTCCGGCTGTTCTTTTGGTTGCGTATTACACTGTTATCCGGCGCCTGGCGGTTGCGTCCCCCAAACTAGCAGCTTAGTCGGCACAAAGTTTGTGAAGGTACAGCGCTAAGTCCGACAAGCTGCTAGGGGTGCATGGCGGCAAAGATGGCCTCGATTTCCTGGCGGCAGGCCAGGAAGGCGGTCACTGCGGCCGGGTCGAACTGCCGCCCCGAGCAGCGGACAATCTCGTGGCACGCGGTCTCCTCGCTCATGGCCGGGCGGTAGCAGCGCATGGAGCGCATGGCGTGATAGGCGTCGATGACGGCAAACACGCGGGCGCCGATGCAGATCTGGTCTCCCTTCAGCGCGGCCGGGTAGCCGCTGCCGTCGTAGGCCTCGTGGTGCTGCAGGACGATCTCGGCGACGTCGCGCAGGAACGGCACGTCAATCAGCAAATCGTAGCCGATCCGCGGATGGGTGCGCATGATGAGCTGCTCGTCGGCTGTCAGCGGGCCCGGCTTCTGCAGGATGTTGTCCGGGATGCCGAGCTTGCCGATGTCGTGCAGCACGGCGCCCATCTCGATGGTTTCGAGATCGTGATGCGAGATGTTCATCTGCTGTGCCAGCAGCCGGGCGGCCTCGCGCGCGACGCGGCAGTGCAGGCCGGTGTTCGCCTCGCGCGCGCTGATCATCAGCGCCAGCGTCTGGATGGTCTGCGAGTAGGATCGACGCAGGTTTTCCAGCGCGTGGGCCAGGCTTTCGCTGCGCGATCGCACCAGCTCCTCGAGCTGGGTCTGGTAGCGCCGGTTTGCAACCAGCAGCCGCCGGTGCTCCATGGCGCGGTCGATGGCGGCAGAGAGCTGCGCGTAGGCGAAGGGCTTCTCGATGAAGTCGAAGGATCCATGGCGCAGGCATTCGATCGCCGTACTCTTCGATGCGTAGCCGGAGACGACCATTTTGACGGTCCAGGGCGCCTTTTCTTTCAGCGCCTGCAGCAGGTCGATGCCGGTTCCGTTGCCGAGGTGCAGGTCGGTCAGCACCAGGTCGAAGTCGTCGGAGACGCTTTCGATGGCCAGCAGGGCCTCCTGCAGCGTGTCGCAGGCGGTCACGGCGAAGTTCATCAAGCTGAGCATGCCCACGAGCATCTGCCGCTGCGCGGGCTCATCGTCGAGCACCAGCACGCGCCCGCGCAGTGCGGGCGCCGCTGCGGCGGCGGGTGCGGGCTCGGCTTCGGCGTGTCCGCTTTCGGCCGCGGAGGGTGCGAAGCAAACCCGGTTTTTGCCGTTGCGCTTGGCCGCCAGCAGCCCTTCATCCGCCTGTGAAAGCAGCGTCTGGCTGCTGCTGTCCTGGGCGGGGCACAGCGCCGCCACACCGATGGAGATCGTGATGCGCAGGTGCTGGCCGGGGCCTTCGAACAGGCGGTCGCGGAAGGCGTGGAGCAGCCGTTCGGCCACGCGCAGGGCGTCCGGCATCGAAGTTTCCGGCAGAATGACGGCAAATTCGTCGCCGCCAAAGCGAGCGACGATGTCGGAGGTGCGAGCCATGGCGAGTGTCAGGCTGGCGGCCTCGTGCAGCACCTTGTCGCCAGCCAGGTGGCCGAACTGGTCGTTGACGCTCTTGAGGTTGTCGAAGTCGAAGAGCAGCAGGCCGATGGGCGTGCCTTTGCGTTGTGCGAGGCTGAAGTTCTGTTTCAGCGATTCGGCAAACATGCTGCGGTTGTACAGGCCGGTCAGCAGGTCCCGGGCGGCCATGTTGCGCGTACGCCAGACCTCCTGGTAGATCAGGACGGCATGATTGACGAGGTGGAACAGGGTGGATGGCTGGCTGCCGGCGCGCGCTCCGGGCGTGCTGAATGCGGCGCACACGACGCCCTTGATCTGATGTTCGGCCAGCAGGGGCACGCAGACCGTCTCGACAAAGGGCGGCGCGGCGGCGGTCTGGAGCGGGTCCGCGGAGACAAATGTCTGCGGCGCCGGAAACTGTGCCGGCACGTGCGCAAGACGGGAGAGCGCCTGCTCCAGTTCGCGGGTCAGGTGGCGCACATGTTCCGTGTTGAGCGGCTGCTGCGAGGCCAGCAGGAAGCAAGGCACCGCGGATCCCGGCAGGTAGAGCGCGATGGCGTCGCAGCCCGCCAGTTCAGCCAGTTCGAGGCAGACGATGCCCAGCGCATCCTGCGCCCGGGAGGCGTCGACAATGACGTCTTCGACGTGGTTGAGGCAGTGAATAATGGAGGAAAACGTGTCGGGTTCGGAGGGTGAGCGGCTGGTCAGCAACCGGGACACGCGCGCGCGCAGCGACTGGGCGTTCAGTGGCGGCCTCAGCAGGTAAATCTGCCCGGGAGCAGAAGGGGATGCAGCGGGCAGGGGCGCGGTGGTGGCGAGGAGCGTATGGGGCGCCAGCAGGGCCAGTTCCTCCAGGAGGAGCGTGGCATTCAAGTCGGGAAGCCTGGCGCTCACCAGCGCCAGCGCATGCGGGCGGTTCAGCAGTTCTTGCAGCGCTTCGGCGCCGGTCTGGACGGCGGTGATGCGGCAGCCGACCGTGGCCCAGGCGGCCATGTCCGTGCCGGCACAGGCTGTCAGTTCGCCGCCCACGACAAGCACGCGGGGGAGCTGGGCCGGCCGGCGACAGGAGTCGGAATCGCGCCGAACCCCGTCCCCGGCATTTGATTCGATGTTGGAACGCACTCCGACTCCTCCGGCCTGGCGGCTGTCCGCCGCCGCCAGCCCCACGGCGACTCATATTGTGGGCGGCGTCATCCTGATTCGCAAGAATGTTCTGCGTCTTCGCAGCCTTCGCAACCCGCGGACAGCGGGTTGCTTAACTAGCAGCCTGGTCGGCACGAACCGTGTGCACGCGCAAAACCTAAATCCGACAGGCTGCTAGTGCTTGAAGCTTCGCTGCCCCGTGAAGACCATGGCGATGTTGGCGGCGTTGCAGCAGTCGATCACGTCCCAGTCGCGCAGGGAGCCGCCGGGCTGCACAATGGCGCTGACGCCTTCACGGATGCCGACCTCGGCGCCGTCGCGGAATGGGAAGAAGGCATCCGAGACCATGCAGCTGCCGACCAGGCCGCCTTTCCTGGCCGCGACCTCCTCGTCGATGTCCCGGCGCTTCCCGGTGTCCTGGAGCTCGTTGTAGGGCGTGTGGTGCCGCTCCCACGCGATCCAGTCGGCCAGCTTGCGGTAGGCCTTGTCGCGGGCGATCTCGGCCACGCCGACGCGGTCCTGCTCGCCGGTGCCGATGCCGGCGGTGACGCCGTCCTTGACGTAGAGCACGGAGTTGCTGGTGACGCCCGCCTCGACCAGCCAGCCGAAGAGCAGGTCGTCCAGCTCGCGCGGCGTGGGGGCGCGGCAGGTGGTGTATTTCTGCCCCTTGTACTCGCAGGCGGCCGGGAGGAGCTGTTCCGGCCGGCGCGCCTCGGGCACGAACGACCACTGTGCGATCAGGCCGCCGTCGATCATGGACTTGAAGTCCACGAAGCGCTGCACGGCAAAGTCGGCCAGGCGCGACAGGTTGCGGATCTTCATTACGCGGAGATTTTTTTTGGCTGCAAAGACCGCCATCACGCCCGGGGCGAACTCGGGGGCGACCACGACTTCGGCGTAGTTCTCGGCGATTAGCCGGGCGGTCTCGACGTCGACCTCGCGGTTCAGCGCGATGCAGCCGCCGAAGGCGGCTACGCGGTCGGCCCGGTTGGCGCGGGCGTAGGCCTCGGCCAGCGTCTGCCCCTTGGCCACGCCGCAGGGGTTGTTGTGCTTGACGATGATGGCGCAGGGCGTTTCCGTGAGGTAGCGCAGGATGTTGAGGGCGTTGTCGGCATCGGTGAGGTTGATCTTTCCCGGGTGCTTGCCGAACTGCAGGAGCTCCGGGTCGGATGCAAGGTAGCGGCCGGGCTGGATGTTGGCGACATCACCGAGGAGCAGGTTGCCGTTGACCAGCTTGTACATGGCGGCCTCCTGCCCGGGGTTCTCGCCGTAGCGCAGCCCTTTCTCCTCGCGGTCGATCACCCAGGTGACCTTGTCGTAGACCAGGGTCTGCCGGTGCTCGCCGTCCACGAAGCTGATCTCCAGCTGCGGCGGAAAGTGGTCGTCCATGATGGTGCGGTAGTCGGCTTTACGGTCAGTGGCCATGTGTTCTTCCTGTTGGAAGGACACAGAAGATCACGGAGAAAGGCAGAGACCACAGAGAAAGGCTGACCTGGCGGCCGGTTCTCAGCCGCGGTCGGCGGGCTCTGCGCACTCCGAAGTCTCCGTGTCCTCTGTGTCCGTTGTGTTTGAATCCGTGAGGGGATCCGCAAGCAGCTCACCCCAGCCCGGCGGCCTCGCGCGCCAGGACCAGCGCGCCGCGCAGGGCGGTGTCGTATCCCAGCTTCGAAACCACGACGCGCGGGGCGGGGACCAGCTTGAGATGGGCAGCCATCACGTTGCGGGCCGGCTCGAGCAGCGTTTCGCCCTGGCGCGCCATGCCGCCGCCGATGGCGATCACGTCCGGCGCATAGATCGCAGCCAGGTTTCGCAGCCCCATGCCGAGGTTCCAGGCCACCTCCTGCCATTCGGCCGGGGCTAGCTCTTCGGGTGGCTTGCCGTAGATGCGGCGGATGGCGTTGCCGGAGATCAGCCCCTCAAGGCAGTCGGGCGCGCCGCATTCGCACTGCACGCGTTCGGGGTGCGAGCAGCGGAACGGAACTGCCTGGTGGCCGACCTCGGGGTGGACTCCGCCCATGCCGCCCCGGTAAATCTTGCCATCGACCACCAGGCCGCCGCCCATGCCGGTGCTGAGGGTGAGGTAGAGCAGGCGGCTTTCGGTGTACGCCCCGAGGTGGTATTCGCCGAGCGCGGCGACATTAGTGTCCACGTCGCAACGGAACGGCACCTGCCACCGGTCGCGCATGATGCGGCCGAGCGGCACCTGGCGCCAGGCCGGCTGGTGCAAAGGCGAAACCACGCCGGTCTGCCAGTCGAGCGGCCCGCCAACGGCTGCGGCGATGCCGGCGAGCGGGACGCCGCGCGTGACGCGGCCAATCAGGGTGTGCAGCAGGTCGATCCCGTCTTCCAGCCCCTCGGGCGTGGCGGCCATCTCCGTGGCTGTCGCGTGAAGCGTATGCGGATCAGCCGCGGCAACCATGAGCTTGGTCCCGCCGATGTCGAGGCCTACGAGCAAACGGTTCATAGCCTGAGAGTATAGACATCCATCAGGGCGGCCGAAAGGCGAAAGACGTGCAAGCACAAGTTCGGCGGCGACACGTTCAGGGCGGCGGCGCGGCAGTAACGGTGCGAGGCCGTAATCCGGTCGTGGCCAACGGCCGGCGTCCGCACAGCGCCGCCCCGGTCGTGTGCGGAGGCCCGGGAAGGGCGCCGTCGTGCGCGGAATGCACAACGCTTCGCTTTAAACTCGGTTTTCCTTTCCCGGAAGACAGGGGTCGTGCGCGCACACCTTCGAAGGTGTGAGCGCAAGCCTGCCGTTGTGTCAACGAGGACCTGGAGCCTGGTCTATTCCCGGAGCCGTGCGTGCGCTCAATCACCACCGCAAACAGCATGCACAAAGGCGGTGCTTGCGTTTGCCTGGAAGTTGATGGCGGGGTGGTTATCTTGATTGCCTGCGACTATTCCGCTTCGACCGCATCGACGATGCTGTCGTCGACTTCCATGTTGGTGTAGACGTTCTGCACGTCCTCGTAGTCTTCCAGCGCGGCGATGAACTTGTTCACGGACTTGGCCACGGCCACGTCCTTGACCGGCACGGTAGTCTGTGGGAACAGGCCGACCTCGGCGCTGATCGGCTGGATGCCGGCCTTTTGCAGCGCGTCGCACACGTCCGCGAACGACGGCGTGGCGACGGAGATCACGAAGCTTTCACCTTCGCTGACCATGTCGTCCGCGCCCGCATTGAGCACGATCTCCATGACCTTGTCCTCGCTCTGGCCCGCGGCCTCCACCACGACCTGCCCCTTGCGGTCGAATCCGCGCGAGACCGCGCCCAGGACCGCGAAGTCGGAGTTGTTCTTCTTGAAGATGTTGCGGATTTCGGCCGCGGCGCGGTTCTTGTTGTCGGTCAGCGCCTTGACGATGATGCCGACGCCGCCGCCCGCGTACGCCTCGTATGAGACTTCCTCGTAAACCGCGCCGCCGACCTCGCCCGTGCCTTTTTTGATGGCGCGGTCGATGTTGTCGTTGGGCATGTTTACCGCCTTGGCCTTCTGGATCACATTCCGGAGGGCGGCGTTCATGCTCGGGTCACCGCCGCCCTGCTTGGCGATGACCATCAGCTCCTTTGCCAGCCGGCTGAAAATCTTCCCCTTCTTGGCATCGGCAGCGCCCTTGGCATGCTTGATCTTGGCCCATTTGCTATGACCGCTCATATCCCTCTTTCCTTCCATCCGTCGGCGTTGTCCGCCGGTTCAGCTCATCGTGTCATGTGCGTCGCGCATCCGGCGCATCGTTTTCGTTCTTCGCATCAGCCGGCGCCCGGCCAACCGCGGCCTCTCCGGCAGGCATGTTGCACCCCAGAAGGTCGGCGGAAGAAGCACCGTCATCAAACTCCTGCACCCAGCCATCACCAAACCCCAGCTCCTCAACCGCCCGGGCCACGCGGCCATACTCGGCGGCGGTGATCCGCCGGTTCCATCCGGGCTTCCGCTGTGCGCCGTACACGGGTGTGTACTGTGACATCACGCTGACATGCACAGCCGTTCCCAGCCGGTCTGCCAGCCAGCGGAGGCTGGCAACCGCCTCGTCGGCATGACCCGGCAGCACCAGCACGCGGCAGATGACTCCGCGAACGGCCAGGCCGGCGGCGTCAATCTGCAGCGGCCCCAGGTTCTGCCAGAACCACTCCAGCGTCGCGCGGGATGCGTCAACATATCCTGCGCAGTCGGAAGCTTCGGCCGCCGTGTCGCCCCGGGCGTACCGGAGGTCCACCAGCGCGATGTCAGCCAGTTCCCGGAACGACGCCAGGGTCTCCGGTGACTCAAAGCCGCTGGAATTATAGAGCATTGGCAGGCGGATGCCATCCCTAAATAAAGGGGCCAGGGCCGCGCGGATCTGCGGGAGCCACGGGGTGGGGGAAACCAGGTTCCAGTTGTGACAGCCATTTTCCGCCAGTTGGCGGAAAATGGCCGTCAATTGCGATGATTCCAGGTCCTCTCCCTGTGCCTGGGAGCTCCACGGATAGTTCTGACAGTAGAGGCAGCGCAGGG
>JBAWXQ010000023.1:0-21869 GCA_037144015.1 bacterium
GTCACCCGCTCGTTTGTTCGCGGCGCAGCCGCGCGGCGGCAATGAACGACGCGAAGAGCGGGTGCGGATTCAGCGGCGTGGACTGAAATTCAGGATGGAACTGGCAGGCCACGAACCACGGGTGTGAAGGCAGCTCGATCATCTCCACCAGCGCGTTGTCCGGCGACACGCCGCACAGCAGCAGCCCCGCCTTCTCGAACGCCGCGCGGAACGCATTGTTAAACTCGTAGCGGTGCCGGTGTCTCTCGCTGATCTCGCGACGGCCGTAGATGCGCTCCGCCAGGGTGCCGGGGCGGATGACGCAGGGCTTGGCGCCCAGGCGCATGGTGCCGCCCTTGTCCTTCCCCTTCTGCCCCTCCATCAGGTCAATGACCGGGCTTTGCGTCTTGTCGTTGAACTCCGTGCTGTTGGCATCCGCGAGCCCGCACACGTTGCGGCCGAACTCCATGACCGCGCACTGCATCCCGAGGCAGATGCCGAAGTACGGCAGCTGCTGCTCCCGCACATACTGCACGGCCTGTATTTTCCCCTCGACGCCGCGGTTGCCGAACCCCCCGGGGACAAGCACGCCCTGCACGCCGGCCAGCACGGCGGCGGCGCCCTTTGCCTCGACGTCCTCCGACTCGACCATGCGCACGCGCACGCGCACGTCGTTGGCGATCGACCCGTGCGTCAAGGCCTCGTAGATGCTCTTGTACGCGTCGCGCAGGCCGATGTACTTGCCGACCACCGCAATCTCCACCTCGCCCTTGGACGGCCGGATCAGCCGGTGCAGCATCTGCTTCCAGTCGGTCAGGTCCAGGTCGTGCACGTGCAGACGCAGCTTTTCCAGCGCATACACGTCCATGTCCTGCCGGGCCAGCTCCAGCGGCACCTCGTAGATCGAGTGGGCCACGTCGCGCGCCTCGATCACGAGCTCGGGCTCGACGTTGCAGAACAGCGCCAGCTTGCGGCGGTGGTCATCCTCCAGCGGCTTCTCGCAGCGGCAGACCAGCATGTCCGGGATGATACCGATCGACCGCAGGATGCCGACCGACTGCTGCGACGGCTTGGTCTTGAGCTCCTCGGCGGCCTTCAGGTACGGCACCAGCGTGACATGCACAAACAGGCCGTTGTCGCGGCCGATTTCCTGGCGGAACTGGCGGATGGCCTCGAGAAACGGCAGGCTCTCGATGTCGCCGACCGTGCCGCCGATCTCGGTCAGCACGATGTCCACGTCCGGGGCGTCCAGCGAGCGGATCGCCGCAATGATCTCGTTGGTGATGTGCGGCACGACCTGCACGGTCTTGCCCAGGTAGTCGCCGCGGCGCTCGCGCTCGATCACGGCGCTGTAAATCCGCCCGGTGGTGAAGTTGCACTTCCGGCTGCAGTCCTCGCCGGTGAAGCGCTCGTAGTGGCCGAGATCGAGGTCGGTCTCGGCGCCGTCCACCGTGACATACACCTCGCCGTGCTGGTAGGGCGACATGGTGCCGGGATCGACGTTCAGGTAGGGGTCGAGCTTCTGCATCCGGACGCGATAGCCGCGCTTCTTCAGCAGCAGGGCCAGCGACGCCGCAGTCAGCCCCTTCCCCAGCGAGGACACCACGCCGCCGGTAACGAATATGTGCTTGCTCATTTGCTTCTCCAAGATCAGTAATCAGTGATCGGTAATCGGTGATCAGATTGCTGAAAACCGATCACTCTCCCCACGCCCCTACTCCTCTTCCGCCTGTTGATCTTCGAGGTCCAGCTTGCCGCGCATCATGCTGATGTCGACCGGATAGTCGCCGTTGAAGCAGGCGCGGCAGTACTTGCGCGCGCCATCGGCAAACGGCGCCAGCAGCCCTTCCTCGCTGAGATACCCGAGGCTGTCGGCCCCGATGTAGTCGCGCACCTGCTCCACGTTCCGGGAGGAGGCGACCAGCTCGGATGTGGTGGCGAAGTCGATGCCGAAGAAGCACGGGTGCCGGATGGGCGGGCAGGAGATGCGCACATGCACCTCGCGCGCGCCCGCCTCGCGCAGGAACGACACGCGCCGCTGCACCGTGTTGCCGCGGACGATCGAGTCGTCGACCACCACCACGCGCTTGCCCCGCACCACCTCCGGCATGATCGAAAGCTTCATGTCCACGCCGCGCGCGCGCTTGACCTGCTCCGGCATGATGAAGGTGCGCCCGACATAGTGGTTGCGGATGAATCCCATGTCGAAGGGGATCCCGCTGGCGCGCGAATATCCGAGCGCGGCAGCCACGCCGCTGTCCGGTATCGGAATGGTGATGTCCGCGACCGCCGGGTGCTCCTTCGCCAGCAGCATGCCGTACTGGATGCGGGTCTGGTGCACGTTGTAGCCGAACACATCGCTGTCCGGGCGCGCGAAATAGACCTGTTCGAAGACGCACTGCGCGCAGCGCGCGGAGGATTCCGCAAACCGGTAGCTGGCCAGGCCGCGGGCGGTGACCTTGACCAGCTCGCCGGGCTCGACCTCGCGCACGTAGGTTGCCCCGACCTGCCGCAGGGCGCAGGTCTCGCTGGCAAACACGTATCCGCCATCCAGCGTGCCGATGACCAGCGGCCGGAACCCCAGGGGGTCGCGCGCCGCCATCACGCTGTCGCGCGACATCAGGAGGAACGAGAAGGCGCCGCGCAGCTCCGCCAGGGCCCGGCCCACGTGCTGGCAGCGGTTGCGGTAGTGCGGATCCGCCAGCAGGTGCACCAGGACCTCGCTGTCGGTGGTGGTCTGGAAGATCGACCCGGACTGCTGGTAGTTGCGACGCAGCTCGGACGCGTTCGTCAGATTGCCGTTGTGGGCGATGGCCCAGAGGCCATCCACGCATTCCGCGACCAGCGGCTGCACGTTCTGCGGGCGCGATGCGCCGGTGGTTGAATAGCGCACATGGCCGATGCCGATCGACCCGGTCAGCGCGCGGATGTTGTCCGGTTCGAACACATCGTGCACGTGCCCGGCGCCCTTGTGGTAGCGCAGCCGGTTGCCGTCGCTGACCACCATGCCGGCGCCCTCCTGGCCGCGGTGCTGCTGTGCGAACAAGCCGGTGTAGATGATCTCCGCCACCGCTTTCACGCCGAAGGCGCCGAAAAGACCGCACTCCTCGTGTGGCTCGTCATCCGCCAGCCTCATCCAATTCGTATCGTTCATGTAGCCGCCGTCCTACCGTTCGCCCTCTTCCGCCGCGCCGACGGCGGCCACATTGAGCCCCACGTGCTTCCTGGCGACCATCGCGCGTGCGCCGACAGCCGGGTGCGCGGCTTCCACGGCGTCCAGGTAGCGCTCCATTCCGCCGGCGGTGGCCAGGCCGTCTGCCATGGCGCGCACCACCAGCGAGGCACCTCGCGCCATGTCGCCCGCGGCAAAGACGCCCGGCACGGACGTCATGTTGTTGGCATCCTTGGTGACGTTGCCACGGCTGTCCCGCTGCACGCCGAGATCATCCAGGATGCGCCCCTTCCGCGGCCCGACAAACCCCATGGCCAGCAGGATCAGCTCCGCCGGAACCTCGAAGCCGGACCCGGGTCGCTCCTCCATCGCGGGGCGCCCGTTCGGGCCGATCTTCCACGTCACCTCCACGGCGCGCAGCGCGACCACACCGCCGTCCCGGCCGAGAAACTCCTTCGGGCTGATGCCCCAGCGCCGCGTGCCGCCCTCCTTGTGGCTGCTCGAATCGCGGCGCTGCAAGGGCCAGGCCGGCCACGGCGTGTCGGGAGACCGCGTGGGCGGCGGCTCGGGAAGGATCTCGATCTGCAGCACGCTGGCGGCTCCCTGGCGCAGCGCCGTGCCGAGACAGTCGGCGCCGGTGTCGCCGCCGCCGATCACGACCACGCGCTTTCCCTCGGCGCGTATTTGCTCGGCATCGGGAATGCGCTCGCCGTCCAGGCGGCAATTCTGCTGCCGGAGATAATCCATGGCAAAGCGGATCCCGCGCAGCTCGCGGCCGGGAACCTGCAGGTCGCGCGGCTCCCGTGCGCCGCCGGCCAGGCAGATCGCATGGAAGCGATCCTGCAGAAACTTGATTGAGACATCCTCGCCCGCGACCACGCCGTTTTCAAAGCGCACGCCCTCGGCCTCCATCAGGCTGACCCGGCGGGCCACCACGCTCTTCTCCAGCTTGAACTCCGGAATGCCATAGCGCAGGATGCCGCCCGGCCGGCGGGCGGCATCGAACACCGTCACGGAAAAACCGCGACGGTTGAGCGCCTGCGCCGCAGCCAGCCCGGCGGGCCCGGAGCCGATCACGGCCACGCGCTCGCGGCGCCGCTCGGACGGCGGCTGCGGCGTCATCCACCCTTCGGCGAAGCCGCGTTCGATGATGGCCAGCTCGATGCTGCGGATGGCGACCGGCTCCCGGTTCAGCCCCAGCACGCAGGACCCTTCGCACAGGGCCGGGCAGATGCGCCCGGTGAACTCGGGAAACGGGTTGGTCTCCAGCAGGAGGTCGAGTGCCTCACGCCACCGGCCGCGGTAGACCCTGTCGTTCCATTCGGGAATGACGTTGCCCAGCGGGCACCCGCAGCCATGGCAGAACGGGACGCCGCAGTCCATGCAGCGGGCCGCCTGCTCCTGCATTTCGGCGGCCATGGGCGGCCGCTCGACCGCGCGCCAGTCGTGAACACGCTCCTCGCCGGAGCGGTACCCCGGCTCGCGCCGCGCAAACTCAAGAAACCCGGTTGGCTTACCCATGCACCACCTCCGCGCGCACGGTGATTTCATCTTCGCGCATCATCTGCCCCAGCACGCGGCGGTACTCCATCGGGAAGACCTTCACAAACCGCGGCAGGTATTCGTCCCACTGGTCCAGCATCCGCTGCGCCATGCGGCTGCCGGTGCACAGCGCATGGCGGGCGATCAGGGTCTGCAGCTCGGAGATGTCACCGGCCAGCCGAACCGGTTCAAGGTCAACCATCTCCAGGTTGCAGCGCACATCGAAAAGGCCGTCCTCATCATACACATAGGCGATGCCGCCGCTCATGCCGGCGGCAAAATTCAGCCCGGTCGGCCCCAGCACCACCACGCGGCCACCGGTCATGTATTCGCAACCATGGTCGCCGACGCCCTCTGCCACGGCCACGGCACCGCTGTTGCGAATGGCGAACCGCTCACCCACCACGCCGCCAAAATAGGCCTCGCCGCCGGTGGCGCCATAGAGCAGCACATTTCCGGCAATGGTGTTTCCGGAGACCTCGCAGCCCGCGCCGGCCGGCGGCTTCACCACGATCTTGCCGCCGGAAAGGCCCTTGCCGACATAATCATTGGCCTCCCCTTCCAGCACCAGGGTCAGGCCATGCGCGCACCAGGCGCCAAAGCTCTGCCCGGCGATGCCGCGGAACCGGAGCGTGATGGTGTCGTCGGGGAGGCCGGCGTGACCATGGCGCCGGGCAATTTCTCCCGAGATCGTGGCGCCGGCCGTGCGGTGCACGTTGCGGATCGTGCTGTGGAGCTCGGTGCGCTCGCCGCGCTCGAGCGCCGCCGCCAGGCGCGGCAGCAGCTGCGCGTCCAGCGTGTGCGACAGGTCGATGCGCCGCGGGCTGACGCAGCGCGGCGGCGACTGCGTGGCCGGCCGGTGAAAGATGCGGCTGAAATCAAGCCCCCGCGCCTTCCAGAAGTGGATGGCGTCGTTCATTTCCAGCAGGTCCGCGCGGCCCACGGCCTCATCCAGCGAGCGGAACCCCAGCTGCGCCAGATGCTCGCGCACCTCCTCGGCCAGGAAGCGGCAGAAGTTGACGAGGTACTCGGGGCGCCCCGGGAAGCACTTGCGCAGCTCCGGGTCCTGCGTGGCAACCCCCACGGGGCAGGTGTTCTGGTGGCACTTGCGCATCATCACGCACCCCAGGCAGACCAGCGCGGCCGTGGCAAACCCGAACTCCTCGGCGCCCAGCAGCGCGCCGATGATCACGTCGCGCCCGGTCTTGATCTGGCCGTCCACCTGCACCTTGATTTTGTCGCGCAGGTCATTGAGCAGCAGGGTCTGATGGGTCTCGGACAGACCGAGCTCCCACGGCGCGCCGGCATGTTTGATCGACGAGAGCGGCGAAGCGCCCGTGCCGCCGTCGTAACCGCTGATCAGCACCCGGTCGGCCTCGGCCTTGGCCACGCCCGCGGCAATCGTGCCCACGCCCAGCTCCGAGACCAGCTTCACCGAGACTTCCGCCGCGGGGTTGACGTTGCGCAGGTCGTAAATCAGCTGCTTGATGTCCTCGATGGAATAGATGTCGTGGTGCGGCGGCGGCGAGATCAGGGTCACGCCCGGCGTGGCGTGCCGCACGCGTGCGATCTCAGCGTTCACCTTGTGGCCCGGAAGCTGCCCGCCCTCGCCGGGCTTGGCACCCTGGGCGATCTTGATCTGCAGCTCGCGGGCGTTGACGCAGTACTCGGCCGTGACGCCGAAGCGGCCGCTGGCGATCTGCTTGATGGCGCTGCAGCGGTTCGCACCGTCAGCCGCCGGCGTGTAGCGCGCGGGGTCCTCGCCGCCCTCGCCGCTGTTGCTGCGGGCGCCGATGCGGTTCATGGCCACGGCAATGGTCTCATGCGCCTCGCGGCTGATGGAGCCGAAGGACATGGCGCCCGTCACGAACCGCCGCATGATGTTCTCGGCCGGCTCCACCTCCTCAAGCGCCACGGGCGTGCAGGGCTTGAAGCGGAAAAGACCGCGCAGCGTGTACTGCCGCAGGGTCTGGTCGTTGATCCGGGCGGCATATTCCTTGTATCGACCGTAGTTGTTCGTCCGCGTGGCCTGCTGAAGAAGGCTGATCGAATCGGTGGTCCAGAGGTGCCGCTCCCCGTCCTGGCGCCAGCGGTACTGCCCGCCCGCCGGCAGCAGCGCCGGCGTGCCGGCGCGCGCCGTGGCGTCGCTCCAGCGCGCATTGGCCTCGGCTGCGATTTCCGCCAGCCCGATCCCCTCCACGCGCGATGCGGTGCCCGAAAAATAGTCCTCTACGATCCGACGGCCAAGGCCAACCGCCTCAAACACCTGCGCGCCGCGGTAGCCGCGCAGCGTCGCGATCCCCATCTTGGACATGATCTTGCGCAGCCCCTCGCACAGGGCCGCGATGTAGTTCTCGATCGCCGTGGCCGGGGTGATCTCCGCGGCCAGGTCGCCGTGCTGCGCCATGGCGGCAACCGTTTCAAACGCCAGGTACGGGTTGACCGCCGTGGCGCCGTACCCCAGCAGCAGCGCCAGATGCATCACCTCGCGCGGCTCGCCCGACTCCACCAGCAGGCCGGCGCTGGTGCGCATGCCCCTGCCGATCAGGTGCCGGTTGACAGCCGAAACCGCCAGCAGCGAGGGAATCGGCGCCTCACCGGCCGGCAGGCCCCGGTCGCTCAGAATCAGCAGCGTCTCCCCGTTGCCGATCGCGGCCTCGGCGCGCGCCGCCAGCTGGCGCAGGGCCGACGCCAGCGCATCGCCATCGCCCTGCGCCGGGAACCCCGTCGCGAGGGTTTTCGCGCGGAACCCGGGGATGTTCAGGCTGCGAATGCGCGCCAGGTCCTCGTTGGCCAGCACCGGATGGCGGAGCTTGATCAGGCGGGCATGCGACGGCAGCTCCGTCAGGATGTTCGGCGGGTTGCCGATAAAGGTCATCAGCGACATCACCAGCTCCTCGCGGATCGGGTCGATCGGCGGGTTAGTGACCTGGGCAAAGAGCTGCTTGAAGTAGTGAAACAGCAGCTGCGGCTTCTCCGAGAGCACCGCCAGCGGCGCGTCATGCCCCATCGACCCCACGGCCTCGTGCCCCTTGGACGCCATCGGCTCGAGCAGCAGGCTGACATCTTCGCGCGTGTAACCGAACAGCTTCTGCCGCAGCAGCAGCGTGCCCTCCTCCGGCAGCACCGGCGCCACCGCACCGAACAGCCCCTGAATGGTGATGCGGTTTTCCTCCACCCAGCGCCGGTAGGGCTGACGCCGCGCCAGGTGGCTCTTGATCTCCGCGTTCTTCATCACGCGGTGGCGCGCCAGGTCCACCACGATCATCTGGCCCGGCCGGAGCGCCCCTTTCTCCGTCACCTCATCCTCCGGTATGTCCAGCACGCCGGTTTCGGACGCCAGCACCATGAACCCGGAGCGAGTAATGGTGTACCGGGCGGGGCGCAGGCCGTTGCGGTCGAGAATGGCGCCCACCACGTCGCCATCCGTGAACGCCACCGTGGCCGGGCCATCCCATGGCTCCATCACGCCGGCATGATATTCAAAAAATCCCTTCTGGTCCGGGCCGGCAGGGTACTTCGTCCCCCACGCTTCCGGAATCAGCATCATCATGGCATGGGGGAGCGTGCGCCCGGCCGTGGCCAGCAGCTCCAGCACGTTGTCCAGGGACGCCGAATCGCTTCCGCCCGGATCGATCACCGGAAACAGGCGCTTGATGTCCGGGCCAAAGGCGTCACAGGCCAGCGACTGCTGCCGCGCCTGCATCTGGTTGAGATTTCCCCGCAGGGTGTTGATCTCCCCGTTGTGCGCCAGATAGCGAAATGGCTGCGCCAGATCCCAGGAGGGAAAGGTGTTCGTGCTATAACGCTGGTGCACCACAGCCACGGCGCTGGTGACCGCCAGCTGGTCGAGGTCGCGATAAAACCCCGACACCTGCCCGCCCATCAGCATCCCCTTATAGACGATCGTACGCCCGGAAAGGCTGGCGACGTAAAACCCCTCCGAAGGAGGCAGCAACGGCTTGACGCTCTGCTGGACCTGCTTGCGAACCAGGTACAGGCGGCGATCCAATTCCGCCCCGGACCGTCCGCCGCCATCTACAAAGGCCTGCATGACCACCGGACGCGCCTCAAAAGCCTGCTTGCCAAGCACCTTCTCGTCCGTAGGCACATCGCGCCAACCCAGAAAAATGAACCCCTCCTCCTTCATCACGGAAACCACGGCCGACATGCAGGTCGCCCGACAGGTGGCATCCCGCGGCATGAAAAACATCCCCACGCCGTACATTCCTGGATTCGGCAACGTAACGCCATGCCCCTTCATCTCCGCCCGGAAGAATTCATCCGGAATCTGAATCAGCAACCCCGCACCATCACCGGTAATCTGGTCGCCACCCACCGCACCACGATGCAGCAGATTCCGCAGAACCTCAACCCCGCGCGCCACAATCTCGTGCGTCCGCCGGCCATCAATGTTGGCAAGAAAGCCAACGCCACAAGCATCATGCTCAAAGGCAGGGTCATACAACCCCTGCGCGGCGGGACGTTGCTGAAAGTGCGGTGTTGAAGTCGAATTCATGCCAATATAACCACCCGTTTGCCCAAGTGGAATCCTTCTTGCCAGTGAATACGCACCTCATGTGCCATGTTGAACCTCCACCTGAAAACAATGCCGCAAATCTGTTGCATGCCGTAAGCTACTGGCATTCATGTAGTTAGACACTAAAACTTCTAACAAAAACATCCATGTCCACGCGACGTCAAAACGCGTTTTTGTCAGCAAACAATATTGTCTCGAAACCGCCAACCGTGGCATACATAAATGTTTCTCGCATGCACGATCACCTCTACAGGATGATTATTGTGGCGACAGAAGGCATCGATGCTCCTGTGTCACGCCAGGATCGTACTCGCGCCGCGAAAATTACCAGCAAAGAAACCGTCGGATTTGCGATACTTGTAGCCGCAAGCTCGTTTATAACATTTTTGTTTCTACTTGGCAGGCGATTCGCTAGTCTGGCTAAACAAAAAGCGACATCTTCGGCATGGTACCCGTCATTTAATCAACGGCGTGCGTTCTGGCAGAAAGTTTGCGGTTTATGGAAAACTCAAATCGCGCCCAGCGCGAACTCTCTGTTCTCTACAAAGTTTCCAAGGCGCTTGTTCACCGGCAGGCGGTGTCGGGACTGCTGCAGGATGTGCTCGATATTTTGGAAACGGAAATCGGGCTCTCGCGTGGAGCCCTCACGCTGCGCCAGCCGGACAGCGACGTCTTTGTGATCGAAGCTTCGCGCGGGTTGACAAACGAGGAGTTCCAGCGCGGGCAGTATGGTCTGGGAGAAGGCGTCACCGGAACGGTAGCGCAGGCGGCCAAGCCCGAGGTCGTGCCGGACATCAGCAAGGACCCGCGCTTTCTGAACCGCACACGGGCCCGGACCGGGCAGAATAACGCCTTCATCTGCGTGCCGATCATCCATCACGGCGAAGTCATCGGCACCATGAGCATTGACCGTCCGCCGTGCGACGAACCCACGCTGCAGGCGGACCGCGACTTCCTGATGCTGCTCGCCGGCCTGCTGGCGGAAGCCGTGGCCTCCATGCGCGAAGTGCTGACCGAGCGCGAGGGGCTGGTCGCGGAAAATGAGCGGCTGCGGCGGCAGCTCGGCGACCGCTACCAGCCCAGCAACCTCGTCGGCAACGCCCGCTCCATGCGGCAGGTGTATGACCAGATTGCCCAGGTCGCGGACAGCAATGCCACGGTCATGATCCGCGGCGAATCCGGCACCGGCAAGGAGCTGGTCGCACGCGCCCTCCACTTCGGCAGTTCCCGCCGCAACGGCCCGTTCATCAGCGTCAACTGCGCCGCCCTCCCCGAGAACCTGATCGAGAGCGAGCTGTTCGGTCACGAGAAAGGGGCCTTCACCGGCGCGCAGCAGCAGCGCAAGGGGCGCTTTGAGCTGGCCAACGGCGGCACGCTTTTCCTCGATGAGATCGGCGACATCTCGCCGGCGGTGCAGGTCCGCCTGCTGCGCGTGCTGCAGGAGCGAACCTTCGAGCGCGTCGGCGGCGACCTCCCCATCACCGTCAACGTGCGCATCGTCACCGCCACCAACCGCAACCTCGAGCAGGGAATGAAGGACGGCCGCTTCCGCGAGGACCTGTACTACCGCCTGAACGTCTTCCCCCTCTACCTGCCGCCCCTGCGCGAGCGCAAGTCCGACATCCTGCTGCTGGCCGAGCATTTCCTGCGCAAGTACTCCGACGTGTACGGCAAGAACATCCGGCGCATTTCTACCACGGCCATCAACATGATGATGCAGTACCACTGGCCCGGAAACGTGCGGGAGCTGGAAAACTGCATGGAGCGCGCCGTGCTGACCTCGGCGGACGACGTCATCCACGGCTACACGCTCCCCCCCACCCTGCAGACCAGCGAGGCCACCCACACCGCCATCCTGCCGGAAAGCGGCGCCAGCCTGGAAACGCTGGTGGAAACCTACGAGCGTGAAATCATCGTGGATGCGCTGAAGAAGCACCGCGGCAACGCCGCCGCGGCCGCGCGCTTCCTGCAGACCACCGCGCGAATCATGAACTACCGCGTCCGCCATTTGGGCATCGACCCGAAGTCCTACAAGTAGGATTTTGCACGGCGCAAAATCCTAGACCAGCGAAAGCGCCTGCGTGGCGGAGAGCGGCGGGCGCCTGGCGTGCGCTTCCATGCGCACCTGCAGGATCTCCACCACAATGCGCGCGACCTCTTTGGGCGTGAAGCGGTCGGACAGGATCGTGGCGTCGTAGAGCGTATGATCGTCGAGCTCGCGCCGGTAGTGCTCGTGCACCACGCGCGCGCGGACCGCGTCTTGCGCGTGGATCAGCTTGCGGGCCTCCTCCGGCAAAATGTTTTCCGTCGCCACCAGCCGCGCAATGCGGGAGGACTCCGACGCCACCAGCCGGATGCGCACCCCGGGGCCCTTGATGGAGGCGGCCTCGGCCGCCGCCGCCGACCCGACCACCACCGTGCGCCCGGACTTCAGCAGGAAACGCACCACGTCCCCCACCTTGTGACAAAGCCCAAGCTGCTCGGCCTTGCCGACGAGCATCTCGTACAGCATCTGCCGCAGCTTTCCTTCGCCATAGTTCTCGGCCACCAGATCCTCCAGCGTGGCCGGAACATGCCCCTCCTTGATCATCCAGGCGCACAGCTGCTGGTCCAGCAGCTCCCAGCCGCGGTTCCACCCCCTGTCCGGCAGGTCGTCCAGATGGGAAATAATAGCCCGCGCCACTTCGTGCGAATTGACACCGTCCAGCCGCGTCAGCGTGACAAACGGCTCGTTTCCCTGCGGCACATCCAAGTCCTCTTTCCGCGTCAGGTAGATCTTCAAAGCATCAATGATCCTGCTCATGGCTGTTGCTCCTGTCCCGATTGAATCGAGCACGCACGTCGCTTGCGCCTCACGACAGCACTTTCCCATGCCGCCGCCGCATCCACAAGAGAAAGATTTCGCGCAGCGAAATCTACCAGCTTCCGGACGCGCCGCCGCCACCGAACGAGCCGCCGCCGCCCGAGAAGCCGCCGCCGGAGGAGGAACCGCCGGACCAGCCGCCGTAACTGCGGCCGCCGTACGTCCTGCCGCGGTTCTTGCCAAAGACCGAGCCGATGACGACGATGAAAATAATCCAGATAGAAAAAAGTATCAGGGGATGAATGCGCATCCCGCCAACGTGAAGATACCCGTCGCTCCGAGCCCGCGGCGGCGCTGCGCCGGCAGGCGTCGCCGGCAGCCCCGCCGGCGGCTTGCCGCTGACATACCCCTCCACCTGCCGCACCGCGTAGACGCAGCCGTCGCCAAACCTCCCGGCGCGGAAGAAGGGCCCCATGCCGCGGATGATGTCGCCGGCGCGGGCGTCGTTGATGCTCCCCTCCCAGCCATAGCCGATGTCGAGACGCAGGCCGCGGCTGTCGCGCACGATCACCAGCAGCGCGCCGTTGTCCTTCCCCTTGCGGCCGATCTTCCACGCCTCGGCCACGCGCATGCTGAACGGCTCCAGCGCGTCGCCCCCGAGCGTCGGCAGGATGAGCACGGCCATCTGCCCGTCGGTCGTCCGCTCCAGCCCCTGAATGGCCGCCTCCACGCGCGCGGCATCGCCGCCCAGGATGCCGGCCTGATCCACCACGCGGCCGGTCAGCGCCGGAACGGCCAGTTCGGCGGCGCTGCCGCAGGCGACGAATGCGAAAAGCACGGCAGCCGCGATCGCCCGCCGGGCCGGGTGGCCCGGCCGCGCCGCAAACGGGCATGCCCGCGCGCCGGATGGCGCGTGCCGCCGCACACCGCGAAGCTGGCGCCGGCTGGCGCCCGCCGGCTCAACGCTCGCTGATTTCATTCGGAAGTTCATTCTCATCGTTCCGCTGATGCGGGAAGCTGCGCTTCAGCGCGGCGCCGATTGCCCGCACGCCGGCCTCGATCCCGGCCGCCGTTTCGCCGCGCGCAAAGTGCGGCGCCATGGCCTCTGCCGTCGTGCGCCAGAAGTCGTCGCCGACCGCGGCATGAATGCCCGCGTCGCCGATGACGGCAAACCGGCGGGCGCGCACCGCCACAAAAATCAACACGCCATTGCGGGCCGCGGTGCGGGTCATGCCAAGCCGCTCAAACACGCGCGTGGCCTCGCGCACCGGATCCTCGCCGCAGCGCGGCTGCACATGCACGCGAATTTCACCCGATGTCATCCGCTCGGCGTCGCCGATCGCCGCCACAACCCGCCTGCGGTCCGCGGCGGAAAGCAGCGATGTGAATGGCAGTTCCATGACGGTCCCCACGATTTGACTTCCCGACCTGGAAAATCAGAACTGCACCTTCGGCGGCTGCTGCAAGGTCTTCACTTCCGGCGGCTGGTAGTACTCGGCGAGCTTTAGCCCGAGGCCGGGCGCAAACAGGCTGCCGGGGAAGCCGCGGATCGCCGCGTTGAAGATGCGCACGCCGTCGTTGTAGCGCGTGCGCGCCACGGCAATGCGGTTCTCCGTGCCGGCCAGCTCGTCCTGCAGGCGGATGAAACTGCCGTCGGCCTTCAGGTTCGGGTAGTTCTCGGCAATGGCCAGCAGGCGCCCCAGCCAGCTGTTCATCTCCGCGCTGGCCTCGGCCTTGGCCGCGGGGCCGGGCGCGGCCAGCAGGTGGCTGCGCGCCTCGGCGATGCGCTCGAAAATCTCCTTCTCGTGCGAAGCATACCCCTTGACCGTGGCGACGAGGTTGGGGATCAGGTCGGCGCGGCGCTGAAGCTGCGTGTCGACCTGGCTCCAGTTCGCCCGCACCGCCTCATCCCGGGCAATCAGTCCGTTGCGGTACATCACCGCACCGATCGCCACGACCGCAACCAGGCCAATCAACACAAGCAACGGCTTCATGCGCTTTCTCCATATTGATGAATGCCGTCATCATAGCGTTTCCACAGGACAAGGGCAACCCGAGTGAAAGAGCGGAAGGATGGATGAATGGATGAAAAGTTGAAAATCCATCCACTCTTCCAAATGTGGAGGGGTGCGATTTTAGTTCGTGGAGAGACGAGATGCGCAACCGTTCTTTACCGCCTGGAGGACAGTCTTTTGATTGCAGGCGCGGTGGCGGTTACAGTGCCAGAACGCAGCATTCCCAAACATGACAGGGCTTCCACGCATGATTTTCGCGTCCTTCGCGTCCTTCGCGGTGAAATCCAACTCTCGCCCTTTCACGAACTGCAATCGCACCCAATGTGGAAATGTGGAGTTACTGTTGATTCCAGCCTTGACGCAGCAAAGACCTTATGCTAACCAATACTATATCTACTTAATTGCTTTGTAACTACTCAGCGAAACCACCGCCGGCCGTTGGCCGGCGGATCAAACAGTAAAAAAACTGGAGTTACAGGGGAGGTGGCCCCGCCCGCTCCGCCGACAGCGCGGGAAAAGTAGGTCAGGCATTCCTGCCTGACCTTGCCCCCCGTGAGGGTCAGTCAGGAATGCCTGGCCTACTGAGGCCACCTCCCCTGAGTAGTTACATTGCTTTACTGTTAGACAAGGGGCAAGATCACGTTGTCGTTGACAGGGGGCGATGAGCATGCGGACAGTTCTTCTTGACGGCGCACCCCGTGGCGCGCTCCCGTGGCGCGCCTCTTGGATGGCTCTTCTTGCCGGCAGTCTTGCCCTGGTCGCCAGCGCGCAAACGCCTTCCGTGGATACGGACTTCAACCCCGGCGCAAACAACACCGTCACGGCCTTTGCCCTGCAACCGGACGGCAAGATTCTCGTAGGCGGCAGTTTTACGACGCTTGGCGGGCTGACTCGCAACCACATTGGAAGACTCCACGTCAATGGCAGTGTGGACGCCGACTTCGATCCCGGCGCGAACGGGGATGTCTCTTCGCTCGCAGTGCAGCCCGACGGCAGGATTGTCGTCGCGGGGGCATTTACAATCATCGGCGGCCAATCGCGCAATCATCTGGCCTGCCTGGAAACGAATGGCACGGTGGTGGCGGCGTTCAACCCGGGCGTGAACGGGACCATCAGCGCCCTGGCGGTGCAGGCAAACGGCAGCATCGTCCTGGGCGGTTCCTTCACCACGCTCGGCGGCGTATCGTGCACCAACCTCGCCAGAGTGGACAGCAGCGGAACGGCCGACGCCACCTTCCATCCCAACGCCGACGACCAGGGGCAGGTGTTGTCGGTGGCGATCCAGCCGAGCGACGGCAAGATCCTGATCGTCGGGACATTCACCAAGGTGGGCACACCGACCACTTCGCACAACCGGATTGCGCGGATTCTCTCGAACGGTCTCGTGGATGGTACATTCACAGCCAGCGCGGGATTGATTTACGAGGTTCCGTTTGTGGTGACGGTGCAGGCCAACGACAGCATTCTCGTGGGCGGCAGTTTCACAAGAATCAACACCACTGACCGCAATAACCTGGCACGGATGGACTCGAGCGGCGTGACGGATTCCACGTTCAACCCCAATGTTGACCAGATGGTTTACGCGTTGGCGATGCAAAGCGACGGGAAGATCTTGTTGGCCGGGACGTTCGGCACCGTCGGGGGCTCCACGCGCAACTACATCGCCCGTATCGGGGCCAACGGAACGGTGGACGCCGGCTTCGACATGGGCGCCGGAGGCAATGTCAACGCGCTGGCTGTGCAGGCAGACGGAAAGATTTTAGTCGGAGGTCAGTTCAGTTCGCTCGGATCCGTGAACCGTGCTTTCATTGGACGGCTGAACGCCACCGGTCCCGCGACCAACGCGTTGAGCTACAACGGCTCCACGATCACGTGGCTGCGCGGCGGCACCGCGGCGGAAGTCTGGCGAACGACGTTCGAATCCACGACCAATGGGACGACGTGGAACGCGCTGGGCGCGGGAACACGCGTTGCCGGCGGGTGGCAGCTGACGGGCGTGGCGGCGGGGATTCCCATGATCCGGGCCAGGGGGTATACGTTGGGCGGTTACGTGTGCGGCTCGGACGGAATCGTTGAAACCATTCTGGGACTGCCGTACGTGGACGTGACCAACGCGAATCGGACCGTCATCTGGGACGTGGACGCGTTGCGTGTGGCGGGGACGAACAATGCCAGTGTCGTTGGCACCATGCGCTGGACCAATAACCTGACAGGCGGCAGCGGCATCTTTGCCGCCGGGGCCGCATGGCAATCGGCACCCATTGGATTGGCGGCTGGAACCAATCTCATCACGGTGAGCGGCACAAATGCCTTCGGCATGGCATCCAGCGACAATGTCAGTTACACCCGGCAGGACATCACCACGGGCAGTCCCTTCGTGGCCGTGACGAACCTCTCCGGCACGGTGTCCTACGATGTCGCGGCCTTGGCCGTCGCGGGAACGAACAACGCCAGCGTCGTCGGTTCCATGCGCTGGACCAACAGCCTCACCGGCGGCAGCGGCACCTTTCCGGTGCAGACACCCTGGCAGATTCCTTCTGTGAACCTGGCGGTGGGGGCCAATCCGATTGTGGTGAGCGGCTCGAACAGCCTGGGCGTCGCGGCCACCGGCAGCGTGACGATCACCCGCGGAGGGATCGGGACGGGAACGCCTTTCGTTGATGTCACGAACCAGAGCATGACCGTCGATCACCTGGTCGCGGCGTGGGCCATCGGCGGCACAAACAACGCCCATGTGGTGGGAGCCATGCGTTGGACGAACGGGCTCAGCGGTGGGAGCGGAACGTTCCCCGCGGCCTCGCCCTGGCTGGCGGCCGGGATCAGGCTCAACGAAGGCGCCAACCCGATCACGGTGACCGGCACGAACCTGCTGGGCATGGCGGCCGCCGACACAGTCACCATCATCCGCAATGGCGAGGACACGTCTCCAGGGCCGTTCCACTTCGTCGCCACGAACGGTCTGGCGGTCTGGCCCTACACCAACTGGACGACGGCAGCCCAGGTGCTACAGGACGCGATTTTCGCAGCCAGCCCGGGCGACACCGTCCTGGTTTCGAACGGCGTGTACAACACGGGCGGCATGGCTGTTTACGGGGCCATGACCAACCGGGTCGCGCTGACAAAGGCGGTCACCGTGCGTAGCGTCAACGGCGCCAGCGTGACGGCCATTGCAGGCCAGCCGTGCCCCGCCAACGGTGCCTGCGGTGACGGCGCCATCCGTTGCGCCTATCTCACCAACGGAGCATCCCTGATCGGCTTCACCCTGACCAACGGCTTCACCCGCGCGGGCGGAGACGAGCTCCGGGAGCAGTCTGGCGGCGGCGTGTGGTCGGAAACATGGGCGGAGAGCATCCCCTACGTGGCGGCTTGCATCCTGGTGGGGAACTCCGCCGCCGTATCCGCCGGAGGCGCGTACGATGGCGTCTATGGCAGCTGCCTGTTTACGGGAAATTCGGCTCCCATGGGGGGCGGGGCGCGCATGAGCCAGCTTGAAAACTGCACGATCGCAGGCAACGCCGCCGCGTCGACCGGCGGCGGGGTTGCCGGTGCCGTCCTGCACAACTGCATTGTGTATGACAACGAAGCCCCGTCCAGCATGAATGTGGCCGGCAGCAGTGTGTCATACACCTGCTCCACGCCCCTCGTGGCCGGCGACGGCAACATCACGAGCGCGCCGATGTTTGCGAACGCCGCGGCCGGCAACTTCCGCCTGCAACCCGGCTCGCCGTGCATCAATGCCGGCGAGAACGCGGGCTGGCTTGACGCCACGGACCTCGACGGGAATCTGCGCCCCATTGACAGCCGGAAGGACATGGGTGCCTACGAGTCGTATCTGCCGTTCCTGGCCATCACCAACCCGGTAGGGGCCGTCACCAACGACGCGACAACCTGTGCGGTCGGCGGCAGGGAGCAGAACCTGGCCGGAACTCTCCAATGGACTAACTCGCTCACCGGCGACACGGGCTGCTTTGCGCCCACATCGTCCTGGCAGATCTCCGGCATTTCCCTCGGTGCCGGAACGAACGTCATTACGGTGAGCGGGACGAACCCCCTCGGCGCACCGGCGAGCGGCGCCGTCACCATTATCCGCCGGATGACTTACGGCGTCACGTTTGATCTCGCCGGCCACGGCGCGCGGACCGGCGGCGGCGCCCTTTCGCAAACCGTGGTGCGCGCCGAAGCCGCCGTTGCTCCGGTCTTCACCGTGGCGCCCGGCTGGATTTTCACCGGCTGGGACCGCCCTTTCGCAAACGTGGTCAGCGACCTTGCCGTCACCGCGCAGTACAACCGCGTTGTCTGCACGGTCTCCTTCGCCCTCGGCATCTATGGGTCGCGTGCCGGCGGCGGCGCGCTGACGCAGACCGTCTACTATGGCGACGCCGCCGTGCCGCCGGCCGTCGAGGTCGCGCCGTCCTGGCGGTTGATGGGTTGGCGGCTCGACCCGCCCGGCACCGCGCTCGACCACGTCACCGCCTCCGTCGCAGCCACGGCGCTCTACGGCGCCGTGCACAGCATCAGCGGCGGCGGCGCCTTCGCCTATGCCGCCAATCCCGGCTGGGTCAACTTCGCTCCCTCGGCCGCGGAGGGCGTCGCCTTCGGCGACCACTTCCTCTCCGGTTACGCCTATGCCGCCAACTTTGGCTGGATCTGTTTCGGCGATGGGAACCCCACAAACGGCATCCGCTACACCAACGTCTCGGGCAACGACTGCGGCGTGAACCACAACGGCGCCGGCGGCCTCTCCGGTTACGCCTACGGCGCCAATGTCGGCTGGATCAACTTCGGCTGGACCGGATCTGCCGACACGAACCACCCGCGCGTGGACCTAGCCACGGGGGCCTTCGCCGGCTATGCCTACGGCGCCAATATCGGCTGGATCGACCTCGGCTCCGGCCTGCGGACCCTCCGCATGTTCAGCCTCGACCTCGACGGTGATGGCATCCCCGACGCCTGGGAAAAGGAAACCTTTGGCAACTTGACAGCGGCCACTGCCAACGGCAACGCCGACCACGACCCGGTCTCCGACCGCGACGAGTACCTGGCCGGCACGAACGCCAATGATCCCGGCGACTACTTCGCCATCAAGACGGTTGCCTACCACGCCGGCAACTCGCAAGCCGAGGTCACCTTCCGGACCGTCGCCGGCCGCTTCTACCTGCTGGAAACCTGCGCCTTGCTCGGGGGCGGGTGGAGCGACTCGGGCCTCGGCCTCATCACGCCCGACGCCGGCCCATCGACCACCCGCACCATCTCCTGGCCAGGTTCCGCCGCCCGATTCATCCACGCCGTGGCCGTGGTGCCGCTGCAGCCGTGACAGGCAACAACTCTCAATTCCCAACGCCAACCGGAGATCAACCATGAAAAGTCGAGCTGCCCTCGCATGCGCCCTGACCCTCGTCGCCCTTCCGGGCCTCCTCCTGGCCCAGGGCTCCCTCACGCCGCCGGGTGCCCCCGCACCGACCATGAAATCGCTGCAGGAGATCTGGAACAAGATCGCCGGCATCGAGTCCACCGTCAGCACGCAACAGGCCCGGATCGCCGTGCTCCAGGCACAAAACAACGCGCTTCAGAAGCAGGCGAGTCTCATGCTGCTCAACGCCGGCGTCTCCCTTCCTTGGAACATCTCTACTGTGGACGACACAGAAGATGTCGGTTATTTCGCCTCGCTGGCATTCTCCACGGTGGACAGCACAGGCTTTGTCGGCACGTACGCTTCGCTGGCATTCGGCCCCGACGGCCAGCCCGCCATCGCCTACTACGATCTTACTAACACAAAGCTTGCGTTCGCCCGCATGGGCCTCTTCATCCCAACGCCTTGACGGAGCATTGACGTCGTCCGCATTCTCTTTGCGGCCTTCGCGTTCCTCGTGCCTTCGTGTTGGAAACCGCTCCCCCCCCCGCCCCTCGCACACCCCCCTTAGCCCGGCGCGTGAATTCCTTGCAGCGGCAGACCGGAAAGATGGAAGAATGGATGGATGAAAGGTTGGAAACCCAGTGCCGCGAGGCGAGGTGCGGCATTCTCATTACTCAATCCGCTCTTCCATTCTTCCATCCATCCACTCTTCCACTCTTCTTCTTTTCCGTACTGTCGACAGGCCCGCGCAAAATGCTATATTTCCGCCTCATGTGCGGGAGCTGAACCGGAAGCCGCCGGGGTAACCCGCGGAACACCCCGGCGCCCATGCCGGCAGCTTCCGCTGGGGGTGCGATGCGCTACGCGATTGTCTCGGACATCCATGCCCATTTGCAGGCGTGGGAGGCTGTGCTGCGCGATATTGCCAGCAGCCGGGTTGACGGCATCATCTGCCTGGGCGACGTGGTCGGGTACGGCCCCAACCCGGTCGAGGTGCTGCAGTCGGTCCACCGCCATGTGGACGCGCTGGCGCTCGGCAACCACGATGCCGTCGTCTGCGGCAAGCTCGATCCCGGGCTGTTTAACGACCACGCCCGCGACATGATCGCCTGGACCCGCGCGGCCCTATCACCCAAGGCCGTTGAATTCCTGGCGGAGTGGCCGCTGGTGCTCGTGGGCGAAGGGTTCCGCTGTGCGCATGGGGAATTCACGGCGCCGGGCGCATTCCACTATGTGATCGACCCGCACGAGGCCCTGCCGTCGTGGCAGGTGACAACCGAGCCGCTGCTGTTCACCGGTCACACCCACCTGCCCGGCATTCACGTCATCGGCCCCAGCGGCACGCCCCACCGCCTGGACGCCCAGGATTTCACGGTCGAGGACGGCAAGCGCTACCTGATCAGCGTGGGCTCGGTCGGTTTTCCGCGCGATGCCGACCCGCGAGCCGGCTACTGCATTTACGACACCGAGGCGCGGTCCGTTCTCTGGCGGCGCATCCCGTTTGACAGCGAAGCCCATGGCCGGGCCATGGCCGCCGCCGGACTGACCGGCACGGCAGGCAGATTCCTCATGCCCGATCCGCTCACCACCCTGCAGCCCATCCGCACGAAGCTCGACTTCGCGCCTGCCACGTGCGCAAACATGCAGGCGCAGAACGCCGTGATGGAACAGGACCTCGCCCGCACCTTGCGCCGCGGCATTGCCCGCTGGAAGCTGCTGGCGATCGCGCTGCTGGGCGTCATCCTGGCCACCCTCGCCGGCCTCCTCTTGCACCGCCCGGAATCGCCGCCTCCCCTGTCCGTGAGCTGCCCGGCAGCCGAACTTGAACCCAGGTCTGCAGGCACACCTGCCGCGGATCCGTCCGGGCAGCCGGGCAACCTGCTTGCGCCCATTCCCGCAGCCGCGGGGGGCGCGGAAATTCCGGGCTGGCGCTATTGCCTGAGCGACCGCACCCGGCAGTCCGTCACCGCGTCAAACGCGGCGATGGTGCTGAGCAGCACGCTTCCCGGCGGACGCATCCGCCTGGAAGCGGCCCCCGTCGATCTCGCCGGCACATCCGTGCGGCGCGTCTGCATGAGCGGCCGCATCCACACGAGCGCGGACTTCAGCGGCAGCGTCGAACTGGTGGCGGACCTGCTCTGCGAGGACGCGGACGGCAAACGCGTCCTGCACCCGCGCCGCGAGCAAAAGGCCTTCCGCCTGCCCGGCGACGACGGTTCCGCCACCCGGAAGACCTTTGACCTGCTCAAGGAGACGCGATGCCTCACGCTGGCCCTGGAAGGCTCTTTCACCGGCACGGTGACCGTGGCGGAACTCGTGCTGACGCCTGCGCCAAAGCGTTAGCCCATGCGATTCTGCAATCTTGTCTTTGACTCTGCCCCGAAATTCAGTATCTTACCACCTCTTTGGCCCACATCGGGGAGTAGCGCAGCCTGGTAGCGCGTTTGGTTCGGGACCAAAAAGTC
>JBAWXQ010000024.1:0-21041 GCA_037144015.1 bacterium
GTGCGTTTCGTGGTTCGCCAACGGGATGAAGTTCCGTCTTAGGCGAGGATTTGGGCGCCCCCTGAGATGTTGCGTCATCCGCAGCATACCGGTACTATTCCACCCAACGGCATTTTCGCGCGAACGCACCGACAGGAGAGACGCACCATGATGACAGGCAGGGAACGGATCGCACGCATTCTCAAGCGCCAGCCCGTGGACCGCATCGGGCTCTACGAGCACTTCTGGGGCGACACCAGCAAGCTCTGGCAGGCGCAGGGGCACATCCGCGCGGGCGAGAGCCTCGAGGATCACTTCAACTTCGACATGGCCAACTGCTGGTGCTTTGACTTCGTCGCGGACCTGGACTTCCAGCCCGTGGTCATTGAGGAGACGGAGGAAACCCGGCTGGTGCGCGACGGCAACGGCGCGCTGCTGCGCCGGCACAAACTGCACGACACCACGCCGGAGCATGTGGATTTCGCCGTCAAGGAGCGCGCCGCGTGGGAAGAGCTGGTCAAGCCCCGCCTGCTGCAGGCCGATCGCCGCCGCATCAACTTCGAGGGCTACCGCAACGCGCGCCGGCACGCGGCGGAGACCAACCGGTTCTTCAACTGGGCCGGCGTGAACGTCTTCGAGCTGATGCACCCGGTCTGCGGGCACGAATACATGCTCATGGGCATGGCGCTTGATCCGGACTGGGTCAGGGACATGGTCAAGACCTACGCCGACCTGTCCATCGCGCTGATGGAGACGCTCTTTGCCGAGGAGGGGCTGCCGGATGGCATCTGGTTTTACGAGGACATGGGCTTCAAGGAGCGCCCCTTCATGTCGCCGGACATGTACCGCGAGATCATCCAGCCCGCACATGCCCGCACGATCGGCTTCTGCCACGGCAAGGGGCTGCCGGTGATCATGCACTCCTGCGGCTTTGTCGAGCCGCTGCTGCCCGGCATGATCGAGGCGGGCATCGACTGCCTGCAGGTGATCGAGGTCAAGGCCGGCATGGACCCGCTGCGCATCCACCGCAACTTCGGCGACCGGCTCTCGCTCTGCGGCGGCATGGACGCGCGCAACCTCGTGGCCAACAACCGCGACGCCATCCGTCGCGAACTGGCGGAGAAGATCCCGGTGCTGAAGCGGAACAACGGCTACATCCTGCACAGCGACCACTCGATCCCGGAGAATTGCGACTACGCGACCTACCGGTTCTTTGTGGACGAGGGGATGCGACTGGGAGACTGTCGGAGTTAGATTGTCCCCATGCGCATCTATGTTGATTTTGACGACGTGCTGTGCGAAACGGCGCAGGCGCTGGCCTTGCTGGCTCAGGAAATGTTCGGGCGTGCCATATCCTTCGAGCAGATCCACACCTTTGACCTGCAAGTCGCTTTCCGGATCGATCGCCAGCAGCACGAGGCGCTGATGGACCGCGCGCACGCACCGGCATTCCTGCTTCCTCTTCCGCCCCTGCCTGGGTGCGTGGCGGGCCTGCAGGCGTGGCTGCGCCAGGGGCATGAGGTCGTGGTGGTGACCGGCCGGCCGTCGACGACGCACCGGGTCAGCCGCGACTGGCTGCGCCTGCATGGCCTGGCATCACTGCCGGTGCTGTACGTGGACAAGTACAACCGCAACCACGCGACTCCGCCGGATGCGCCTCCCTTCCTGCCGCTGGCCGCGCTGCTGCAGGAGCCTTTCGACGTGGTGATCGACGATTCCCCCGTCGTGCTTGACGCGCTGCAAGCCCGACCCGGCGGCCGCACGGTTGTCTTTGACCGGCCGTGGAACCGCACTTACGTCTGCCAAGCCCCGCGCGTGACGCGCTGCCGCGGCTGGCGGGAGGTCATGTCGGATATTGAGCGCGGGCAGGGACAAGGGACAAGGGAAAAGGGACAAGGGAAGAGGGCAAAGGTCAGAGGGACAGAGCGAACCGCAGATTGACGATTAAAGAGGTTTGAATCATGAAGGTGTCGTTCCGCAAATGCGGTTTGACTTCAAAAATCGGCACGGGACATTCGTCAATCTGCGGTTCGCAGGTCGGCGATCTGTACCCCGTTCCAGGCCTCGCCAGGGACGGCTTCGGCCGACGGAGCTCGGCCCTCCAGCGCCTGCAACTGTTACCGATCACCGATCACGGTTAACCGTTTGTTCTAGTTTCAGGCCCCTCCGCCCCCCGCCTATTTTTTCCGTGCCGCCCGCGCGTCCACTCGCTACACTCTCCGCCCCATGACAAACCAGCCCCCCCGCATCACCATCAACGGACAGCCGCTGCCGCCCGAGGCCATTGAGTTTGAGCTGGGGCGGCTCGTCAAGTTTTACAGCCAGCACATGCCGGAGGAGCAGGTGCGGGCGCAATTGCCGGCGCTGCGGGAGCACGCGGTCGAGCAGGCGATCGGCGCGCGCCTGCTGTTCGATGAGGCCGCGCGGCTGAATCTATCCGTGCCGGATGCGGAAGTCGACGAGCGGCTGGCGCAAATGAAAAAGCAGGGTGGCGGCGCGAAGAAGTTCGATGCGCTGCTGCAGCAGCAGGGGCTGACGGTTGAGGCCCTGCGCGAGCAGATCCGCGCCGGCCGCCGCGTGGACAAGCTGGTCGAGCAGGTCGTTGCCTCCGTTCCTGAGCCGACCGAGGAGGAGATGCGCGCGCACTTTGCCAGCCACCAGGACGAGTATGTCCGGCCGGAGCGCGCCCAGGCCCAGCACATCCTGGTGCGGCCGGCCGGCTCCGATGCGGCGGCGCGCGTCATCGCCAAGGGGAAGATCGAGGCGATCCGCGAGCGCGTGCAGGGGGGTGGAGACTTTGCCGGCGAGGCGGCCGCGCATTCCGAGTGCCCGAGCGGACGCGAGGCCGGCGGCAGCCTGGGGTGGTTTGGCCGCGGCATGATGGTGCCGGCGTTTGACGAGGCGGCTTTCAGCATGAAGGTCGGCGAGCTGAGCGGGATCATCGAGACGCAGTTCGGCTACCACATCATCCGGAAGACCGGCCACGAAGAGCAGATGGCCACAACCTTTGCGGACGCGCACGAATCCATCCGCGACTTTTTGCGGCATGCGGCCCGCGGCACGGCGCTCTCCGCCCATGTGGCCGGGCTGAAAAAGAAGGCCACGATCAAAACCGGTTCCGTCTGAGCAGCACCACATCGGAGATGCTTCGGCCATCCGCCAGCTTTGGCGTCTGGCGCGGTCGCCATCCCTTGCGCCGGCCGTACGCCGTGACCAGGTAGCCGCGGGTGAAAAAGGTCAGGCAGTCGCAGATGCGGGCCGCCCAGTAGAGCGCCGCCAGCAGCGGTGTGTTTCCGGCTTCCGGCTGCCGGCTGTCAACCCATTGGCGGACCATCTGCACCCAGAAGCGGCAGTAGGTTCGCAGGCCAAGCCAGTCGAACCCGGTCTTGAGCAGGTCGAACAGCGCGGCCTCGGAATACTGCCCGCCCGAGCCCGCCACCTGGCGGCGGTGGTGCAGCAGCGTCGCGAGGCCCAGCGGCCGGGCATATCCCACGGTCAGGATCAGGCAGCCGGAGACCTTGAGCACGCGATGGCATTCGCGGACCAGCGCCGTGTCCATGGCGGAATCGCCGGAGAGGCTGCCCAGCGCCAGTACGACCACGTCGAACTGCTTGTCCTCGAACGGCAGCTGGGCGTGCGGTTCGAGGAGCACGACCTCCTCCACCAGCTCCGCGGCGAGGCGCGCGCAGGTCTCGCGGGTGGTGGCGAGCGAGGTCCAGTAGCCGCCGCATGCGCGCAGCCGCTGGCAGGCGCCAGGTGTTTGAAAGCCGATGTCGAGGCAGGGCTGCTTTCCTGCGTGCAAGGCGGCCAGGATGCGCTGCACCGCATCCAGCTCGAGCTGGAGGGGGAGCGGGCAACTCGCGCGCGGCGCAGCGGTGGGCGTCAGGGGGTCTGGCTGGTTGTTTTCCATGGGGAGCCGGGCCGGCCCATCAGACCGACGCGTGCCTAAAGTATCAGTCCCTGCGTGTGCTGGCAAGGTGCCATGGTAATGGGTTGGCGATAGGGGACGTCGGGAAAGTGGATGCATTGCCTTCAAAACTTTGCGGTTGGGTGTTTTACATTTTGCGGTTGGCTGCGGATCGGGTGGCGCGGGTGCTGGAGAGAGAGGCGGGTCGGGAGGGAGAGAGAGGGAACCGCAAAACCGCAGAACCGCAGATTTTTGATTTTTGATGGGGGGCTGCAGTTCCGTGCGAGAAACAGAGACCACAGAGAAAAACCCGACTGCGGCCGGCGGAGCTGGCCGCAGCATGAATTTTACTGAACCAGTACGGCGAGGGCCTCGGCCAGGTGGCTGGCGTCGCGCAGGTCCGCGGTTTCGCGCGGCGAGTGGTTGCCGGTGGTGGCGAGCAGCAGCGGCAGCACGGGGCAGGCGAGCCCCTGGTGCGGGAAGGCGCGGGCATCTGTGCCGCTGAAGTTGTAGACCTCGGTCTGCAGCGGGATGCCGGCCGCGGCGAACATGGCGCAGACCTCGTCGCGCCGGGCCGGGCTCAGCAGCACGGAGGCATCGCTGAGCGTGAGCACCGGGCCGCGGCCCGGCCGGACATTCTGCGCCGCGGCCTCGTAGGTGGCGTCGAGCACGATCGCGAGGTCCGGCTGCACGTGGCGCGCCAGCACCGGGGCGCCGAAGCCGCCCATCTCCTCACAGGCCGTGGCGCCGAGCACAACCTGGTAGCGGATCTTCCCTGCGGCGAGGCGCGGGGCGAGTTCCGCCAGGAGCCAGCACCCCAGGCGGTTGTCGAGGAAGGGCGAGGCAATGCCGTTGCCGTCGATCACCGGCTGGCAGGCGAAGCAGACGCGGTCGCCGTGGCGCAGGTCGGCGGGGAGGCGGGTGGCCGGCGTCGCCGGTTGGCAGGAGTAGTCGGCCTCGCCGCCGGCTTGCCTGTGCTTCCGGATCCGGACCGGCGTCCGTCCGGACGCGGTCTTGAGCACGCCGGCCGCGTGATTGCCGGTGAACGCCGCGCCGCCGAGGCGGGTGAGTCCGGCCGCACTCCGGCCGCCGGCCGCCGGGAGACGGTCCACGGAAAACCCCGGAGAATCCATGTGCGCGGTGATCAGCAGCACAGGCAGCGCCCGGCCGCGGCGCGGCGCGGCGGCAAGGGCCGCGTAGTCGCCCAGGCGCGTGGTGCGCAGGCCGGCTGCGTGCCAGCGATGCTCCAGAACGGCCCGCACCTCGGCCTCGTCGCCCGGCGTGCTGTGGCAGGCGAGCAGTTTGAGAAGTGTGCGCGTGTCGAGCATGGCCGGTCCATCTTTGGCAGTCACAGTCACCTGCGCCTGCCGCGACTAGGAACCTGTCGGATTTAGGCTTTGGATCGATCCGCCACCTTCTGCCGACAGGTTCCTAGTTGTGCAACCCGCTGCCCGCGGGTTGCGAAAACTCAATTACATACAGAAAGATTGTTCCGGCGGCTCTTTTGGCTGCGTATTACACTGTTTTCCGGCGCTTGGCGGTTGCGTCCCCAAAACTAGCAGCTTGGTCGGCACAAAACTTGTGAAGGTACGGCGCTAAATCCGACAAGCTGCTAGGCCTGGCCCGAATCCATTGCCGCGCGGAAGTAGGAGAGGAAGCAGGTAATGACGTCACCGGCGGCGACCTGTTCGATCGTGCCGGCCGGGTTGGTGCCCTTGAGGTTCCCCTCGGCTTTCACGAGGCGCTGCCCCTTGCGCATGCGCACCTCGGCATACGGCACGATTCCGGCCGGCAGCGAGCGTGACAGGATGCGGAAGGAGATCTCCTCCGTGTCGCCGCTGGAGACCGAGATCGTGGCGGAGATCGTCGTCTGGCGCACCGTGACCTTGCGGTCGTGCTTGCCGAGCTCTGCGCCCAGCTCCTGGAATGCGGGCATGGCCACGCTCTCGAGGAACTGCACAAAGCGTGCGGATTCCAGCTCGGCCCGCGTGGCCTTGGCCCGGTTGTCAATGATGCTGCCCAGCTCAGCGCGCCAGTCGGTGGACATGGTCAAGCTCCTTCAGACAGGTGTTGCAACCGCGCAAGACTAGCACGAAGGGCCGGCAAGGTTCAATCTTTCCCCCGTTCTGCGAGGGAACAGCGGACGGTCACGACGGCGGTGGACAGGGTGGCAGCGGCGTCCCGCCGCGGCATCTCATGGCCTACCTGCCCATCATCGCCCGCACTTCCTTCGTGATTGTCTCCGCATTCGGGATGCACGCGGCTTCGAGCGTCCTGGCCGCCGGGACGGGGCAGTCGGGGCAGGCGAGGCGGCGGATCGGGGCGTCGAGGGAGTCGTAGGCAGCCTCGAAGATGCGGCAGGCGATCTCCGCCGCGAACCCGCCTGTGCGCGGGCCCTCCTCGATGAGCAGCACGCGACCGGTCTTGCGCACGGAGGCCACCACGGTGTCGCTGTCGAGCGGCGCCAGCGTGCGCAGGTCGATCACCTCCGCGTGAATGCCCTCCGCCGCCAGCGCCTCCGCCGCGCGCTCCGCCTGCACCACCATGCCGGACCACGCCACGAGGGTCACGTGTGTCCCTTCGCGCGCGATGCGCGCCTGGCCGAACGGCTGCGGCGCGGGCAGCCCTTCCGGAACTTCCCAGCGCAGCGGGTAGAGCAGCTTGTGCTCGAGGAAGATCACCGGGCTCGACCCCAGCAGCGCGGTCTGCAGCAGCGCCGAGGCGTCCAGCGCCGTGGCCGGCGCCGCGACCTGAAGCCCCGGCACGCCGGTGAAGAGGCGCTCGAGCGACTGCGAGTGCGTGGCGCCGTAGCCGCGCCCGCCGCCGCTGGGCGTGCGCACGATGACCGGGCAGGAAACGCCGTAGATGTAGTGCAGCTTGGCCGCCATGTTCACGAGCTGGTCCACGGCCAGCGTGATGAAGTCCATGAACATGATCTCCACCACCGGCCGCGAGCCGGCCGCGGCCGCGCCGATGGCCGCGCCGACCAGCGCCTGCTCGGAGATCGGCGTGTCGCGCACGCGCTCCGCGCCGAACTCCTTCGCCAGCCCGCGCGTCACGCCGAACGCGCCGCCGTAGGCGCCGATGTCCTCGCCCATGAGGAAGACGCGCGGGTCGCGGCGCAGCGCCGCCCCGAGCGTCTCGCGGAGCATCTGGGTGTAGGTTGCGGTTCGATTCATGCATACACCCCTTCCGCTACGCTTACCGTGTCGGGAAAAGGGCTCTGTTCTGCAAACTGGATCGCCGCCTCGATGCGCGCCTTGGCTGCGGCGTGTCGCTCGGCGAGTGAGGTGTCATCCACGAGTTTTTGCGTCTTCAGAAAAACCTCGAACTGCCGGATGGGCTCGCGCTGCCAGGCCTCGGACTCCTCATGCGCGTGGCGGTATTCGCGCTTGTCGCCGCGCGAGTGCCCGCTCAGGCGGTAGGTGCGGCACTCCAGCAGCACCGGGCCCTGGCCGCTGCGCGCGTGCCGGAGCGCATCCGCGACCGCCTGCTGCACGGCTGGGAGGTCGTTCCCCTCGGCGTGCCCGGAAGCCATGCCGTAGGCGGCGGCGCGCTCGGCGACGTGCGGGTTGGCGAGGCCGCGCCTGACGGACGTGGACATGGCATAGCCGTTGTTCTCGCAGAGGAAGACCACCGGAAGCTTCCAGAGTGACGCCAGGTTGAGCGTCTCGTGGAACACGCCCTGGTTGGAGGCGCCGTCGCCGAAGAAGCAGACCACGACGCGCCCGGTGCCGCGCATCCGGGCATCGAGCGCCAGGCCGGCCGCGAACGGGATGCTGCCGCCGGTGATGCCGTTGGCGCCGTAGAAACCGCCGGGGGTGTCCATCATCATCTGGCTGCCGCCGCGTCCGCGCGAGTAGCCGGTGGCGCGGCCGAACAGCTCTGCCATCAGGCGGCCGGGGTCCGCGCCCATGGCGAGGAAGTGGCCGTGCCCGCGGTGGGTGCTGGTGACCGCGTCCTGCGGCTGCAGCGCGGCTGCCGCGCCCACGGCCACGGCCTCCTGGCCGATGCAGGTGTGCGCTGTGCCGCCAATGACCCCCTCCTGAAACAGCCGCTCCACCGCTTCTTCGAAGAGGCGGATGGTCAGCATGCGCTCGTGGCAGGTGAGGAGGTCCATGGCGTGTGGGGAGACTATACGAGGTTTGTGGGGTGGAAGGGAAGGGTGGGACGATGATGTGACGGATGGGATGGATGGGATGCATGGGGCTATGGGAACTGTGGGCAGCGCGTGCGATCCCATCCGTCCCATAGGTCCCATCCGTCCCATCATCGTCCCACCACCAGCGCCACGGCGCCCCCGGCCGCATCCGTGGCCAGCACCAGCGCCGGGCCCTGCGCGGCCTGCAGCACGGCCAGCGCCAAATGCAGCGCGGCGCAGGCACCCTGGGTGTCGCCGCAGAGCGTGGCAGGTGTCAGCACGGGGCAGCCGTGGATGGCCACGGCGGCTTCGGCGGCAGCGACAGCGGCCTGGCCGTTGGCAGAGGAGACCACGAGCGCCAGGTCGCTGCCGGAGATGCCGGCGCGCTGCAATGCCTGCTGTGCGGCAGCCGGGGCGGTGGCGGCCAGCCCCGCCCCGCAAATCGTTGCCAGCATCGTTGCGCCGCGCGCGGCCGCATGGCTCCGGCGCTCCAGCGCCAGCATGACCCCGGCTTCGCCCGGCACCAGTCCGGGGCGTGTGTCGTTGCCAGCCGGCTTCAGCCAGCCGAGCGCGGCCAAGGTGCGGCAGAGCGCCGGCCCGAGCGCTTCGCTGCCGCCGGCGAGGATCACGTCGGCCGCGTCGTCCGCCAGCAGGTCGCAGGCCTCGACAAGGGCCTGGCCTGCGGCCACGCGGCCGGAGGCGAACGACTGGTGCACGCCGCGCAGCGACCACTCCATGGCGGCCAGGCTGATGGCGGTGTTGAAGTAGGTGTGCGGGAAGAGGAACGGCTTCACCAGGCGCGGACCCTTCTGCACGTAGTCTGCGAAGAAGGCGGCCATGGTATCCTGCCCGGCCCAGGCCGTACCGACCAGGATGCCGGAACGTTCCGGCGAGAGCTTGCCGGCGTCCAGTCCGGCGTGTCGCAGCGCCATGCCGGTGGCGGCCAGCAGCAGTTCGCTCTGTCGGTCGAGGTAGGCCTTGGGCGTGGCCAGAAACTCCTCCGCGCGGAATGCGGGCACTTCGCCGCAGAGCGGGGAGAAGCCGGCCGGCGGCGTGAAGCGGCTGCACGGCAGCAGCGCGGGTTCGCCCTCGCGCAGCGCCGCGGCGGTCTCTTCGACGCCGATGCCGAGGGGCGAGAGGATGCCGATGCCGGTGATGACGATGGGGTTGTTCATGGGATCAGGTGGAGGGTGGAGGGTGGAGGGTGGAAGGTGGAGGGTGGAAGGTGGAGGGTGGAGGGTGGCGGGCGGCGCGCCGTCGCCGCGGAAAAAGAAGTGCTCACGCGAAGGTGCGATGGCACCCGGGCCACCTGTGGTTGTTTGACAAAACTCACGATAAAGTTCCCGACAACGTGGGCGGTTGGGTCTTCAGATGCGGGAGAAGATCACCGCCGCATTGGCGCCGCCGATGCCGGCGGAGTTGGAGAGCACGTGGCGTATCTTCACCTCGCGCGGCTGGTTGGCGACGAGGTCCACGGCGCATTCCGGGTCCGGGGTCACAAAATGGGTGGTGGGCGGGATTATGCCTTCGCGCAGGCTGAGCACCGAGGCGATGGCCTCAATGGCGCCGGCCGCGCCGAGCATGTGGCCGAGTGATGACTTGATGGAAGTTACTGGGATGTGTGGCGCATGCGCGCCGAAGACGTCCGCGATGGCTTGTGATTCGGTGGAATCGTTGGGCTTGGTGCCGGTGCCGTGGGCGTTGATGTGGTCGATGGCGTCTGGTTGCAGGCCGGCGCGCGCCAGCGCCTGCCGCATGGCCTGCGCGGAGCCGGCGCCGCGCGGCGCCGGCGCGGTGATGTGGAAGCCGTTGTTGTTGGTGCCCCAGCCGGCCAGTTCCGCCAGCGGGGTGGCGCCGCGGGCCGTGCTCGACGCTTCGCTCTCGAGCACCAGGGCGGCCGCGCCCTCGGTGAAGATGGTGCCGCTGCGGTTGAGGTCAAAGGGGCGCACGCAATCCCGGGCCATGGTGCGCAGGGCGCAGAGCCCGCTCCAGGCGAAGCGCGAGATGGCGTCGTACCCGACCACCAGCACGCGCTCTGCGCGGCCGTGGCGGATGAGACCGGCGCCATACGCGAGCCCGGCGGCGCCGGCGGCGCAGGAGAGCGTGAGGGTGGCGCGCGGGCCGGTCAGGCCGAGCGCGGCAGCCAGCAGGTCCGCGGTGACGCCGGCAGAGAGGTCGCGCGCGGCGGTCGCGGCTGGGGCGTCGCCAACCAGCGCCGCTTCGCCGTGGTCCATGGCGCCGAAATTGGTGGCCGTGACAAGGGCCGTAGGGGCGCGGCATGCCGCGCCCGTATTGACGAGCGCTTCCAGGCATGCTGCAGCCGCGAAACCGGTCGCGCGGTCGCAGGCGCCGGCAGCGGTGATCGCAGCCGGAGGCGTGAAGTTGCGGATCTGGCCGGCCCGGGTGCAGGCCATGCCGCCGAGGTCAAAGAGGTCCAGCGGGCCGATGGCGGACTTGCCTGCGAGCAGCCCGCGCCAGGTCTCGGCCACGGAGAAGCCCAGCGGCGTGACGGCGCCCATGCCGGTAACGAGGATGCGCTGGGGGTGGGGGAAATGCATAAAAAGTGTTTCGCGTCGCTGGCGTCTGTGGTCTTGCCTCAATCCTTCGTGTTCATCCCGCCATCCACGCAAATCGTCTGGCCGGTGATGTAGCTGGCGGCATCCGAGCAGAGAAAGCGCACCACACCTGCCACCTCTCCGGGCCTGCCGAACCGGCCGAGCGGGATGGCGGCGAGCTGTTTGGCGCGGCGGGTTTCGGGCATGTCGGCAATCAGGGCGGTGTCGATGATGCCGGGCGCCACGGCATTGACGGTGATGCCGCTGGCGGCCAGTTCGCGCGCGGCCGTGCGGGAGAGGCCGAGCAGGCCGGACTTGGAGGCGCTGTATGCCGCGCGCATCAGGTCGCCGAGCAGCGCGGCATCGGAGGAGATGTAGACAATGCGGCCGCGGCGCAGGCGCACCATGCCGCGGCTGACCGCCTTGGTGAGCACAAAGGCGCTGTCGAGGTTGGCCGCCATGACGGCGCGCCAGTCCTCCAGACGGGCGAGCGCGAGGAGCTGCGTCCGGATGATGCCCGCGTTGCAGACCAGGACGGTCACGGGGCCGAGCGCCGCCTCAACCTGCTTTACAAGTTCTGCGGCCTGGGCGGGGTCGGCGATGTCCGCCTGGAAGGCCTGCGCCTCGCCGCCGGCGGCGCGGCTGGCGGCAACCACGGCCTCGGCGTCCGCCTGCGAAGAGCGGTAGTTCACCGCCACGCGGCAGTTGTCCGCGGCCAGGGCCAGGGCAATGGCCTTGCCGATGCCGCGCGAGGCGCCGGTTACAAGGGCCGTGTGTTTGGCGGCAGACATGGTTTCGGGTGGCGATTAGCTGAAGGAGAAGGCTGTGTCAGGTTGTAAGTGGTGAGCAATATACCATGCGGCACGGTTGCCTTCATCATTCTGTGCATGCTTCATTTTGCCGGATCGGTCGCAAGGTGGGCGTCAGCCCGCAACCCAATGAATGAACAAATCAAGGACACCGAGCGCACAGAGAGGAACAGAGACCACAGAGAAATGCCTGACTGCGGCCGGCAAACCGGCCGTAGCCGAATGAAATTCTCTCTGTGCTCTCTTTCTTTCTCTGTGACCTCTGTGTCCGTCCACTTAGATGCTCCACGATACACGCAACAGCGTGTATGTTGACCGGAAAGGCTCTAACACCTGGCGCCTTCCATTTGTCACCTTCCCAGGTACTTCTGCAGCACGGCTTCATCTACGATCTCTGCGCCGCTTTCGGCTTGTATGCGGGCGAGGTCGAGCCCCTGTTCCTGCGCCAGGCGGCGGGCGCGCGGTGTGGCGCGGATGCGCGCTGTCGGCGCGGCAGGCGGCAGGTGTGAGTGAGTGGCGGCTGATGATTGCTCTCCGACCTCTGTCCTCTGATCTCTGACCTCTGATCTCTGACCGCTGCCCTCTGTCCTCTGATCGCTGCCCTCTGTCCTCTGCCCTCCGGCCTCTTCCCGGTGTTTTTTCATCAACGCCGCATTATGCGCAGGCGCGTCCGGGTCTGTCTCGCCTGCCTCGCCGAGCAGGGCGAGGATATACCCGGAGGGGACCACGCTTTTCGGCGCGGCCAGGATTTCGAGCAGTGTGCCGCTGGCGGGGGACTCAAGCTCGAAGGTTGCTTTGTCGGTCGTGAGTTCCGCCACGATCTCGCCCGATTGCACACGGTCGCCCGGCGCCTTGCACCAGGTGGTGACGGTGACATCGATGATGTTGGCGTCGAGGTGGGGGACGGAGACACGCGTGATCATGATTTAGAAATCCTCCACCGGCACATTCAGCGGCAGGCTTTCGGGGATGGGCGCGGCGTTCGGCGGCAGCGGGATCATGTACACCGGCGAGAGATTTCCCGGCCGGTCGGCTATGCGCAGCTTGAGCCACGCGGCGTCCTCCGGCGGCAGCGCCAGCCGCGCCGGGCGGATGCCGGTCTGGTCGGACTTGCCGCCGCTCTGCCACGTGATGCCGGCGATGCCGTTGAGGTCATACGCCTTGAACTTGAGCACATCGGCCGCGCCCCATGGCGCCAGGATGGCCATGCCGCGCACCTGCAGCGTGAACTTGGCCTTGGCCGGGAAGGCCAGCGCCACCTCGCGCAATTTGCAGGCCCTGGGCTGCTTGCTCTGGTCGCGCAGCAGGTCGCGCACGTTCACGAGCAGGTCAACCCATTGTCCGGGCTTCCAGTTGACCTGGCCGACGACAAACGGCTGGTTGCCGGCGGTCGGCAGGGGCCAGTTGTAGGCGGTGCCGTTCTTCGGCTTGACGGCCTGTTCCGGGAGATCGCCGGACGGGCGCAGGCGCAGCTCGAAGGGCGCGGCGCCGGCGGCGGATTCGCCATCGATCCGGACGCTGAGCGCGAGCCAGGGGAACGCCTCGGGATCCCATGGCTTGTCGCTGAACTGGCGCGACAGAAAGGCGTTCTCGCCGCCCGCACAGCGGAATGGCACGAACTTGCAGCCGTTTTCCTGCTGTGGTTCCTGCGCGGCGACGTGCTGCTGGTTGTTGAAGAAGTCCGACAGGGCGCTGAACTGCATGGCGCCGACCAAAATGTTGGTGGTGTTCTGCACGGGGAGGACGGCGGGCGGCTGTTTGTCGTTTGAAAAAACAAGCTTGATCGGGATCGGCAGCGCGGGGGCCTCGTTGCCGGCGGCGTCGGCAATGCCGTCGAGCGCGAGCGTGATCGTGTCGCCATCCTTGCAGGTCCGGAGATGTTTCCGGAGCAGCCAGGGCCAGTCGATCTCCAGGTGCACGGAGGCGGCGCCGTAGGAGACCTGCCCGTTGTCGGTCGTGAGGTCGAGCGGCTTGCTGTTCATCAGCAGGCGGAGGTTGCGCAGGACCGGCGGCGCGTAGCCGCCGTCGACGTGGATGTCGAGGCAGGTACCGTTGTAGCGGCTGGAGATGGCGCGCACTGCGGCGGAGGCCTGTGGCGGCTGGCGGTCGAGGATGAAGGGGATGTCGTACACGGCGGACCATGGCCCGCGTGAGCTGCGCGCCCGGGAGAACAGGTGGTGGGTGCCTTCCGGCAGGCTGGAAAGATCGGGCACGACGACCTGCAGGTTGGTGACGACCAGCCACTGCAGGGCGGCGCGCGCCGCCGCGTGGCGTTCGGTCCAGGGCGCAGGCCCGGTGGCGATGGCATAGAGGACCTCTGCCAGGCCGTTGCGGTCGCTGTAGGTGGGGCGGAATGCAAAGGGGTGTTTGGGGCCGACGGCCGGTCCGCTGGCGATGTCGTCAAACGCGATGGCGCTGTAATGTCCGGTCTGGTTGGGGTTGCCGCGGGAGCCGACCTGCAGATCGGCCGGATTCACGGCAAAGCCGCCGCGCAGCGGGCCGCCGGCGGCCGCCTGGAGCGGCGCACCCATCCAGGTGTGCCAGGCGTTGTCGAGGATGCCGGTCGCGCCCGCGCCGGCAGGCAGCCCCATGTTCTCTGAGAAGGCGATGTTGCAGCGTCCGGCCGTGAGCGAGACATGGGCCATGGGGTCGGCCTTGTAGCGGAACTGGAGCAGCGGCGTGACGAGCGGGTCGTAGTTTGGCAGCACGCGGCCGTCGAGCCGGGCCTCGGCGGCGCCGGCATTCTGGAAGCGGATGCAGGCGCCCTGCTGCGGGTCGCTGCAGGACAGGGCAAAGCCGGCGCGGTTCTGGTGCTGCTGCGGATTGATCGTGCGGGCCTCGAAGGTTTCGATGCCGCCTTCGGGCATTTCGCAGGCCAGCAGCACGGGCGGCTGGCTGGTTGTGGCCGTGGCGAGCGGCACCAGCTGCTTGAATGTGCGGCCGTCGGCCAGGTCGAGCTGCAGCGCGGCGGTGGCTTCCGGCTGCGGCTGGGGCGAACGCGGCAGCAGCACGACATAGTCATTGCCTTCCTGCCACCCCGGCGCAGGCTGTTCATTGAGGCGTGCCGCCCGCGCGGGGAGCAGTAAATTTGGCCAGGGGAGCGCGGACGACACGCGCAGGGCTTCCGGGGTCAGCGGGTCCAGGCGGGCCGCCAGGCCGAACTCCGCTTCCGGCCGCACGGCCCAGGCGATGACCGGCTCGCGCACGTCCAGCGCGGCCGGCAGACGCAGCTCATTCAGCCGGCCGGCCGGCAGCTGCCTGGCTCTCCGGGTGACGGCATCGAGTTCCGGGCGCATGGCCGCGGGCCCGTCCAGCTCCGGCACGGCGCTGTAGACTTCGTGAAAATTCCGGATGGCATACCAGGCGCCGGGCGGATTGCCGGACAGCCCCTGCTGGATGTCGCCGGGCTGCAGGTTGCCGAAGCCGTCAATGCACAGGAAGTGGTTCTTGTTCGCGGCCTCGGCCGGGAGCCACACGTCCACCGGCGTCCAGACGCAGTCGCGGCCGGCCGCATCCGGCTTCGATGCGGCGGGGGGGGGGGCCAGCCGGCCGGCGATGCGCCGTTCGCCGCGCGGGTCATCGCTGCCGCAGATCACGAAGGAGTAGCGGGTGGCGGTTTCCTGCAACACCTGCGGTTCTTTTTCGCCCGGGAGCCCGGCGGAGAATTCAAAGTTGAAGCGCGCCTCGGGATGGCGCGCCACCTCGAAGTGCCACCCCATCACCCGGGGCGCCGGGATGATGGGCAGGAGCGGCGCAACGAGAAAGGTTCCGCCGCCCTCGAGCGCCGTGACGCGCATCTCGGGGCGCGCATCGCGGCCGCGGTGAAAGCGCACCTGCGGCCGGCTCACCGGGTCGGCGTCCTGCCAGATGGCCGGATCGAGCCATTCCGCCGGCCGGCCATTGACACGGATGCCGGCCGCGGCCGCTGTTTCCGGAGCGAGGGCAGCCCGCGGCGTGCTGGCGACGGGCCAGAAGCGGAAGGGGCGCGGTCGCACCGACTCCGCGGCGATGCGCACGCGCGCGACCATCATCGAGTTGCGGTAGGTCCAGAGGCCCAGCGTGCCGGCATCGAGCGGCGCCGGGTCACGCCAGGAGAGGACCGGCTCGTTGTCGAACACGTAGCTGAGCTGGTCGCCGACGCGCCGGAAGCGCATGCCGTACCACGCGCCGTGAACCGGCCGGCTGGCCGACGTGATCAGCGGCTCGTAGCCGCGCCGCAGGCTGCCGTCGCGCACGCGCGGGGCGGTGTAGGCCGTGGACACGGCCTCCAGTTCGCCGTTGCGGAAGAGGCGCGTGTAGAGCTGCGAGTGGTCGGGGTCCCATCCGGCAAGGGTCACGGAATAGCCGTCGCCGGCCGTATTGCGGCGGCTGTGCACCGTGAGGTTGAAGTCGCCCGGGCGCTCGTACCACCCCATGCGCATGCCGGCATAGAGCTCCACGCAGAAATCGCCGGACATCTCGACCTTGGACCAGAGGCCCGCAAAGGAGTTGGTGCTCTCGCCATTCATGTGCGACCAGGTCGGCTCGCACTGGAAGCGGTTGACGACCTCCCAGGTGCCGCCGTTGAGCGTCCAGTTGAAGAGCGACTCGTTGAAGAGCGTGTCAAACACGTTCTCGCGCCGGACCAGGGTCTGGCGAAGCTGATCCGGGCTGAACCCGTCCAGGCGCACGCGGCGTGCGCGGGCCAGCGGGGGCAGGTGGCAGCGGCCGAGGATCGCCGTGTCGCACGAGATCCAGAGCAGGTCATCCTCGAAGTTCACCGTGTAGAGGCGCGTGCTGCCGGCGTTTTCAACCAGGGCCTCGGGGATCTTCGCGGTGGCCACGGTGAATGCGGCGTTCGTGCCGGAGGCTGGCGTGCGCACCGTGAGGAGTCCGCCGCGGACGGAGACGGTGCACTGCCCGTTGGTCCCGTCTTCGGGGACGGCCAGGTGCAGGACCGAGGGGTCAGCCACCGGCAGGCGGATCTTGGCGCGCCCGAGGACATCGCTGCGCAGCCAGGTGAGGCCGTCGCGCAGGGTGATCCACTGCCCCTCGGGCGCGGCCCAATGGCGCATGAACGGGTCATTGATGTAGGCCGGGTTTTTTTCGAAGCGGTCGGCAAAAACCGGTACCGTGCTGACGTACTGCGGCATCGACAGGCGGATGCGTTCGCGCCCCTCCAGGTGGATGCCGCCGGCGCCGGCAACCGGCGCGGCGGGGCGGTCCACCACGGCGAGGCGGCCGTTGACCGAGCCGCGCAGCTCGTTGGGGCGCAGGGCGTCGAGCGTCAGCCGCAGCGGTCCGGTGAGGCTTCCGAGGTCTGCGGCGTCCAGCACCGTGACATTTGTCCCTGCTACCTGCTCCAGCGAGGCCGTGCGCCGGGAGCCCTGCTGGCGGCAGGTGAACTGGTAATACGGCAGCGCCGGCCCCTGCCAGCCGGCCACGAGGCTGCAGGCAAAGTCCCCCTTGTCGCGCGGCAGGAAGCAGACCTCCAGCTTGTGGGGCGCATCGTCGGTGGCGCCGAAGAGCCATTCGCGCGGCTCGCGGTCGCCCGGCGATTCCAGGGCTGCGGCGGCCGCCGCGCCGCCGGCGGGCGCCAGCGTCTGGCCGGAGGTGTTGCGGAACAGGCCGTGCTGCTGCAGCGCATGGAACCGCAGTTCCGCCACGGACTCGAACGGATAGTCCTCGTGCGAGGCGACCGACACATCGTCGAACCGGGTCGACGACTCCGGCTCGGCGATCAGGCCAAACCGGCCGCCGGGCGGCAGCGGCAGGCGCTGCCGCAGGATCTCGATGTTGTCGGCCAGGCAGGAGACGCGGTCGTCGAAGAGCCGCACCTCCATCAGGGTCCACTGTCCGGCCAGCAGCTCCGTGGCCATGGTGGCGAGCACCTGCCGCGGTGCGCCGGAGGCGATGCTGCCGCGCCAGAGCTGGAACACGAGGCGTTCGGTCTCCGGGTCTGTGAAGGCGGTGAAGCCGTCGCAGGCGCCGGCTTCGGTCACCAGGAAGACCAGGCCGTTGGTGCCGCCGTTGTGCTGCACCGAGGCGCGGAAGCTGTAGCGGTGGAAGAACGGCTCGCCTGCCAGCGCCACGCTGTGCCGCCCGCGCCCCTCGAGGCTGTAGAAGTTCGGGCTGCGCTCGGGCGTGGGGAGCCGCGCCAGGCTGCGCTTCTCCACGGAGCCGCTGAGCCCGCCGGTGACGCTGTGCAGGGTCCATTCGCCGCAGGCGCGCTCCCAGGCCTCGGGGAACTGGTTGGTGGTGGTCTTGGCCACCATGAAGGTGTCGTCGAAGCGGAACGCGGCGGTGCGCTGCACATACTCGTCGCGCACGCCGGCAGGCGGGAGCGCGCTGACCGCGTGGCGGATCGTGACCGCGCCGCTGGCCCACGGTTCCGGGAAGCGCGCCACCGGCGCATCCGCCACGTAGAGCATCCAGGCATGCGACTGGCGACGCAGCGAGACCGTCACGATGTTTGTGGTCGGCGCGGGCGCGGGCCACACCTGGATCGCATCTTCGAACGCTCCGGGAAAGAGGCGGTCCGGCACGAGCCGCACGTCCGGCTTTCGCCCCGGCGCGAGGCGGAACTCGATCGCGGCGTGGTTGGTGGACACCAGCTGCAGCTTCAGGCCTTCGTCCGCCCAGGCGCAGGTCATGGACGCCAGCGCATGGCGGTCAGCCACCTCGAGGCGGTTGGTCCAGACCTCCGCTGTTCCGGATGCAAAGGCCGGCAGCAGTGCGAAGAGAAGAGGAAAAAGACGTTTCACAAGGGTTGAACGGCGCATAGAGGAATCGTGAGCAAGGGCTGTGCCAATAAAACAATCAGGGGCGTGCGTGATGCAGACATGTCTCGACATGATGACAAGTAGGCGCGGGAAGAGGAAGGAGTTTCAGGGGCCACGAGTAAGGGGGCAGGCACGCGGTGGCTGGCGTCAGCAAAGTGGCAGCGGCGTCTCGCCGCTGGCTGCTTGGACGCAGCGGCGAGACGCCGCTGCCAGCTTGCTGCCAAGGTGACCCCTTACGGCCACGAAGCGAGTGGACGGAGAAAGGTGGAAGAAAGCACCTGAAACGCTTTTCCGTCCTGATTCGCGATGCTCTGCGTTCCGCAGTAGGCACCCGGGACGGGCTAAAAGCCTTATCCGTATGCTACCCGGGCGATCACCAGCCCGGTCGGCACAAACCGTGTGCAGACGCAAAACCTAAATCCGACAGGCTGCTAGGAGACTGTCGGATTTAGACTTTTTGTTGCGACCCGCCCCATGCCGACAGTCTCCTAGTCGGGAAACCCGCCGCAAACGGACAGGCCCATGGCACAAAAACCATAAATTTTGCTGTTTTGCCAGACCTTTGGCGTTTACTTGCACGCAGATCTGCCGCTTGGCGGCGGGTTTCCAAAACTAGCAGCCTGGTCGGCAGACGATTTGTGCCTCCACAAGGCTAAGTCCGACAGGCTGCTAGTAAGACGGCGGCGGCAGGATGGCCGGCGTGACCGGCGGGTCGGACCATTGCACGCGCCCCTGGGCATCGAGAAATCCGGCGGCCACGGCGAGGTTGCAGCCCCAGCGGTCGGGCTCTGGGCCGTAGGCGATCACGTCCGGGAGGCGGTCGTAGCGGTGGTTGTCGCTGATGTGTTCGCCCCACGGGATGCCGCACTGCACGATGCCGAGGCGCTGCGGGTTGAGGGGGTTGCGGCCGGTGAACCAGAGGCCGTGGCCGGCGCGCGGCAGCGTGCGCCCGGCGATGCGGAATGTGGCAGGTGTGACCTCCACGCCGGCATCCTGCAGTACGCGGCGCACCAGCGGGCTGGTTTCCGGCTCGCCGAAGATGAAGAGGTGGCAGGCGGAGGCGAGGTTGGTATTGATGGCCGGCTCCAGCATGGTGCGGGGCGGGGTGCGGGTGAAGCGCTGCCATTCGCCGGCGCGGGCGGCGAGCGTGGCGGCTGCGGATTCCGGGTTTGTGGCTGTGCCGCCGACAAAGAGAAACGGCCGGAGAAAGGCATCCTGCAGCCGGCTGCCGGTTTCGCCCACGTGCAGGCCGGTGGGGCGGTCCTTTGGCTTTTCGTGCGTGAGCACGTCGCGCAGCCAGGCCGTGGTCCGGTCGTGCAGCAAGGCTCCGTCCAGGATGCCATGCCCGTCCTGCGGGAAGGCGAAGAACCGGGCGTGCGGGTTGCGCGGCTGGATCCGGGCGAAGATCGCGCGTCCCTCGCGGAAGGTGACGAGGTCGTCCTGCATGCCGTGCCAGGCCAGCACGGCGAGGTGGGTCAGGTTCGGCGCCCAGGCGGCCGCGAACTGCGTGTCGACCAGTCGCCGCTGCCAGGGCGGCAGGTCTGCCGGTTTCAGGCTGTGCCAGGTGTAGAAGTCGCCGCGCCCGGAGACGGGCAGCAGGCCGTTGAAGCGGTCCGGGTGGCGTGCGCCGATGCACCAGACCCCCAGGCCGCCCATGGAATGCCCGGCGAGCACCACGCGCCGCGGATCCGTGCCGTAGCGCGCCTGCATTTCGTCGATCACCCGGATGACGTCCTGTTCGCCGATCCCCTGGTAGTCGGTGTTGCCGCGGCCGAACGGCGCAACCAGGCAGGCGCCGGTCTCGTCGGCGATGCGCCCCAGCGCGGCCGGGATGTAGGGGTCGTCGACGAGTTCCATCCCGGGGTTGTACCCGTGGAGGAAGACCACCAGCGGCGGGGAGCCGGTGGGCGAGTAGCCGGCCGGCAGGTAGCGGAGGAACGGCTGGGCCGAATCGTCGGTGACGCTGAGGTAGGCCTCCAGGCGCACGCCTGGCCGCACGGCTGGCTGCCGGCCGGAGGCGAGCGCCTGCACCGAGGCGCGCAGCGCCGCCTGTTCGCAGGCGAGGCGGTAGCGGAAGTCGAAGTCGTCCCGGCGGTCACGCTCCAGCAGCGCCACCCGCGCGGCATGCACGCGTGCCTTGGCGTTCTCCCACTGCCGCCACTCCTCGCCGCCGCCGCGCGCGGCAAGGGGCGCAAGCAGGAGCAGCAGGAAAAGGCCGGCAGTCGGGAGCCCGGGAATACGGGACAGCCGGGGTGCCGGAAGGCCGGAGGCGCGCCGCACACATGTTGGTGTTTCCGAATCTTCCCGGCTTCCACTCTTCCAGCCTTCCGTTCTTCTTTGTCTTCCCGCGTCCATTACACGCCAACGGGCTTGTCCGACTCCCACAGGCCGTGGATGTTGCAGTAGGCGGTGGCGAAGAGGGTGCCGCTGCCGGAGATCTTCGCGCGCAGGGTCACAGTGCTGTCGGTATGGACCGGGCCCAGGTTCGGGCCGGTCGGCGACTGCCCGTGCGCGCTGAACTCGAAGCGGCCGATCTCGAACGTCGCCTTGCCGCCGGCCGGCAGGAAGTGCACGGCAATCCAGGAGATGTGATGTTCCGTGGTGTTGGGATGCGCGATCTCCTTGCCGACCGTGACGGTGATGTTGAACCATTCGCCGGCCTTGACCGTATCCAGGCATTCGATCACCGGAACATGCTTTTCGCTCTTCCAGTCCGCCGATTTCACATACTCGCTGAGCTTGCTCATGGGGTTCTCCTTGAGGCATGACGTCCACACGCGATGCCAGTTGTATGGTTTCATTCTACCAGTGACGCAACCACACCCGCAAGCGGCCCAGCAATTCTCAATATGGCCGTGAACGGCCCTATTGAGAATTGCTGTTTTATTT
>JBAWXQ010000025.1:0-20924 GCA_037144015.1 bacterium
GCGCTATCGCCCGTCAGCGGGCTTCCCCAAACTAGCAGCTTGGTCGGCACAAAGTTTGTGACGGTACAACGCTACGTCCGACAAGCTGCTAGACCCCCTCAGGCCATTTTCCCGTACTTCCATGCCTCATCGTACATGGCGATGATGTTCTCGACCGGGGTGTTGACCTGCAGGTTGTGGCACGAGGCAAGAATGTAGCCGGTGCCGTTGCTGGCGAGGGCATCCACGCAGTGGAACGATTGCTCATAATAGACCCCGCCGGCATGCGGCACGCGTTTGCTGCGGATGCCCCAGAAATCGACCGACTCTTCGCCTGGCACCTGCGGCAGGGCGGGTCCGATGTACTCCGGAGCGACGCACCCAAACCCGTCCATGTGCAGCTCCGCGGCAATGTCGGCCCCTTCGCCAAAGTGATCGCTCAGTTTGGCGAACACCTCGCCTGTCGCCCAGATGTCGGTCGGAATCCGGTCAACCGGTTGCGGGCCGGGCATTTGTCATCATAAAGCTCCAATCCGTCACGCCGGAATCCGCGCGGCGCAGCCGCAGCGCCCCGGTTCAGCGGGCCATAAATGCAACGTTATACTATCATCCATTTCGGGTTGAACACAGGCGCAACCTGTGCTATAAATTGCCCTGTCATGAAGGTAACACTTAAAGATATTGCCCGCGAGACCGGACTTTCGCTGTCCACAGTCAACCACGTCATGAAAGGACGGGGGGTTTTCCGGGCCGAGACCAAGCAGCTGGTGCTGACCAGCGCGCAGAAGATGGGGTATCGGCCCAACGTGTTTGCCCAGGGTGTGCGCAGCGGCAGGTTCAACTCCGTGGCGCTGCTGCTGAGCGAGCGCTCGGACTCGTTTTATCTGCCGAAGCTGCTGCTCGAGAGCCTGCACGACACATTGGCCGCCGCGCACATGTCCATGCTGGTGACCCGCCTGCCCGATCAACTGCTGTCCGACCAGGGGGTTGTGCCCCGGGTCCTGCAGCAGTGCATGGTCGACGGGCTGCTGATCGACTACATCTCCAGCTACCCCGCCGTCATGGTGGATTTGATCCGCCGCTACAAGGTGCCGGTGGTGTGGATCAACTCCAAGCAGAAGATGAACGCGGTGCATCCGGATGATCAGGCGGCCGGCTGCCAGGCGGCCCGGCACCTCCTGAAACTCGGGCACCGCCGCATCGCCTTTGCCTCGCCCGCCTCGGCGCATTACAGCCTGGCCGACCGCCGCACGAGTGCGGCGGCGGCGATCCGCCAGGCCGGAGGCGTGGCGCAGCTGTGGCCGGCGCCCGAACCGGGAGCGGCGGCGATGTATGAAGCTTACGCGGCGCGGCTGCGCGGCGAATCGCCGCCGACGGCGGTCATTGCCTATGACCTGAGCATGGCCACGGCCATCCACGCGGCGGCACTTTCACAGGGACTGCGCATGCCGCAGGACTTGTCGCTGCTGACGTTCCATGATGTGCCGGACGTCAGCATCGGGATCACGACCTTCCTGATACCGGCAGCATCGATGGGGCGCGAGGCGGTCGGGATGGTCCTGCGCCGCATCGCCGACCCCGGCACCGATCTGCCCTCGGCCGTGATTCCGTTTGGCTTCCATGCGGGGCGGACCTGCGGACCGCCGCCGCCCGCCGCTTCCGCGCAGCCGGGGCCCGCGCGGCGGCGCCGTCCGGACAGGGCAGGCGCCTAGTGCCGACGACCTTCACGCAGCGCATTGCGGCGTGTCTTTGGGGCGCGTTGCTGACCGCGTCGGTCGTGTGTGCCGGCCAGTTGCCGGACGAACGCGTTGAACTGCGCCTCTGGAACATTCCCACCCGGTCCTCGACCCATCCGCTGGACGTGGCCAAGCGCCGCGTCTTTGATGCCTTCTGCGCCGCGCACCCCGAAATCCGCGTGCGGGCGCTGACCCCGCTGAAGATCGAGGGGCCCGGGGCAGAGGGCAATGAATTCCTGGCCGTGGCCGGCGGCGTAGCTCCGGACGTCTTCTACCTCTTCGGCCGCAAGGTCGGCGACTACAACTCCCAGGGATTCCTCTGTCCGCTCAACCCGTATCTCGAGCGCTACGAGCAGCAGCACGGCGCGGCGTACACCGGCGTGGCGGCGCCGGACCAGGTGTGGGAGCTCTGCGTCGACAAGGGGCGGATCATTGCGGTGCCGTTCGGCTACTACTCCATGGCGCTGCTCTGCAACAATGCCGCGTTTGCGCGCCGCGGCCTGGCGGGGCGGCACCCGAAGGACTGGGACGAGCTCTACGACTTTGCACGGCACCTGACGTTCGATCCGCGCAAGGAGCCCGGAAGCAATCCGAATGACCCCGCAATCTGCGGCATCTCGGTAGCCACCGGGCTCTACGCCGGGTGGCACTACCTTCAGTTTGTGTGGTCGGCCGGGGGCGCCGTGGTGCAGTCCTATCTTCCGAAGGACGGGCGCTTCCACCCGGTGCCGCCCCCTCCGGTGAACTACCGGCAGATGCACGTGGGGCTCAGCAATGAGCGCGAGTACATGGCGCGGCTGGCCGGCCACCAGGAGAACCTGCGCTCGCGGGGGCTGCCGGCGGATTATTCGATTTCGGACCTCACGTGGCGGCTGGAGACCGAGAAGCCGGAAGCCATGGAAGCGCTGCTGCTGTACCGGAAGCTGGCGCAGCAGCCCTGGCTGCGCAACGGCGATCACGAGTTTGACCTGACGCCGGAGATGATCCGGCGCCGGCAGGCAACGGACCCCGCCACCGGCGACGTCTTCAACCTGGATGACGCCCGCGTCCGCGACCGGATCTACTACGGCGTAAGCTCCGTCGCCGCGGAGCAGACCAGCGGCGCGCTTTCGGGCAACCGGGTCGCGGCGATGAGCGTCGGCACGCTGGGCGAAGCCGAGAGCTCCAACCCCGCGGAAATGACGTTTGTGCCGTTCCCCTCGAGAAAGGGCTTTCCGCCGGCGGCGTTCATCGCCGGTCACTACCTGGGCCTCAATGCAGCGATTGCGCCGGAAGATGTGCCCGGGCGCCGCGACGTCGAGCGGGTCCGGCAGGCCGGGTGGACGTACATGGCGTTCGTGACCGGTCCCGCCGCGCAACGGATCATGGCCGACACCTTTGTCGAGAACGGCCTGACCGAGTTCATCCGTCCCGCGCTTCTGGAAACCGCGGGCTACGGCGACCTGGCCCAGCGGCTGCCGGCCGAGCGGCGCCAGCTGTGGGAAAACCTGAGCCGGTACGCGGTCGTGGAGCCGTACTGCCAGGGCTTCACCCACGTCATGACCCGGGAGCTGGGCATGGCCATCGAGGCGGCGTTTGCGGACCGGGCCGACCCGCTCACCGGCCTCTACCACCGCGACCTGCAGGCCGTCATGAACGGCATTGTGTGCAATGTGAACACCATGATCCTGGGCAAGATGCCGGCCGAGGTCGTGCGCCGGCGCTCGGTGATCGGCTGGATTATTTTCGCCGTGCTGCTGGCGGCCGGCGCGGCCGGCATGCGCCTGATCATCCGGCTGGCCGCGAAGGCCGAGGCGAAATCCCGCGACACCGAGGGCTTCGGCGTGGGCAGCAATCCGGCGGCGCGGCGCCTGCATGCCTGGCTGTTCCTGATCCCGGCGGTGGCCAGCATTGCGATCTGGAACTACTATCCGCTGGTCCGCGGCCTGCTCATGGCGTTCCAGGACTTCCACATCCTCGGCGGCTCGACGTATGTCGGGCTGCGCAACTTCGTTGAGGCTGTCAGCGAGCCCCGGTTCTGGCGCTATCTGCTGCAGACGGCGCAATACATGGTCATGCTGGTGGGCATCGGCTTCTGCGTGCCGCTCGGCCTCGCGATCCTGCTTTCGGAGATTCCGCGGCTGAAAGTTTTGTTCCGCACCGTGTACTACCTGCCGGCCGTGACCACGGGGCTGGTCACCCTGTTCCTCTGGAAACAGCTGCTGTTCAATCCCACCAGCGAGGGCGTGCTGAACCAGCTGCTGCAGTGGCTCAACACCTGGCCCGCCTGGCTGGCGTCAGGCGTGCGGCTGGGAACGCTGGCGGGCGTGCTGGCGATCGGCGCCGGCCTGTGCGGGCAGGCCCGGAGCGAACATATCACGCGGCGCGGGCGCTGGATGACCGGCCTGGCCGGCCTGGCCCTGCTGGCCGGTGCGGCGGCACTCCTGCTGCGCCTGGCTCTTTGCGCCGGGGCCACGCACGGGCTGGCCTCGCTGGTGCAGCCGTTTGCCTTCCAGAACCAGGGGTTCCTGCATGATCCGGACCTGGCGCTCTTCTGGCTCGTCGTACCCGTCATCTGGGCCGGGGCCGGGCCGGGCTGCCTGATCTATCTCGCCGCGCTCCGGGGCATCCCGGACGAGCAGTATGAGGCGGCGGACCTGGACGGGGCCGGCCTGTGGCACAAGTTCCTGCACGTGACGTACCCGAACCTCAAGGCCCTCATCTTCATCAACTTCATCGGCGCGGTGGTTGCCGGCTTCAAGGAGTCGGGCAACATCTTCGTGATGACCGGCGGCGGGCCCGAGGACGCGACCATGACCACCGGCCTTTACATCTGGTACAACGCCTTCATGTTTCTGAACTTCGGCCTGTCATCGGCCATGGCGTGGATCATGGGGGCCCTGCTGATCGGCTTCACGCTGACCCAGCTGCGCGTCCTGAACAAGCTCCAGTTCCGCAGTCCGGCGGCCGGCAAGGCGGAGAAGGAAGGAGGCGTCTGACCCATGCCGCTCATCAGCACCGTCGGGCAACGTGCCCCCTCTGTTCGCCTGCTCCACGCCGGCATGTATATCCTGCTGCTGCTGGGGGCCGTGACCATGGCCTACCCCTTCCTGCTGATGCTGAGCATGAGCACGGCGGGGCGCGGCGAAAGCCGTGAGTTCCGGCTGGTGCCCCGCTTCTGGACAAGCGATGCCGCGCTCTTCAAGCGGTACCTGCTGGACACCGTGCCGTACCTGACCCCGGCCTGGCGGCCAGGCGAGGAGGTGCCGGCGAGCGAGCTGGCCAGCTGGTTTGGCAAGGACCACTGGTATCTGCCGCGGGACGTCCGGGAGGAGGACCTGCGGGACGTGATGGCCACGCCGGCGGCGCAACGCCTGGCCATGGCCCGTGACGTCGAGGACTTCCTCGCGGCCGGCTGCCCGGCCCGGTTCAAGCTGCCCTGCGCCATGTTCGACGCCGACTCCGCCCTCGCCTTGCGCAGCGACTATCACGCGTGGCTGGCCGCGCGCTACGGCAACCTCGACCACGTCAACCGGCTCTACGCCGATACCGCCGCCAGCTGGGACGACGTCCAGCCCTTCGTCGAGATGATGAACCGGCAGCCCGGCGATTCCCGGCGCGAGAAGGACTGGCGCGAATTCCTGGAAACCCGGCCGCCCGGACGCACGGCGCTGCTCAACGCCGACCAGCTGGTCTTCACCTACCTCCGCGGCCGGACCCTTCCGGCAAGCTACCGCGGCCCGGTCGACAGCGCCGGCGAACCGATCCGCGCCCTCGTGACCTTCGACGCGCTGGACGCGGGCGAACTCGGGCCGGATCATCGCGAACAATTCTACCGCTCCTTCGCACCCCTGCGGTTCCTGCTGATCGACACGGCGGCGGCGGCGCCGGCCTGGCGGGAGCATCTGCGCGCCTGCCGCGCGCAGGAGGACCTGCCGCTGGAGGCGCGCATGCCGCAGGGCACACACGTGGCCGGACTGTGGAGCCGGTTCGTGCAGGGCCCCTGCCCGACCGGGGCCCTGCGCCTGGAACGGCCCGAGGTGGCCTGGCGGGGCTTTCTCGAGCAGCGCCACGGGTCCATCGGCGCCCTGAACCGGCTGTACGGCGCGAGCCATGCCGATTTTAGCCGCGTGCGCATTCCGTGGGCGGTCTTCAAATATGATCGCTACCTCCAGGAGAAACCGGGGCTGCGCCAGCGCTACATGCTGCACAATTTCAAGACGGTGCTGGCGTTCATCACCGTGCACGGCGCCGCGCTGCGGGTGACGCTGATCTACATCATCCTGATGGTGGGCGGGGCCCTGACGATCAACCCCCTGGCGGCCTACGCGATGTCGCGCTTCCGGCTCCGGGAGTCGCACCACATCCTGATGTTCCTCCTGGCCACGATGGCGTTTCCGGGCGAGGTGCTGATGATCCCCGGCTTCCTGCTGGTCAAGAGCTTCCCCTGGCTGCAGCTCCTGGTGGTCATTGCCTGCCTGGCCCTGTTCTATGTCGCGGTGCGCCGGTTCGGCCGGCGCCTGCCGCTGCTGCTGAGCGCCACGCTCGCGCTGGCGGCGACGCTGTTCCTGACCGGCTGGGCGGTGCCGGCCCTCGCGCAGCGCTTCGACGCCTCGATTTCCGCCAACCTGATGAACACGTTCTGGGCGCTCATCCTGCCGGGGCTCGCCAACGGCTACGGGATCTTCCTGCTCAAGGGCTTCTTCGACACGCTGCCGCCGGAGCTGTATGAGGCGGGGCTGATTGACGGCGCCAGCGAGATGCGCATGTTCTGGCAGATCACGCTGCCGCTCTGCCGGCCCATCCTCGCCATCATCGCGCTGGGGGCGTTCACCACCGCCTACGGGGCGTTCATGCACGCATTCCTGACCTGCCAGGACCCGAAGATGTGGACGTTCATGGTGTTCCTGTACGAGTTCCAGCAGCTCCACACCGTGCCGATGATCATGGCGTCGCTGGTGGTGGCCGCGGTGCCCACGCTGCTGCTGTTCGTGTGCTGCCAGAACATCATCCTGCGCGGCATTGTCATCCCCACATTCAAGTAGCAGCGGGCGTGAAATGCAGGCCGGTCCTGCCGCGGCAAAACCGGAACGATCCGCCGCGCCCCGGCGTGATCAGCCGCCGTACCTGATTTCGATGGTTCGACCAGCCGGCAGGGACAGCGTCACATACGCCCCTTTGCGGGCGGCGCTTTTCCGGCGCGCGGGGCGCGCCGGCGTCTGCGGCTGTCCGGCCCACGCCGGGGCGCACACAGCCAGGGACTGGGTCGTGGCGCTGCGCAGGCGCGCGTGTAGCGAACGGCGGCGCACGTCCCAGGCCAGGTCCACGCTGATCTGGCCGCGGCCGCGCAGGCCGGTCACCCGCCCGCGCGACCAGCGCCGCGGCAGGGCCGGCAGCAGCTTGAGCACGCCCGGTGTCGAAAACATCAGCATCTCCTGAACCGCGGCCGTAAGGCCGAGATTGGCATCCATCTGGAACGGCGGCAGCCAGCCCTCGTCCATGGTGATGCCCTGGCGCCGCCAGTCGTTGTGGTAGGTCCAGAGGTTCTCGCCCGTGCAGGACCGTACGATCAGGTCGAGGCACTCGAGCGCCTTATCGCCATCCCCCAGCCGCGCGTAGACGTTCGCCATGTGTGCCAGGGACCAGGATGTCTGCGACTGGATGCCGACGACCAGGCGCTTCTGCACGGCGATGCGGCAGGCCTCGAACAGCGCCGGCGTGCGTTCGCCCGTGATTGCGGTGCCGGGGAACAGCCCGTAGAGGTGCGACAGATGGCGGTGATGGTAGTTGTCCTTCAATTCCGGCCGCAGCCACTCCCGGAGGGCGCCGTCCGCATTCACGGCGTAGTCCGGCAGACGCGCGCGCAGCGCCTCCCAGCGGCGCACGCCCGCCGCCTCGATGCCGAGCGTACGGCAGGCGTCGCAGAGATTGCCCAGCACCTCGCGGCAGACGGCCACGTCCATGACGGGGTTAATGGTCACGAGCGTGCCGCCGGGAATGTCCGGCACGTTCTCCGGGGACATGGACGGACAGACCGTGAGCCGGGCGTCCGGGCCCTCGTACAGGAAATCCTCGTAGAAACGGGCCACTTCCTTGAGGAAGGGCACGGCGCGCGTGCGCAGGAAGTCGCGGTCGCCGGTGTACAGCCAATAGTCGTAGAACGGCTGGGCCAGCCAGCCTGCCCCCGCTGTCCACATGAGGTACGGCATATTCTCCGACAGGAGGCCGTGATCGCTCTGACGCAGCGGCGCCAGCACGCCGCGGCAGCCAAAGAAGCGCCGCGCATTGGTCCGCCAGTCCCGCAGGGAGGCCTCGAAATAGCGGAAGTACGGCTCCATCAGCTCGGCCATGTTTCCGGACATCACCGGCCAGTGCATCATCTGGACGTTCTCGTCCAGGGTGTAGTCGCACGACCAGGCCGGGATGTGATCGCCATTCCAGACGCCCTGGAGATTGGGGGGCAGCCCGCGGGCCTGCGTGGCGGCGAGGAACAGATAGCGCCCGAAATGGAACATCCGCTCGATGAGGGCATTGGCCACGCGGCCCTGGTACGCGTTCGCCAGGAGCTTCTCGTTGGTCTGCGCCCCACCCTTGCTGCCGGTGATATCCAGCGACAACCGCCGATAGAGCCGGCGATGCTCCGCCACATGCCGGCGCAGCAACGCGGGGTAGCCGCCTGGCGACCGGTTGACCGTGGCTTGCGCGCGGTGCACGGCGGCGGCCGACGCGCGGCCGCGGAAAACGTGGATCAGAACGAGGACTTCGTCGGCCCCGTTCACGCACAGCGCCGCCCCGTCTCCCGTCAGGCGGCCGCCTCTGGCGGTGACCTTGGCCACCGCGCCAAAGCCGCCACCGCGCGCGAATTGGCCGTCGAAGACAAGCCATTGGCCGCTCGCGCTGGCCCGGACATGCACCGGCAACTCGTCGGGCGTGTAGCCCCGCGGGTATTGCACCGATTTGCGGTTGTCCGCCAGCCGCGTCCGTTCCCGAAAGGCCAGCCGCACCCCGATGCCCCGGCGAGGGCCGGAAATGCGCAGCGCCACCACGTCGTCCGTGCGGCTGACAAACAGGCGGCGCTCGAAGTCCTGGCTGTCCGCGCGCCAGGAGACCCTCGCCTCGCCCGTGTCGAAGTCCAGCCGCCGCTGATAGCGCGTGAAGGCTCCCGGGGTCTCCTGCTCCAGCGCAAGGTCAAGTCCGGCGCAGAACGGATTGGTGTAGCTTGTTTCCGGCCAGCCTTCTGCCCGCAGGTTCCGCCGCCAGAACGCATCCGCCTGCAGAAAACGCCCTTGCTCCAGCAATCGGCGATACGGCGCCAGGTGCGGCGCCATGTTGGGCACGGTCGGCCGCGGCCAGAGCGGGAGCCACAGGTCCTCGCGGTTGAGGATGATGGTGTCGCGGCAAATGCTCCCGAAGACGAGCGCGCCCGTGGTGCCATTGCCCGCGGGCAACGCGTCCTCCCAGCGGACAGCCGGCTGTGTGAGAATCGAAGCGTGGTTCATCGTGCATCCATCCGATTGACAAGCAATCGCTTTCTGAATACCACGGGCGCGGGCCCGCAAAAGCCAGTAAATAACGTCGTATTCATGGAAAACGGTAGCAGAACCGGTGGCGAATGTCCAGATCACCACAAACCCGCGGCTTTGGCCTGACGGGGTTCTCCCCGGAGGGCCAAACGCCGCTGGTTTCGCGCTCCGAAGGCCCCTGGGCGAGTGCTGTGCGTGAAAGGACGTCTTCATCGTTCTGGCGGCGGTTGTTGCCACCCGCACAGCCAGGTCTACGCAATGCCAGGACGGTCCATGTCGCGCACGATCGCATCGAGATCGCGACCCAGCCAGTGCGGCTGGTTGTGACCGCCAATCAGGCCAGACATGGAACGCCGCCTCGCAAATTGAGCTGCGACGCATTGGGTTTTGGCTTGTTTAGCACAACGCAACATTTAATACTGAAGCAGAAGGAAGATGAGCGTGAACGCATACCTCGAACGTGACTATCAACAAAGAACCGACGCCGGCACAACCGGACAGTTTCTGCCTTGCACAAGCATTGAAGTCATCCGAAAGCCCGCGGGCATCGGCACCTATCAGCATGTCCTGTTTGATTTTGACGGCACCCTGAGTTTGATTCGCGAGGGCTGGCCGGAGATCATGATCCCGATGATGGTTGAGCTCCTGCTGGCGACGCCAAACCATGAAAATCGCGAAGAACTGGAGAATGTCGTTCGCGAATATGTGATGCGACTCACCGGCAAACAAACCATTTATCAGATGATCCAACTGACCGAGGAGATCAAGCAGCGCGGCGGGACACCGTCGGACCCGCTCGTCTACAAGCAAATGTATGCCGACCGGCTGATGGCCCGCATCCACGACCGGCGCGAGGCGCTCCGAAAGGGCCGGATCAAACCCGAAGACATGCTTGTGCCCGGGTCATTGGACTTGCTGCAAGGGCTTCTCGCAAGAGGCCTGCGCCTCTACCTCGCCAGCGGCACAGACGCGCAATACGTTTTGGAGGAGGCCGGGTTACTGGGACTCGCGCCCTATTTTGGCCGCCATATCTATGGCGCGCAGACTGACTTCAAGGCTTTTTCAAAGGCCATGGTGATTGAAAGGATTCTTCGTGAAAACCGGGTGGAAGGCCGGCACTTGCTGGGGTTCGGCGATGCGTATGTCGAGGTTGACAATGTGAAATCAGCCGGCGGAGACGCGGTCGGTGTCGCCAGCGATGAAGCCGGGCGCAGCGGAAAGCCGGATCCATGGAAGCGAGCGCGGCTGGTCGGGGTCGGCGCCGATCTGATCATCCCCGACTACCGCGCGTGCGACGCGCTCCTCGATTACCTGTTCCCGACGGAGGTGTAAATGGAAGCCCGACTCGACCGCACGCAACTTCGGATGCATCCGTTGTCCGAGCGCCATAACAAGCTGGATTTCCATGCGATTGGCGTCTATCCCGACGCCCCCCCGCCGGACTTGTCTGATCGGCTTGCGGATCAGATCGAGCAGACGGCCGACCGGATCGTGGCTGCCAGACGCGCAGACCGTCCTGTGATGCTCACCTATGGCGCGCACCTGATCAAAAACGGCCTGGCCCCGGTTGTCATCCGGTTGCTCCAGGATGGATGGGTGACGCATGTTGCCACGAACGGAGCCGGTTCAATCCACGACTGGGAGTTTGCCTATCAGGGCCGCAGCAGCGAGGACGTCCGGGAGAACACCGCCCAGGGGCGGTTCGGCACGTGGGAAGAGACCGGCCGCTACATCAATCTGGCGGTTGCGGCCGGCGGAATCGAAGGGCTGGGGTACGGGGGGGCGATGGGCAAGATGATCGCCCGGGACGGAATTGACCTGCCAGCCGTGGAATCGTTGCGCGCACGTCTCACGGGCGTTGCGTCCGCGGAGCGGGTCGATGAGTCTGCCGGCGCCATCGGCGACATGTTGCATCTGATGAGCTGCCACAAGATGCCTTCCGGAAAACTGGAGGTGTGCCATCGCTGCAAGGAGGCCAGCGTGCAGTACGCGGCCTACACGCTCGGAATCCCGTTTACGGTGCATCCCGGCATCGGCTACGACATCATCTATACGCATCCGCTGAACTGCGGCGGCGCCATCGGACGCGGCGCGGTCCGTGACTTTCTCAGCTTCGCGGACAGCGTCCGCAAGCTCAGCGGCGGCGTGCATGTTTCCGTGGGCTCGGCCGTCATGGCGCCGATGATCTTCGAAAAAGCGCTGTCCATGGCAAACAATCTTGCTTTGCAGCAGGGTGGCAGGGCGCTGTCGGACTACCACCTGGCGGTCGTGGATATTCAGGACGGCGGCGACTGGGACTGGCGCAAGGGCGAGCCCCCCATGGGAAATCCGGCGTACTATCTGAGATTCTGCAAGACGTTCTACCGGATGGGCGGAACGCTCGAATACTTCTGCGTGGACAATCAGGCATTCATGCTGGGGCTGTATGGCGCCCTGGGCCGGCGTGGAGCTGCCCCATGACCGCGGCACGGCTGAACGAACTGTTGCTGCATTTTCCCGCGCGTCGCATGGCCGTGCTCGGCGATTGCTTTCTGGACCGGTATCTGGACTTCGACTCCAAGCTTGCCGAGGTGTCGCTGGAAACGGGGAAAACCGCCCATCAGGTGGTGTGTGTCCGCCACCGTCCCGGTGCCGCAGGCAAAGGTCATCTTCTGGGCGGACAGTCGCAACAAGATCAGCCGGTATGCAAGGGCCATCATCAAGCCCAATCAGTATGAGGCCGTGGCGGCGGCGGGAGAGGTCAACTCCTGGCAGGGGCTTGAGGGGTGCAGATGGGTGGCCATGGCCTCATCTAAGGAACTCGTGCGCCGCGGGAATCGCGGCGATGGAGACAATGGACTCCTGACCGCTTTTCCCGATTACTCCGTCCAGTCCAGGACCACTTTGACGGTGTCCCGTGAATGCCGGGCGAGATCCAGCGCCGTCTCGAAAGAGACCGCCTTTATCTGGCGCGATACCAGGCGCTCAAGTGGCAACTGACCACTGGTCGCCAGCCGCATCGTCTCCGGCCATGCACCCGCGCTGGCATTGGAGCCGATGAGCTCCAGTTCGCGATGCAAAACATCGTTCCACAGCAGATCCGCCCGGGCACTGCCGTAGTCCCCGATAATCAGGATCTTGCCTTCCTGAGTCGCGACGTCCAGGGCGGCTTGCATTCCCGACCGTGAACCGCTGGCCTCGATCACGTTAGGGTAACGCCGCTGGTCCGGGCCGCCGATGGCGCGGGCCAGTTCCGCCCCGGCCTCGTGGTAGTTGATCGCCCGGCTGGCCCCCAGTTGTCGCGCCAGTTCCAGCCGGCCCGGCCGACCTCCCGCCAACACGATCTCTTCCGTCGAGCGTGCCCGCAGCAGGAGCAGGGTCAATAGTCCGATCGTTCCGTCGCCCAGAATCAAAACGGGTTGCTGGCGCTCCAGCCGCAGACGTCGCAAGGCTCTCACGCACACGGCCAGGGGTTCGATCAGCACCGCCGTCGGCAGTGCAAAACCGGACGGCAGCAGGTGCAAGTTCCGGGCTTCGGTTAGAAAATACTGACCGTACCCGCCCGGATGCTCGAAGCCTACCTCGCCGCCGTCGGCCAGCACGTTTTCTCCCACGCACGGTTGGCCGATCAGGCCCGGCTCAACCCCCGGACCAACCTCGTCCACCACCCCTGCCCACTCGTGTCCTGGAATCGATGGGAAGCCGGTCCGGCTCCAGCCCGCGATCATCTCCAGGTCTGTGGCGCACACCCCGCAGGCCGCTGTGCGGATGCGGACCTGTCCCGCGGCCGGGGCGGGGGTCGGACAGTCCGTCCATGCCACGTTGCCCGGCCCGGTGTTTACGATCGCCCGCATAGTCCGGTTCATGGGTTGATCACCACTTTGTTGCGCTCCGGCTGGCCCATGACCTCCACCGCGCGGTGGATATCTTTAAGCGGAAAGTGGTGCGATATAATAGCCTCGGGATTGACCAGGCCCCTTTCCATCAGACGGATCGCACGCGACATGGCCAACGGCGTGGTGCTGAAACTGGCATCCATGCGACCTTCCAGAAAATGGGTCAGGCCCCCGTCAAGCTCGAAGGTTTCATGCGTCGTAATTCCGAAGATGTTACAACGGGTTCCGCGCCGGCGCAGGTCAACCATCAGCTTCACCGCCTCAATCGGACCAGCCGCCTCGACAACCAGGTCCGGCCCGTCGGGGATGATGGCATAGATCGCCTCCCTGGCCTTGCCGTCCGAAGGATCCACGGCGTGGGTGGCGCCGAGGGACAGCGCATTGCGGCGGGCATAGGCACTCCCGTCCACCGCGATCAACCGCCCCGCACCCGCGGCTTTGGCCACCATCAGGCACAGCAACCCAATCCCCCCCACCCCAATGATCACCGTATCGTCACCCGGCTGAATCTGACTGTACTGCACGACCCCTTTCCAGGCGCCGGACAGGGGCTCGGTCAGCGCAGCCGTATCGAAAGAAACGGACGCCGGTTTGTGGTACAGGCAGTTTTCGCGGGTCAGCATATACGGCGCGAACGCACCGGGCCATACTTCCTCACACCCGTCGCCACCGGTGGTGAACACGTGCTCACAGTAATGCGTGTTGCCCACCCGACAGTACTTGCAGAAACCGCAGAACCCCGATGGCGAGCAGATCACCTCGTCCCCGGCCTTGAAATGCATCACGCCCGGGCCGACCGCAGCCACGACCCCGCTGGGCTCGTGGCCGGGAATGAACGGGAACGCCACGTTGCGGCGGATGCCTTTGATGGCCTTGTAGTCCGTGGCGCAAAACCCGCAGGCGCGGATGCGCACAAGCACCTCGCCCGGGTTGCGCGGCTCGGGGACGGGAACCTTCTCAAGCCGAAGATCGTTGAAATCGTGCAAAACGGCCGCGAGCATGACGTTCATGGGTTGTCCTTTCCTGACGCACAATCAAAGCCGCATTTTGCACTTTTGGCTTGATCGGTACAACGTAATATTTAATATGCATTCGGATCAACCAAGGAGTAAACGTGGCATGCAACGAACGATCGCGAGCGCTTGCGGGGCGGGGGAGCAGAACGGCCAGGTCCAGACGCTGGTGCGAGAATTTTCAGTGGCGAACAAGTCCCCGGCGGAGGGGCTGGTTTTTGCGGCAGAATTCTTCGGCGCCTTCGGCTACGGGTTTTCGGGGATGCCGGATGGGGAATATCTCGTCGAACTCGGGATGTGCGAGGGGTGCTTCCGGGCGCCGGGGCAAAGGGTCTTTGACGTTCTGATCAACGGGGCTGCGGGCCTTCGGAAGTTCGACATTTTCAAGGAGGCCGGCGGATATCACCTGGCCGTGGAGCGGACCTTCACCGTCAGGCCCCAGGACGGACGGATCGGCATCCGCTTTGTCCCACGCAAGGACAACGTCTCCCTGAGCCGCCTGCGGATTTACGATACGCGGGGTGCGCTGGTCGCCGAGGACAGCGTGGCGCATTACCTGGCGGCGATAACCTCGGCCAACCGGTGTGACAAAAGCATCACGCTGCACGCCATCGGCAACGCCCATCTCGACCCGATCTGGCAGTGGCGGTGGACTGAAGGCTGCGCCGAGGTCATGGCCACCATGCGTTCGGCGCTGGACCGGATGAATGAGTATCCGGATTTCAAGTTCTCGTGCAGTTCGGCCCTGTACTTTTTTTGGATCGAAAAAATCGCCCCGGAAATGCTGGAAGAAATCCGCGCCCGCGTGGCCGGGGGCCGCTGGGAAGTGGTCGGCGGCTGGTGGGTGCAGCCGGACTGCAACATTCCCGCCGGGGAGTCGTTCTGCCGGCAGGGTCTCTATGGACAAAGGACCTTCGAACGCCTGCTGGGGCGGCGGGCCAGCGCGGGGTATAATGTCGATTCGTTCGGCCATGCCGGAACCCTGCCGGCGATCCTCGCCCAGTCAGGGATGGACGGCTACATTGTGGGCCGTCCGTCGACGGTCGATCGGTCGCTGCCCGCAGACCAGTTCTGGTGGCAGGCCCCGGACGGCTCCCGTGTGCTGGCCTGTCGCCTGTCCTCCTACAACAACGAACCGATCAGTGACGCTACCCTGGCCTCCGTGCTGGCGATGGACTACCCGAGCCGCCACCGGCCGTTTTTCTACGGCGTGGGGAATCACGGCGGCGGTCCGACCAAGCGGGCCATCGAGAAACTTGGCGAGCTGCAGAAGTCGGACGCTTGGCCCACGGTCAGGCTGAGTACCGTGGGCGCGCTGCTGCAAGGCATCCGCGAAACAGGCACGACGCTGCCGGTGGAGGCCGACGAACTGCAGCACTTCGCCCCGGGTTGCTACACCACGCACTCCGCCTGCAAGCGGTTGAACCGCCAGGCGGAAGCCGCGCTGATGACGGCCGAACGTTTTGCGAGCGTCGCCGGCGTCCGCAATGCCTCACGGCAGATCGAAACGCTGTGGCAGGAACTTCTGACCTGGCAGTTCCACGATTCGATGGGCGGCACGTGCCTGTTCGATGCCCAACAGGACATGGTTATGACGCTTGGCGGGACGGTGCAGGCGGCGGAGCGCCTGCTGAACCTCGCCGTGCGAAAACTGGCGGCGCAAGTTGATACGCGGGGTGCGGGCCTGCCGTTTTTCGTATTCAACCCCTTGCCATGGCCGCGACGCGAACTGTTCAGGACACACTTCTTCGGTGGCTCGTTCGAGGGCGGGGTGCTCCCGTTGAACGGCGTGGTGGCGGATCATGAAGGTCGCCTCCTGCCGACGAACTCCCGGACCTGTGACAACGTTGCCTATGTTGGGTTCATGGCCGACGTGCCCGCGCTGGGGTACCGGCTCTACCGCTTCCTGCCGGGACAGGTCGGTCCCACTGAGACCGATTTGAAGGTGGATGCCGAGGATTATTCCCTGGGCAACGGCAGCCTGGCGTTCCGCGTTGACGGGCGCAGCGGCGCCATCACGGAATTGATCAGCCGCGCCGCGGGTATCAACCTATGCGCCGACCGCGGCAACGTGGCTGTGGTGCTGGAAGACCTTGGCGACGCCTGGGGCACCGGGATTGAACGCTGGGACCGCAGGATCGGGCAGTTCGAGGCTGAGTCGGTCACCGTTACGGAGAACGGTCCGGCGGCGGCGACGATCCGGGTTGTAAGCCGCTATGACCGCTCCAGGCTGCTGATGGATTTCACGCTGGGCGCGGGATGCGGGCAGGTTGACGTCAATTTGCGGCTGGACTGGCAGGCGCCCCGGCGCATGCTGAAACTGGTCTTCCCGCTGGCGCTCACCGGCGGCAGGCTGACCTCCGAGGCGCCCTATGGTTGTCAGGCCCGGCCGCTTACCGGTATGGAGGAGTATTGCCAGCAGTGGATCGACCTGTCTGGCACAACCGCGGGAGGACCGGCCGGCCTGGCGCTGCTCAACAACGCCAAGTATGGTTTCGATGCCAGTGACAGCACGCTGCGGCTGACGGTCTGCCGCAGTCCGCTCTATGTCGGCAGCCAGGACCGCTGCGTGGACATCGGTCCGCAAGAGTTTCGCTACCAGTTGCTGCCGCACGCCGGATCGTGGGCCGCGGCGCAGGTCCCACGGCACGCCTATGAACTGAATCAGCCGCTGTTTGTGGTATACGATCACAATCACTCCGGCAGCCTGCCGCCGGCCAACAGCCTGGCGTCTCTCGATTCCCCAACCATTTTAATGACGGTCTTGAAGGAAGCAGAGGCGGGCGGCGGAATGATCGTGCGCTGCTACGAGTCTGCCGGAGAGCAGGGGGAAGGATTGCTGCGGCTGCCAGCCTTGGGTGGGCCCTGGAAGATCCGCCTGAAACCGCACGAGATCGCGACCTTCAAAATTCCCGCCGGTGACGCCCGTGAACTGGAACGGATCGATATCCTGGAGGAATACCCGACCCATGAGAGCAACGATCGCGCTGCTGCTGCTGGCCGCCTGCGGGCCGCCGTCGGCGGCGCGGGCGACTGAGCCCACGCAGTATCAGGGCCTTGAAGGCGATTGGCTCAGGAACGCTGTCGCCGGCCTCAGTTTGCGGACGGGCCGGTGTGCTCCGCGCAGTAGCGCACAATATTATCCAGGACGCGATGGATGTCGTAGTCCAGTGCGGTTCCGCACAGGAGCAACATCTTCCGGCGGTCGAGGTTGGCGAGCATCTGCAACTCGGCGCCGGCCGGAAAGCCCTGCGCCACGCTCTTGCCGGTGCGCTGGATTTCGCGCAACGCGTCAAACCAGCGCATGATGGGATCATTGCCGTTCCCTTCGCAAAACATGACGGCCCGGATGTTCTGCACCGTCGAGAGCGCCTTGACGTGGACCAGGGCGCCGGGCCCGTCCAGGTGGTAGATGCAGTTCGGAAAAGCCTGTGTGACTCGCTCCACCGACGGCAATACGATCTCGCGGAACATCGCGGGCGAAATCATGATCGAAAAATCGTTCTGCGAAATCAGCGAGGACGCACTGCCGTAGGTAGGCCACCAGTGCGTGCCGCCGACGCCCGCGCCGGCCGTCAAATTCCAGAACTTCCGCAGCACGGCAATGTAAAAATCCGCCAGCTCATCGAGCCGCTTGCGGATCTCGTCCGGATTGTCCACGAAGTCCAACAGCAGGCGATCGGTCCCCCGCAGCGCCGCCAGAATATCCAAGGGGCCGCCCATGCTGGGCATGCCGACGAGATACTTGCCCTGGGCGCGCTCACAGGCGCGTTCCATCATGGCATACACCCGGCGGAAAAGAGAGTTCTGCTCATCGAACACAAAGGGCGGCGTCTTGCCCCAGTCCTCCACAAACGGTTCCCACCAGACCGTATCCTCCGCCAGTGTATAGCGCGCGCCCAGAAACCCGGCGTCCAGGCTCGCACCCAGATCGTAACAGTAGTACGGGACCCCTTCGGCCAGATACTCCGTGGCATCGAATACCGCCTCGGCGGCATCGAGCATTCCGTCGATTTCAAACCAGCGGTCTTCCAGGCTGGCGGGCGGCGCCGTTCGGCGTGGTTCTTTTTTGAGACCCCACAGCGTCAGCGGCGGGCGGCCGAGATCTTCGCCGCGCCACCAGCGGTCCATATTGGCCGCGGCCTGGGGGAAGTCCGGTTTATACAACAACGGCTTTGCCACGTTCTGTATTAGCGTGTCATGCATGTTTAGCCTCAAATGCTGCTCTCATCGTATTGCGGCGTCCCGCCGGTCCCGAACATGTCCCGTTTTAGCTTGATGTAGTACCGTTGGCTTCATGAATGGCGGCGATGTTCTCCACCGGGACATCGGCCTGGTAGAGATGCGAACCGGAGAGGATGTATCCGCCGCCTTGCCCCAACGTCTCGATCAGATGGTGGACTTCGTCCTTCACCTCCGCCGGGCTGGCTTTCTGCAAGAAGCCCTGCGTGTCCAGCCCGCCATGCAGCGTGACCGATTTGCCGTGCTTTCGCTTCATGTCCTCGGGCGTGATGCGCATCGCCCGCATCTGCAAGGGGTCGAGGATGTCCACACCAATCTCCACCAGGTCCGGAATAATCGGTTCGATGGCGCCGCAGGAGTGGTAAAAAACTTTCGCGCCATGAGATTTGACCATCTCGATATATCGATTCTGCCTTGGCTTGACGAATTCCCGATAAACCGCCGGACTGATGAGCATACCCCCCTGAGTCCCGAGATCGTTGTAGATGCCGACGGCGTCAATCAGGCCGTCCGCTTTCTCGAGGATCATCCGCGTGTATTCAAAGAAGAACGCGGCCATCCTCTCCAGAACATAGTCAGCCAGTTCCGGCTGATCCAGCATATCCACGAGAAATGGCTCCATGCCCCGCACCGCCCAACTGCGGTCGAACATGCTTTCCCCTTCAATCATCCACCAATAACGGTTCAGGCCGTTCGCCTCGCGAATCCGCCGGGGGAGCGCCGTGAAATCGAAGAGCCGTCGGGGATCCGGCCAGTCGTGCCGGCGAATGGCGTCAAAGGAAAGATCGCTCAAAGGGTGCTGACGGATCTCGATAAACTCGCCGCCCTCGTTACACACCCGTTCCCGGCGGACACCCCAGAAATCCTCCTGGATGCCGTTGCCGAGATCCCGGTCGCGCCAGCCGAAGCCGGAATAACCGCCATAGCCGCCGCCTGCGAACACCACCCCGACATCCCTCACATCCGAGGCAGCCCACCTTCTGACATCCTCGTCGGACGCCAGGTGCCTGTCGCGTTTGATGCGGTCATACACGATGGGCTCGGACCTGAAGTTGTAGGGGGTCCGGTCGTTCGGTTTCCGCATCACCGCGTTATTAACGCGTTCTCGTGAATCCATCATAGAGATATCGTGTTCGTCGAAAGCGTCGTTTAGGCCCTTTCAGATTCATGGTGTTTCCACAATTTTTCGGCCACGGAGTTGATTGACGCCAGCGAGCGGTGGCAGGGATCGGCAAAAATGATTTCCTTCAAGCCCTGCTTGCTGGGTTCCAAGACCCAGTCGGCCACCATGCGCTGCTGGTAGGCCACCGCCCCCATCAGGCCCTTGAGCATGGGCGGCAGCGGATCCAGCCCCAGCGGTTGCGCCCCTTCCGCCGTCATGCGCGTCGTGGCTTCCACAACCGCCCCTTCCGGCAACCCCTTCACATGTCCCCGGTTGGGGACATTGACGGGGATTTGCCAGCCCAAGTCGTTCCAGATCGAGAACAGTGACCGCATGCCGAGGTTCGTATGCTTCAGGTCGCGGCCCAGGAACGGCAACTGTTCCCAGAAATCGGGCAGGGCTTTGCTCCCGCCCGCCACCACCTGCCGCATCTGCCCCCAGACATCCGGCTGCTTACCCCGTTTGGCATCGACTTGCATCTGGCGCAGCCATTTGCGGCCGCCGCGCACAACCTGATCCCACAGGAAGTAGTGGTAGAAATGGCCGTTGTTCATGGGCATCTGGCCCACGAACTCGAAAACCGGCTTTTCCATGTTCCAGATCATGGCCGGCGTGAGTTTGCGCTGATCCAGAGTCTCCAGGTGGCGCCGCAGATAGTCATGAACCGTCTCGCCGCGGAAGGTGCTCTCGTTGGAAACCCAGGAGAAATGATTCAACCCACCGCCGGTCCATTTGAGCCCCTTGATCGCCTCCGGCGGGTCCCCGTGGAAATGGTCGAAGTCCCGCTCGAAGTTCTCGGCCCCGTTGCACAGGCCCAGCGTCCGGATCTTCGTGAGGCGGCTCAACAGGTCCGTCATGATGGTGACAGGGTTGGTGAACACGCAGAACCAGGCCTTCGGGCACTGACGCTGCATGATCGCGGCAAAATCCAACAACACCGGCGCCGTCCGCAGGGCCAGCATATACGCGCTCGGTCCGTACGTGTCGTCGCCATGAAAACCATGCGCGACTGAAACCTCGCAGTCCCGTTGATGCACGGCCGCCGGGCAGGCCCGGATCACCGAGTAGACGGCGTCCGCGCCCTCCGCCGCCCGCTCGAGCGTCTTCTCCGACGAAAGGCGCATGAACTCCGGGCCGACTTCGGGCATCCGGCGCGCCAACCGCGCCACCAGCGCCGCTTTCTCGGCGTCGAGATCGACCAGCACCACGCGCACTTTTCCGTGGTCCTTCGCCAGTCGGGCCGCGCTGCTGATGATTTCGAACGCGAGTAGCGAACCGGCACCGACGATGACAATCTTCTTCTCTTGCAATTTCTCTCTCCCAAGGCGGGCGACAGCCCGCAACCCAATGAATGAACAAATCAAGGACACCGAGAGCACAGAGAGGAACAGAGACCACAGAGAAATGCCTGACTG
>JBAWXQ010000026.1:0-20442 GCA_037144015.1 bacterium
CTACGGATTGCGGCGGACTTGATTACGAAGCTGCGGCGAATTGAAGTTATAGGTAAGCCCGCCGCGCGGAACCCTTTACCCTTAAATGTTCTCCGTGGCGGCCGGCGGCTGCTCACGGCCCTCTCCTCGTCTGCCGTTCTCGTCGCCCGTTCTCGTCAACCGGTCACTGCCCATTCCTCTCAAACACTTAACCGCTACCCTTACTCGGTTACCCTTAACGCCCCACTTAATCGACTAAGCCGTTCGACTAAGCGTAACCGACTACGAGTGGCGACTACGTGTGCCATCCACCCTCCATTTGCCACCTGCCACCCTCCACCACTGTCTTTCTATCAGTGGACGATTACGGGCGACAACCCGCAGCCCACCAATATTCTCTCAATCTGCGTTAATCTGCGAAATCTGCGGACAAAACCAAAGGCAGCACATCCATATGGCTATCCTAGCCGGATGATGCGGGCTTTTCAATGGGGCACAAACGAACGCAAAACGGTCTTTGCCGCCATTACCCGGCCGGTGTATCCTTTCAATCGATATGTCATTTCCGAGACGCATGGCCTGTCTGCTGCTGCTGGCGCTGCTGATTTTGCCGGCATCGGCGGCCCCGGGGCTGTTTGCCGTCAAGCCGGACTGGTGGGATGCCACGGTCCCGCGGTCGCCGCCCGTGGCGCGGTTCACCAGCCCGGCCGTGGCCTGGGAACTGCTTTCCGCCACCAACAACCCCTGGCTGAAGCCGCTGGACGGGTGGCGGGTGGTGGGGCCGTTTGACGGCGCCAGAGGGCAGGGGATGGTTGCCGTGTTGCCGCCCGAGAAGGCGATCGGCAACTCTCCCATGCCCGGCAAGGGCGCGCCGGTCTCGTGGAAGGAGTGGAAGGCCGGCCAGCCGTGCCCGATCCCCGCGGAGATGACGGACGCGATCGTCTATGGCTTCCGCCTGCTGCGCATCGATGTGCCCACGCGCACCTGGCTGGTGGCCGAGGGGACGGGCCGCATTCGGGCCTGGCTGGATGGCCGGCCGGTGATGGACGGCGGCGCCAGCGAAACCGCCGGGGCCGAGCTCGACCTTCCCCCCGGCCTGCACCAGCTCCTGGTCAAGCTCGACGCCCCTGCTGGCAAGTGGTCCTTCCGCGCCGCGCTGACGCCGTTTCCGCCGGAGCAGGCCGAGATCCGCTGCCGCACCGTGATTGTGCAGCGCTGGCCGGACGATGCCGCTGCCGTTGAACTCCACGGCATCGAGCTGGCGCGGCTCTACGCGCGGCTCGACGACGCGCCCAACTTCCGCTTCTGGGTGGCGCGTGTGCTGGCTGTCCAGAAGGACCCCGCGCGCGTTGCGGCCGTGGCCGCCTCGTGGGATGCCGTGGTGTCGCGCCGGCCCGACATGGCCGTGGCGCTGCAGGCGGCGCTGCGCCAGCAGTTCATGGCCGCGCGCGACAACCCGCCGATCCGCGACGTCCTGGGCGCACGGATGCTGAAGAGCCTGTCGGTCGACGACATGGATTCCGGCGTGCGCGCCTTTCAGGCCGCCGGCTACAACCCGCCCACGCCGCAGGCCGCGCAGTTCCTCAACCTGTGCGTGGCCTCGAACCGCCTGGCCACGCTGCCGTACTGGATGGGGCAGTGCGTGCGCCGCGAGACGAGCCCGGCCCAGGCGGTTGCGGTTTTCCAGCCGCTCATGGCCAAGGCCGGCGATGTGGCCCGGCAGGCTCTCTACGACGGCATCGAACGTGTCCTGCAGTCCCAGCCGCTGGAGTCAAGCGCGCCGCTGATCCGTTTCTACGCCGAAACCGCGCAGGCGCGCAGCGATATGGCGCGACTCGACCGGCTGCTGGACCTGAACGACGGCATGGCCCGCCGCGTGCTGCCGTTTGAGGCCGCCCTGTGGGACCTTGATGTGGCGCGGTCCGAGCTTGACCAGGACCGTGCCCGCGCCGCGCTGGCCGCCGCGGCCCTGGCCAAGCCGGCCTATACGAATGACCCCGGGTACAACCAGGCCCGCGCCGAGGTTTTCAAGATGCGCGCCGGCACGGCGCGCCCCGGCGCCATCCTCAACGATTCGGACGACGCGGTGCAGACCACGGCGCGCTTCACCCGCCAGAACGAGACCAGCCGGCTGCACGGCTACATCCGGCGCATGCTGGTCGAGCGCGGCCACTTCCTGGTTGCAGACGCCGCCGACAACAACCTGTTCAGCAGCGCCAAGGCGCTTTATCGCAGCCTGTTTGCCGGCTATGCCGCGACCTACAACCCGTTTCTGGCGCGCGAAGTCGCGGACCTTGCCGCCAGGCCGGGCATGGCTGCGGAAGCCGTGCGCCTGCAGCGCTGCGCCTCCCTGGCATCGCCCGCGGCGCCGCTTGCCGCGCCGGCCGCCGCGCAGCGCACCCTGGCGCAGGTGTCGGAGCCTCAGGGGGTGTTCGGCGGGCAGTTTGATCTGCCGGCCGGCATGGAAGAGGCTTGCGGCGAGGAGACCCGCACGACGCAACTGGGCGCCTGGCAGCCGGTGCTTTCGGGCTCCGGGACAGACCTCGACGGCCTGCTGGTGGTGCAGAACTCGCGCAGCGTGGCCGCCTTTGCCGGCGGCGTGCTGCGCTGGTCGTATGTCGCGGCGCCCGTTGCCGGACAGTACAACCGGTCGCACGTGGGGTACGGCGGTCTCTGCCGGCCGGCGCGCGCCGGCAGTGTTGTGGCCGTGCGCCTGGAGACCGGCTTCAACCGGTTTGAACTGATCGGCTTCGACGCCCGCAGCGGCGTGATCCGCTGGCGCTGGCACGGCACGACGGACACCGAGGAGCCCGTCGGCTCGCCGGCCGTCTGGCGCGGCACGCACTTCCTGGTGCCGGCGCTGCGTTACGGCGGCACCGAAGAGAGCGAACTCGCGATGGTGGCGCTCGACGCCGCCACGGGACAGGAGAGCATCCGCCTGCCGCTGTGTGGAACCACGCGGCTCACGCTCGTCAGCGCCGCCTGCGCCAATGCCGCGCTGTCGCAGCACCGCATGCTCCCTGCGCCCACGGTGGTCGGCGACAGCGTGTACGTGGACACCGGCCTGGGGATGATCTGCGCACTCGACCTGAAGGACGAATGTGTGCGCTGGGCGCGGCTCTACCAGCGCAAGTTCGACGATGCCGGCGGCGGCATGCGCCTGCAGGTCCCGCCAATCGCCGGCAGCCGCAACGTGCTGTTTGCGCCTGCCGACAGCCGCTGGCTGCTGCTGGTTGACCGCCACACCGGAGCGCTGGTGCATCGCCGCACCGATCTCTCCTGGACCTCCATCGGCCGGTGCGGACCCGAGCACGTGCTGGTGACCACGGCCACGTCGATGCAGCGCCTGTCGCTGGCCGGGCCCGAGAGCGGCCAGGTCATGGACCGGGCGCGCATGCTCTGCGTGGCGCCGCTGGCCGACGGCTGTGTGCTGGCCGCCCCCGGCGAACTCGTGGTCATGGACAGCCAGGCGCGGCTCGTCCGCACCCTGCCTGTGCCGCGGGACGTCGTGCCGGTGTGCATGGATACCGACGGGCGCTGGTGGGGATGGGGCGGCACGGGCGGCTGCACCTGGGGTCGCCTGGACGACACCACCGCGCGCCGGCCGCTGCGGCTGCCTGCCGTGGCCGCCGGCGCCGGGCCCCTCGTGCTGCCGCAGAACAACTACGTCTATGAAGCGTCCTGGCTGCCGTTCACGGAAGGCGCCTGCCGGATGTACCAGAGCCTCCTGGCGCGCGTGAATGCCGACGGGCGCCTGCGATGGGAAATGCCGCTGCCGCCGGGAGCCTCCGTGCTGGAGTGCGGCACGCGCATGGCCGCCAGCTTCCGGCGGCGCGTCTGGACCTTTGACGACGCGGACGGGAGCGTCTGCTCGGTCTGGCCGCCGCTGATTGGCGCAACCAACGAGGTCGACGCGGTGCGTGCCGGCACGCGCGGGACCTCGCTGTATGCGTCCACGGCGGCGCCGGCTGCCGGAGCGCATGCGCGCATCTGGGACCTGGGCGTCGAGGGGCGCGAGCAGGCGGTTCCCTTGGCGGAGGTTCCGTTCTGGCCGGGGCAGGACTTCTGGGTGACGACCGTGGCCACACAGCTGTTTGTCGTGGTCCGCGCCCAGAACGACAGCGACGTGCGTCTGTTCCGCGCCCTGCGTCCGGAGACGCCGCGCACGGCGCCGCCGGTGGATGCTGCGCTGGAGGCGCAGTGGAACGGGCAGTTCAGCGCGACGGTCTGGTTCGACCGCATGCGCCGCAACGCGGTCATCTTCGGCCGCGATCCGGCCGAGACTGTGCGCTTCAGCTACAAGGGGATGACGCGCCGCCCCGTCCAGGGGCTCTCCGAGCTTTGGAACGGTGCGGCTGCAGGGTGGGGCGACCTGATGGTGTTCCGCTACACCCGGGATGCCTTTGTGCGCGTCACCGAGCCGATGGAGGGCGGCAGCGTGGTGCTCCGCGAACGCGCGGACGACAACAAGATGGAGCGCCCGCCCTGGCGCTTCTCCGGGCAGATCGGGGCCGAAGTGTTCGGCATGCACGCGCTCGCGACCAACCAGCTGATGGTCTATCGCCAGGACCTGGCGCGGGTCAGCGAGACGGGCGACGCTTCGCAGGCCGCCGTGCTGACCGGTCCGGCGCCGGGCCCGGGCGACGCCTGGCGCGGCGTGGTTTCGTTGGGCGACGGCCGTATCATGATGCTGGCAACGTGCAAGGCCGAGCGCAACGAGCTGATGCGCGGCTACATCTGGACGCCCGGCTCTGCCGCGGTGAAGGCGGTGCTGCTGCCGGCGGCGACGCAGCCGCTGCAGCCGCTGGCAACCAACTTGTGGAGCTACGGCGAGTCGTTCCTCACATCCGCGGACTGGGCGCGCTGCGCCGCCCTGGAATCGCAGGTGCAGCGCGTGACCTGGACGAACGGCGGTGCCGGCGCCGGCAGCTTCGTGGCCGACGGGTTCCTCGACGAGTGGACGGACGGAGAGTTCATCCCCGTGCCGCAGGGCCGGCTGGCGGTGCGGCGGCCCGCGCGCGGCAGCGTGTTCCACGTGGCGCTGGAGATCACGAATGCCGCCGCGGTGGCGGCAATGGCCGCGTCGCCCGACCTCCTCTCTGCCTGCCGTGTCTGGGCGGGGTGCGGCGACGCCGCGAACTTCGATGCCCTGCGCACGCGGGTGCTGCCGCTGTCAAACAGCTACGCCATGGGAGACGGCCGGCCGGTGCGGTGCTGCGCGTGGCAGGTGACGCCGGACAGCCGGCGCGCGACCATGGAACTGGAGCTGTCCGCGGTGGCGATCCCGGTGCGCAAACCGGACGAGGCGATCCCGGAGCGCGCGCAGCGCTTCGGCGACCTGGCCCTGCGCATCACGCTGGATGATCCGCTGGCCGGGTCGGTCGACCTGGCCGGAAATCTCCGCGCCGGCGCACTGGGCTTCGTGCGCCTGCTGCTGCCGTAGGGTCGCCGGGCCGGGAGACGATCATACGTCACCGAACTTTCCACCGGGAGTACTTAGATTTGGGTTGATCTCCCCCCGTTCGTTCCCGCAACATAACGGCGTCTAACCCGAGGAGGTTTCATGGCTCCGAAATCACGGACCTCTGACCCGGTGCCGGCTGCGCCACGCCCCTTTCACGGGGCCATGGCGGGAAAGATGTTCCGGCAGCGCCTGGCCACCGGCAAGATCCTGCCCCTGATCGGCGTCTACGACGTCTTCTCCGCGCTGCTGGCGGCGGAGCGCTTCGAGGGGATCTTCCTGAGCGGCTTTGGCTATGCCGCCAGCGCCTACGGGCTGCCGGACATGGGCTTCTCCAACTGGCACGACGTCCTGGACTGGTCCCTGCGGGTGCGCCATGTGCTGCCTCAGTCCCATTTGCTTGTGGACATCGATGACGGCTTTGGCGAGGAGTCCATCTCCGCCAACACCGTCAAGCTGCTGGAGGCCAGCGGCGTCTCCGCGGTGCAGTTCGAGGACCAGAAGAGGCCGCGGCGCTGCGGCCACTTTGAGGGAAAGCAGATCCTCGCGCAGGAGCAGTTCCTGGCCAAGCTGAAGGCGGTGCTGCACGTGCGATCCGACCTGTTCGTCATTGCGCGCACCGACGCCACCGACATGGAGGATGGCTTCAAGCGGGCGGTCAAGTACGCCCAGGCGGGCGCGGACGGGATCATGGTGGAGGCCGTCCACGACCTGGCGTTCGTGCAGGCACTCTGCCAGGCGGTGAAAGTTCCGGTCATGGTCAACCAGCTGCATGGAGGCAAGTCCCCCAACTGGACGCTGGACCAGATGCAGCGCGCGGGCGTTACGATGGTGATCTACTCCACGCCGTGCCTTTTCGCCGCACAGCAGGGCATCAGCAGTTACCTGGACCAGCTGGCTGCCAGCGGAATGCTCCCCGCCAGCGGAACCGCCACGATGTTCGACTGCGTGGAGGTTCTCTCGCGGCCCATGATCGGGCTGACGCGCAAGGCCAAGCGGGGACGCTGAACCGGGAGCAGCCGGAATGGAAGTCTGGGCCTATGGCGTACTGGTGCTGGCCAGCTTTGGCGCCGGGCTGGTGAATGCCCTGGCTGGCGGCGGGACGCTCATCTCCTTTCCCGTTCTCGTTGCCCTGGGCCTTCCGGCGGTGGCGGCCAATGTCACCAACACGGTGGCGCTGTGCCCGGGCTACCTGGGCGCGACCCTGGCCCAGCGCGGGGACCTGAAGGGCCAGAGGCGCCGGCTGCTGTTCTGCCTGCCGGCCGCCGTTCTGGGTGGCGTGGCCGGGGGGGGGCTCCTGCTCTGCACCAGCGAGCGGCTCTTTCAATCCCTGGTGCCCTTTCTGATCCTGTCCGCCTCGCTGCTGCTCGCCGTCCAGGACCGCCTCAAGGCCTGGCTTGGCCGGAGAACCGGCAAGGCGCTCCCGGAGCACTGGGCCGCGCTGCCTATTGCGCTGGCGGCGGTTTACGGCGGGTACTTCGGGGCGGGTCTGAGCGTGATTGTGCTGGCGACGCTGGGCCTGACCCTTCAGGACAACATGACCCGCCTGAACGCCCTCAAGCAGGGCATTGCTTTCAGCGCCAACGTTGCGGCCGCCGTTTTCTTTCTCTTCTCCGGCCATGTCTGCTGGATCGTGGCGCTGATCATGGCGCTGGGCGCCCTGGCGGGTGGCGTGGCGGGCGGTCGCCTCGCGGGCCGGGTCAAACCGTCCACGCTGCGCGGCGTGGTGGTGGGCGTGGGCCTGCTCGTGGCGGCGGTGTATTTCTGGAAAAACTGGCTGCGGTAAAGCCGCGCTCCGACCCCCGCCTCGCGCGCCCCAAAAAAAATCTCACGCATCCCGTTGACGGGTGGCCTGCGTCCTGCTACATTTACGGGGTTTCGTTTCTGCCGGTTCCTGCCGGCATGGGGCGAAAGCGGACAAAACAGACGGCGAGCGACGCTGCCCGAATACGGTCCGGCCCGGCCATCCGACGGTGGAGAGAGCCGCAGGGTGTCGGGGACGGAGCGGGTAAGGGGTTTTTTGCCCCTCGGCTGGGCTGGGGGTCGAAGCCCATGTAGCTCAGTTGGCAGAGCACGTCCTTGGTAAGGACGAGGTCAGCGGTTCGATCCCGCTCATGGGCTCCAGGTCGCCGCAACAAGGCTGGCAACGTACAGTAGGGTAGTAACGGAGGAAGTTCACCATGGCTAAGGAAACCTTTGCGCGAAACAAGCCGCACATCAACGTCGGGACAATCGGTCACGTTGACCATGGCAAGACGACCCTGACCGCCGCCATTACGCGCGTGCAGTCGCTGAAGGGGTTCTGCGACTACATCTCGTATGATCAGGTTGCCAAGGCCTCGGAGTCTGCCGGCCGCCGCGACCCGACTAAGATTCTCACGATCGCCACGTCGCACGTCGAGTACGCGACGGCGCAGCGCCACTACGCGCACGTGGACTGCCCGGGCCACGCCGACTATGTGAAGAACATGATCACGGGCGCCGCGCAGATGGACGGCGCAATCGTGGTGGTGAGCGCGGCCGACGGCCCCATGCCGCAGACGCGCGAGCACATCCTGCTCGCCCGCCAGGTCGGCGTGCCGGCGATCGTGGTCTTCCTGAACAAGGTTGACCTCGTGGACGACGGCGAGCTGCTGGACCTTGTCGAAATGGAGATCCGCGAGCTGCTGTCGAAGTACGAGTTCCCGGGCGACGACATCCCCGTGATCCGCGGCAGTGCGCTGCCTGCGACCAAGGTGACGGACCCGAACGACAAGGCCACGGAGTGCATCACGAAGCTGATGGAAGCGCTGGACAGCTATATTCCCGAGCCGAAGCGCGTGCTGGACCTGCCGTTCCTGATGCCGGTCGAGGACGTGTTCTCGATCGAGGGACGCGGCACGGTGGTGACGGGCCGCGTCGACCGCGGCATCATCAAGGTGGGCGAGGACGTTGAGATCGTCGGCCTGAAGCCGACGGCCAAGACGGTCTGCACGGGCGTCGAGATGTTCCGCAAGCTGCTGGACCAGGGCCAGGCGGGTGACAACATCGGCTGCCTGCTGCGCAGCACCAAGAAGGAAGATGTCGAGCGCGGCCAGGTGCTGGCCAAGCCCGGATCGATCACGCCGCACACGGACTTCCAGGGCGAGGTGTATGTCCTTAGCAAGGAAGAGGGCGGGCGCCACACGCCGTTCTTCAAGGGATACCGTCCGCAGTTCTACATCCGCACGACCGACGTGACGGGCGACATCACGCTGCCCGAGGGCGTGGAAATGGTGATGCCCGGCGATAACGTGTCGATTTCCGTGAAGCTGATCTCTCCGGTGGCGCTCGAGGACAAGATGCGCTTCGCCATCCGGGAGGGCGGCCGCACGGTCGGCGCGGGAACCGTGGCCAAGGTTTCGGTCGTGGTGCCGGAGAAGGCCAAGAAGTAGTAGCTTCCGGTGACGCGGCGCGCGGTCGGCGCGAGGCCGGCCGCCGAACCTGTGTCTGCGGGAAGGAGTCGATTTTTCATGGCTAGAGAACTTGCCATCCTCGCTTGCACCGACTGCAAGCGTCGCAACTACGTCACGACCCGCAATAAGCGGACGACGACCAATCGGCTGGAGATCAAGAAGTATTGCTCAGCCGAGCGCAAGCGCACGCTGCACCGGGAGACCAAGTAACCCGGTGAGATGTCGCGGGCGGTTTCCGTCTGTAGGCCAGTAGCTCAATTGGCAGAGTGGCGGTCTCCAAAACCGCAGGTTGGGGGTTCGAAGCCCTCCTGGCCTGCCAACCAACCGACGGGTGCGGAACGTGGACACTGGCTCCGCGACAGGCGGGGAAGGTTCCACTAACCTATGAACAGAGTGACAGATATTGGCCGGAAGATCGGCGCGTTCCTCGGCGATGTCGGTTCGGAGTTCCGCAAGACCAGCTGGCCGGAGCGGCGCGAGCTGGTGGAGTCGACCCTGGTGGTAATCACCTTTATTGTGCTGTTGTCCGTTGTCGTGCTGGTGTGCGACAAGGCGATTCAGTTTGTGCTGAAGCTGATCCAGGCGTAAGCCCAGAGGCGGATGCGATGACGAAACAGTGGTTTGTGCTGCACACGCTGACGGGCCAGGAGCAGAAGGTTAAGCGCTATGTCGAAGCGCAGGCCAGGCTGCAGGCCATGGCGGACTATATCGGTGAGGTGATCATCCCCACCGAGAAGGTTTCCGAGACGAAGAATGGCGTCAAGACCACGGTGACGCGTAAGTTCTTTCCCGGATATGTGCTGATCAACCTGTCGTTGTACGATGAGGCCAAGCAGCTGGTGGAGCCGACCTGGCGATTCCTGCGGGAGACGCCCGGCGTGATCGGGTTTGTTGGCGGCGAGCGGCCGATGCCGCTGTCGTCCGCGGAGGTTGACGCCATCGTCAGCCAGGCGGAGGCGAAGAAGGAGAAGGTCCGGCCGAAGATCGCATTTGAGCCGGGCGAAATGGTGAAGATCACGGACGGACCGTTCATGAACTTCACCGGCGCGGTGGACGAGGTTGATCCCGATCGGGGCAAGCTGAAAGTGTCGGTGGCGATCTTTGGTCGCTCAGCCCCGGTGGAGTTGGAATACTGGCAGGTCGAGCGGGTCACGGCCTAGGCCGGACCGAAGCAGTCAACCGTTGGTCCGTCTGCACCGGCTGGGAACCGGGAGGGCCACGAACGACGAGGCGCAATATGGCAAAAAAAGTAATTGGAACCGTGCGCTTGCAGATCCCTGCCGGTGCGGCCAACCCGGCCCCTCCGGTGGGCCCCGCGCTGGGCTCGCAGGGTGTCAACATCATGGCATTCTGCAAGGATTTTAACGCCAAGACGGCTGATAAGGCGGGCTTGGTGATCCCCGTGGTGATCACGGTCTACGGAGACCGGAGCTTCACCTTCATCATGAAAAGCCCGCCTGCGTCGGCGCTGCTGAAGCGCGCGGCCGGCCTGGCCAAGGGCTCCGGCGTGCCGAACCGCGAAAAGGTTGGCAAGGTGACGCGTGCGCAGGTCCGCGAGATCGCAAAGCTGAAGCAGCAGGATCTCAACGCCTCCTCCGAGGAGGCCGCGATGCGCATGGTCGAGGGCACGGCCCGCAGCATGGGCGTGGATGTGACGGAGTAGGCGGGGGATCCAACCATGGCAAGACACGGCAAAAAATATCTCGAGATCAAGAAAACGGCGCCCCAGACCCCGGTCAGCATCGAGGATGCGGTGGCGTTCATCAAGGCCCATCCCGGAGCCAAGTTCGACGAGACCGTCGAGCTGGCGCTGCGCCTGGGCGTGGACACGAAGAAGTCCGACCAGACGGTTCGCGGCACCGTGAGCCTGCCGCACGGCACGGGCAAGGCGGTGCGCGTGATCGTGTTTGCGGCTGGCGCGCAGGCGGATGCCGCCAGGGCCGCCGGCGCGGACACCATCGGGTTCGACGACCTGATTGAGAAGGTCAAGGGCGGCTGGCTCGACTTCGACGTGGCCATCGCGACCACGGACGCCATGAAAGAGGTCCGCAAGCTCGGCCGCGTGCTGGGCCCGCGCGGGCTCATGCCCAACCCCAAGACCGGCACGGTGACCGACGACATCGGCCCCGCGGTCACGGCGGCCAAGGGCGGCAAGGTGGAGTTCCGCATGGACCGCAGCGGAAACGTGAGCGTGGTCTGCGGCAAGCTGAGTTTTGAGGCGCCGCGCCTGCTGGGCAACGTTCACGCCGTGCTCGAGGCCATCCAGGCCGAGAAGCCGGCCGGCACCAAGGGTGCGTTTATCCGCAGTTGCACGGTGAGTTCCACCATGGGCGTGGGCGTGCGCGTCGCCCTGGCAGTGGCAAAAGAGTAGCCGGAGACGAAATCCATGAGACCGGAAAAGAATTCAATTTTGCAGGAAATCACGAAGCGCGTGGAGTCTGCGGACTACGTCTTCGTGGTGAATTACGGCGGCCTGAAGGTGGCGGAGCTGACCGAGCTGCGCCGCACCCTGGCACCGCTCGGCGCCAAAGCCCAGGTGGTGAAGAACACCTACCTGGACCGCGTCGCCCAGCAGCTTGGTTGGGAGAGCATCGCGGCGTTTCTGACGGGCCCGACAGCCGTGGTGACCGGCAAGGGGGAAGCCGCCGAGGTCGCCAAGGCGCTGATGAAGTTTGTCAAGGTACATGATAAGGCCGCAATCAAGGGCGCCTGCCTCGACGGCAAGGCTCTCGGCAAAGCCGACGTCGATGCGTTGTCCAAACTGCCGCCGCGCGAAGTGATGCTCGGTCTGTTCGTCGGCACGTTGGCTGCACCGATGACGCAGCTGGTTGGAGTCTTCAACCAGAAGGTGCTGAGCCTGCTGTATGTCCTGAAAGCGGTTGAGGAAAAGAAGAGCAAAGCGGCCTGAAAAGCCCAGCTGGAAAAAAGAGGAGTAGAAACATGAGCGAAGAAGCCAAGGTTGAAGTCAGTGGCAAGATGAGCGAATTCATCGACTGGGTCGAGACGCTGACCGTGCTGGAACTCTCGAAGCTGGTCAAGGCGCTTGAGCAGCGGCTGGGCGTGACCGCGGCGGCGCCGATGGCGGCGGCGGCAGCAGCTCCGGCGGCCGCAGCGGCCCCGGCCGAGGAGAAGACCGAGTTCGATGTCGTGCTGCTTGAGGGCGGATCCAACAAGATCGCGGCCATCAAGGAAGTGCGCGCGATCACGGGCCTGGGCCTCAAGGACGCCAAGGATCTGGTCGAGGGTGCGCCCAAGCCGGTCAAGACGGGTGTCAGCAAGGACGAGGCTGCCAAGCTCAAGGATCAGCTTGAGAAGGTTGGCGCCAAGGTCGAAGTGAAGTAACGCGGCCCGGGTCGCGTCTTCGTTGTGCAGGGCCGCCCGATCCAACGCCCGGGCGGTCCTTTACCCTTTCCCAATCGTACATGTGGCGTCAACGCCGTGGTAGCGAGGTTAGCCGATGGTAGAACGCAAAGATTTCGGCAAGCTGAAGGCCGTTGCCCAGCCGCCCGACCTGATCGAGATCCAGACCAAGTCCTATGCGGACTTTCTGCAGCTGGACGTGCCGCCGGGACGGCGCGAAAACAAGGGGCTCCAGGCCATCTTCCGGGAGGTCTTCCCGATCGAGAGCTACGACGGCCGCTACACGCTCGACTTCGTGAAGTATGAACTGTCCGAGCCGAAAATGGGGCCGCTCGAGGCTCTTTCCGAAGGCGACACCTATGCCGCGCCGCTGCACGCGACGTTCCGGCTGAAGGACGGCGACGAGATTCGCGAAGAAGATGTGTACATGGGCGAAGTGCCGCTCATGACGCGCGACGGCGCCTTTGTCGTCAACGGGGCCGAGCGTGTGATCGTCAGCCAGCTCCATCGCTCCCCCGGCATCTGCTCCGAACGCACCATCCACCCCAACGGGCAGTCGCTCTATTCGGTCCGCCTGATCCCGGACCGCGGCTCGTGGATCGAGATCCAGTTCGACACCAACGACATCATGTGGGTCTACATGGACCGCCGCCGCCGGCGCCGCAAGTTCCATTCGACCATGTTCCTGCGCACCCTCGGCTTCGGGGCCGACGAGAACATCCTGCGCCACTACTGCAAGTTCCAGGCGCTGGACGTCAAGGGGCGCCACGCCGATGCCGACCTCGAGCACCTGATCTTCAAGGACGACGTGATCGACGTCGACTCCCAGGCCGTGCTCGCGCGGCGCTACGAGCCGGTCACCGAGGCCGTGCTGCAGCAGATGTCCGCCGCCGGTTTCGGCAAGGTGGATGTCGTCGATGTTTCGTGGGATGACGGCATTCTCGTCAAGACCCTGCGCCAGGACCCGACCCACGGCGAGGAGGACGCGCTCAAGGAGCTCTACCACCGCCTCCGCCCGGGCGACCCGGCCACGGCGTCCAACGCCAAGCAGCTCATCAAGCGCCTCTTTTTTGACCCGCGCCGCTATGACCTCGGGCGCGTCGGCCGCCACAAGATCAACCAGAAGCTCGGCCTTGTCGGCCGCGTGCCCGAAGACCGCCGCACGCTCACCGAGGCCGAGGAAGGCAACAAGAAGAGCGAAGTCACCGGCGTCGAGGTAATCGAGGCCATCCGCCACCTGCTGGACATCCGCATGGGGCGCGCCGTGGTCGACGACATCGACCACCTCGGAAGCCGCCGCATCCGCACGGCCGGCGAACTGCTCGAGAACCAGTGCCGCGTGGGGCTCGCCCGCACCGAGCGCCTGATCCGCGAGCGCATGACGCTCTTCGATCCGGCCACCGGCGTGCTCTCGCCCGCCCGCCTCGTCAACAGCAAGTCGCTGTCCGCGGTGGTGCAGGACTTCTTCGGCCGCAGCCAGCTCAGCCAGTTCATGGACCAGACCAATCCGCTGAGCGGCCTGGCCCACAAGCGCCGCCTGTCGGCCCTCGGACCCGGCGGCCTCAGCCGCGAGCGCGCCGGCTTCGAAGTCCGCGACGTCCATAGCTCGCACTATGGCCGCATCTGCCCGATCGAGACGCCGGAAGGGCCGAACATCGGCCTGATCTCGTCGCTCTGCATTTATGCCCGCGTCAACGACTTCGGGTTTATCGAGAGCCCGTACCGCGTCGTGCGCCACGGCAAGGTGACGGACGAGGTGCACTACCTCTCGGCCGACCAGGAGGAGAAGTTCGTCATCGCGCAGGCCAACGCGCCTCTCGGCCATGATGGCCACTTCGCGGGCGACAAGGTCACGGTCCGCTACATGGCCGAGTTCCTCGAGGTCGAGCCGGCCAAGGTCCAGTACATGGACGTGGCCCCGACCCAGGTCGTGAGCATCGCCGCCGGACTGATCCCGTTTCTCGAGCATGACGACGCCAACCGTGCGCTCATGGGCGCGAACATGATGCGCCAGGCCGTGCCGCTGCTCCAGACGGAGCGGCCGTACGTGGCCACCGGCCTCGAGCGCCGCGGCGCCGCCGACTCCTGCGTCACCATCCTGGCCGAAGAGGCCGGCAGCGTGGCCTATGTCTCCGCCACCGAGATCGTCGTGACCGACGACGGGTCGCTGCCCGCCAATCGCAGCAAGAAGGCCAAGGGCGTGCACCGCTACCCCCTGCAGAAGTTCCGCCGCTCGAACGCCGGGACCTGCTTCAACCAGCGCCCGGTCGTGAAGCGCGGCCAGAAGGTCCGCAAGGGCGACGTGCTGGCCGACGGCCCCGCGACCCGCGACGGCGAGCTGGCGCTCGGCAAGAACCTGCTCGTGGCGTTCATGCCGTGGAGCGGCTACAACTTCGAGGACGCCATCCTCGTCAACGAGCGCGTGGTACGCGATGACGTCTTTACCTCCGTGCACATCCAGGAGTTCGAGGTCGGCGCGCGCGACACCAAGCTCGGCCCCGAGGAGATCACGCGCGATATTCCGAACGTGGGCGAGGAGGCCCTCAAGAACCTCGGCCCCGACGGCGTGGTGCGCATCGGCGCGGAAGTCCGCCCCGGCGACATCCTGGTCGGCAAGATCACGCCCAAGAGCGAGACCGAGCTGGCTCCCGAGGAGCGCCTGCTGCGCGCCATCTTCGGCGAGAAGGCGGCCGATGTCCGCGACACGTCGCTGACCGTGCCGAGCGGAACCTATGGCATCGTCATGGATGTCAAGGTCACCGCGCAGCAGCAGGACCAGCGCCGCGGCGCCACCGGCCAGCCCACGGCCGAGGAGAAGAAGCAGATCCGCGACATCGAAGAGGAGCGCAAGCGGCGCCGCGTCGAGATCGAGGAGCAGCTCACCACCTCCCTCAGCAACATCCTGCTCGGTGAAAAGATCCCGCTCGACGTGCTCGACGTCGAGACCGGCGAGATCATCATCCCGGCCAACCGCAAGATCACCAAGATGCTGCTGGCCAAGCTGGCCCGCGCACACAGCCACATCCAGATCGAAAGCAGCCCCGTTCAGCAGAAGATCGAGGAGATCATTGACGAGTTTCGTCCCAAGTTCGCCGAGCTGGAGAACCAGAGCGGACATGAGTTCGAAGAGCTCGACGGCATTATGGATGAAGGCGGCGTGATCAAGCAGGTGCGCGTTTATATCGCCAGCAAGAAGAACCTCTCAGTGGGCGACAAGCTGGCCGGCCGCCACGGCAACAAGGGCGTGGTCGCGAAGATCGTGCCCGACTGCGAAATGCCGTTCCTGCCGGACGGCACGCCGGTCGACATCGTGCTGAACCCGCTCGGCGTGCCCTCGCGCATGAACCTCGGACAGCTCTTCGAGACCTGCCTCGGCATGGCCTGCCGCGTGCTCGGCATGTATGCCGCCAGCCCGGTGTTCGACGGCGTCCCCGAGGAGGCCATCGACAAGCTGATGCTCGATGCCCGCAAGGTGCAGGAGAAGACCGAGGGCGAGCGCGCCTGGCTGAGCGAGGACGGCAAGTCCATCCTCTTCGACGGCCGCACGGGCGAGCCGTTCGACCAGCGCGTGGTCGTGGGCGAGATCTACATGCTCAAGCTCCACCACCTGGTCACCGACAAGATCCACGCGCGCGCCACCGGCCCTTATTCGCTCGTCACGCAGCAGCCCCTGGGCGGCAAGGCCCAGTACGGCGGCCAGCGCATGGGCGAGATGGAAGTGTGGGCGCTCGAGGCCTACGGCGTGGCCTACGCGCTGCAGGAGCTGCTCACCGTGAAGAGCGACGATGTCGCGGGCCGCACCCGCATCTATGAGTCCATCGTCAAGGGCCAGAACACGCTGGAAGCCGGCATGCCGGAGTCCTTCTCGGTGTTGATGCATGAGCTGCGCGGGCTCGGCCTGGACATGAAGCTGCTGGGCGGCCAGAGTACGGCCGCGACGCAGCCCACGATCTGATCACGCGGACACGGTTAACGGGAGGCCGACTTTGAACCCCTACGCAGCACGTGAATTATTTGGCATGACGGAAGTGGGCCAGTATGATGCGGTCAGCATCAACCTGGCCTCCCCGGAGACGATCCGCTCGTGGAGCCACGGCGAGGTCAAGAACCCGGAGACGATCAACTACCGCACCTACCGGCCGGAGCGCGACGGCCTGTTCTGCGAACGCATCTTCGGCCCCACGCGGGACTGGGAGTGCGCCTGCGGCAAGTACAAGCGCATCAAGCACAAGGGCGTCGTGTGCGACCGCTGCGGCGTCGAGGTGACAGTCTCTCGCGTGCGCCGCCAGCGCATGGGCCACATTGAGCTGGCCGTGCCGGTGTCGCATATCTGGTTCTTCAAGTGCAGCCCGAGCCGCATCGGCCTGATGCTTGACCTGACGGCCAATTCCCTCGAGCGCGTGCTCTACTACGAGGACTACCTGGTCACGGATCCCGGCGACACGCCGCTGAAGCCGCTGCAGCTCCTGGGCGAGGCCGACTACCACGAGGCGGTCGAGAAGTACGGCGAGAACTTCGAAGCCCTCATGGGCGCCGAGGCCGTGCGCAAGAGCCTGGCCAAGATCGACCTGGACCAGCTCATGAACGACCTCGAGACCGAGATCGAGAACACCCGCAGCAAGCAGACGCGCAAGAAGATCACCAAGCGCATGAAGATCTGCGAGGGATTCCGCGTCAGCGGCGCACACCCGGACTGGATGATCCTCGACTGCCTGCCGGTCATTCCGCCGGAACTGCGCCCGCTGGTCCCGCTCGAGGGCGGCCGCTTCGCCACGTCGGACCTCAACGACCTCTACCGCCGCGTGATCAACCGCAACAACCGCCTGCGCAACCTGCTGCAGCTCAAGACCCCGGATGTCATCATCCGCAACGAGAAGCGCATGCTGCAGGAGGCGGTCGACGCGGTGTTCGATAACGGCCGCCACGGCCGCGCCGTGGCCGGCGCCGGCAACCGCCCGCTCAAGTCGCTCAGCGACATGCTCAAGGGCAAAACCGGCCGCTTCCGCCAGAACCTGCTGGGCAAGCGCGTCGACTACTCCGGGCGCTCCGTGATCGTGGTCGGCCCCGAGCTCAAGCTCAACCAGTGCGGCCTGCCCAAGAAGATGGCCCTGACGCTGTTCGAGCCGTTCATCATCCGCCGCCTGAAGGAGCGGGGCATCTGCCACACCGTGCGCACGGCGCGCAAGATGATCGAGCGCCACGACGAGCAGGTCTGGGACATCCTCGAGGAGGTCACTAAGGGCAAGACGGTGATGCTCAACCGCGCCCCCACGCTGCACCGCCTCTCGATCCAGAGCTTCGAGCCCATCCTGATCGAGGGCGAGGCCATCCAGATCCACCCCATGGTCTGCACCGCCTTCAACGCCGACTTCGACGGCGACCAGATGGCCGTGCACGTGCCGCTGTCGGTCGAGGCGCAGCTCGAGAGCCGCCTGCTGATGATGTCCACCAACTCGATCTTCTCGCCGGCCTCCGGCAAGTCGATCATGACGCCCACGCAGGACATTGCGCTGGGCATCTACTACCTGACCATCCTCAGCCAGCAGGACAAGCTCTCCGGCCGCACGCTCGGCAAGGGCGCCAAGCCCGCCGGCGCGCCGCAGGAGCGCATGCCGCTCTTCGGCGACACCCACGAGGTGCACCTGGCGCTGGCCGAGCAGGCAGTCGAGATCCACACGCGCATCCGCTTCAAGAACCCCGATTCCGGCACCGACGGCCGCCGCTATGGCAACAGCGAGACGCGCGTGATCGAGACCACCGTCGGCCGCGTGATCTTCAACGAGGTCTGGCCGACCGAGCTTGGCTTCGTGAACGACAAGATCGACAAGGGCAAGCTGGGCGACCTGATTCTGAACTGCCACCAGGTTTCCGGCCATGCGCGCACCGTCAAGGCGCTGGATGAGCTCAAGTCCCTCGGGTTCAAGCATGCCTGCCTCGCAGGCGTTTCCATGGGCCTCAAGGACATGATCCGCCCCAAGGAGAAGGACGACCTCCTCGCCAAGGCCGCGACCGAGGTCGCCAAGGTCGAGCGCCAGCACCAGCTTGGCGTCATCACCGATGGCGAGCGCCACAACAAGATCATCGACATCTGGACCGGCGCGACCGAGAAGATCTCGGACGAGCTCTACAAGACCATCGACCGCAACGTTACGGCGCAGAATCCCAAGCCGCACGAAACCAACCCGGTTTACATGATGGTGGACTCCAAGGCCCGCGGCTCGAAGCTCCAGATCCGCCAGCTCGCCGGCATGCGCGGCCTCATGGCCAAGCCCTCCGGCGAGATCATCGAACGCCCGATCACCGCCAGTTTCCGCGAAGGCCTGAGCGTGCTGGAATACTTCATCAGCACACACGGCGCCCGCAAGGGCCTGGCCGACACCGCCCTCAAGACCGCCGACGCCGGCTACCTTACGCGCAAGCTGGTGGACGTGTCACAGGACGTGATCATCTTCACGCAGGACTGCAACACCGTCAACGGCATCGAGGTGGAAGCCATCACCGAGGGCGACGAGGAGCTCGTGCCGCTGCGCGCCCGGATTCTCGGCCGCACGGCCCTGCACGACATCCACCACCCGACAACCAACGAAATGGTGGTCCATGCCAACGACGAGATCGACGAAGTCTCCTGCCGCCGTGTTGAAGAGGCCGGCATCGAGCGCGTCTGGATCCGCAGCGGACTGACCTGCGACGCCTCCTTCGGCATGTGCGCCAAGTGCTACGGGCGCGACCTCTCCACCGGCAAGCTGGTGGAGATCGGTACGGCCGTGGGCATCGTCGCCGCACAGTCGATCGGCGAGCCCGGCACCCAGCTCACGATGCGTACGTTCCACATCGGCGGCACGGCGTCGACGGTTACCAAGACCCCGGAAATCGTCGTGCGCAACGGCGGGCATGCCCGCTACCACGACCTGCGCGTCGTCCGCAACAAGGACGGCCAGATGGTGGTGCTCAACAAGAACGGCGCGCTGGCGATCGTCAGCGAGGATGACCGCGAGCTCGACCGCTATACGCTCCAGATGGGTACCGTGCTGTACGTGGACGACGGCGGGCCGGTCAAGCCCGCCCAGCGCGTGGCCGCGTGGGACCCGCACAGCGTGCCGATCCTGGCGGAAAAGAACGGTATCGTTTCGTTCCATGACTTCGTGTCCGACGTCTCCGTCAAGGGCGAACGCGATGAGCAGACCGGCATGGGCGCCCTCGTGGTGCTGGAAACCAAGGAAGACCTGCACCCGCAGATCATCATTTCCGAGCCGGGCACCAAGGCCGTGCTCGGTTTCTACCACATCCCGGCCGGCGCCCACGTCATGGTCAGCGAAGGCACCCGCGTCGCACCGGGCGAGCTGCTGGCCAAGACGCCGCGCAAGGAAGCCAAGACCCGCGACATCACGGGCGGCCTGCCGCGCGTGGCGGAGCTGTTTGAGGCCCGCATACCCAAGGACGCGGCGGAGATCGCCAAGATCGAGGGCGTCGTGGACTTCGGCCCGAACCAGCGCGGCAAGCGCTGTCTGCTCATTCGCGACGAAATTACCGGCGCGGCGGAAGAGCACCTCATCCCCATGGGCAAGCACATCGTCGTGTTCAAGGGCGATCGCGTGCGCAAGGGACAGCAGCTCACGGAAGGCCCCGTGGTGCCGCAGGAAATTCTCGACGTCTGCGGCCCGCAGGAGCTGCAGAAGTATCTGGTCAACGAGGTGCAGCAGGTCTACCGCCTCCAGGGCGTCGAAATCAACGACAAGCACATCGAGATCATCGTGCGCCAGATGCTGCGCAAGGTGCGCATCACCAACCCCGGCGACACCGATTTCCTCTGGGGCGAGCAGGTCAACCGCCAGAAGTTTCTCGAGGTCAATGAGCAGGTCGCGGCCGACGGCAAGCGCCCGGCCGAGGCCCAGCCCGCGCTGCTGGGCATCACCAAGGCCTCGCTCGAGACCGACAGCTTCATCTCGGCCGCCTCCTTCCAGGACACCACCCGCGTGCTGACCGACGCCGCCACCATGGGCCGCGTCGACGAGCTGCGCGGGTTCAAGGAGAACGTCATCCTCGGCCACCTCATTCCGGGCGGAACCGGATTCCCGCTGCACCGGCACATCAAGCTGGTGCCGCTGGCCGAGCCGCTCTCCGACGAGGAGCTGGGCATCGGCGCCAGCGAGCAGCTCAAGAAGGCCCAGGAAATGCTGGGCGAATAGCGCGGCCTTCGGCCGCTCTCGC
>JBAWXQ010000027.1:0-20221 GCA_037144015.1 bacterium
AGCCAACGGAATGTGCGCAGCCCGGTAGCCGCCGGCAGTCCCTGCCGGCGGCAGGCGTGCCGGCTCTTCGCTTGATGCCTGCAGGGCATGGATGTATGATATACGCAGATTTGAATGAAAAATGGATTTTTGTATGATGACCGCGACCGTGGTGAAGCCGCTGCGCGCCGGGCGAACCGATCTGGCCGACCGCTATCAAACCGCGCTGCGCAATCTTCCGAATGTCACGTTCTGACTTCCGTTTGACACTTTAATTTGGATATTACTGACCCAAGGCGGGCGACAGCCCGCAACCCAATCTATTACGAACGACAGAAATGAGTTCATGTACAAGCGAACGCCGCCGTGCTCCGTCGGCCGTAACCGTCCCTGGCGAGGCCTGGAACGGGGTACAGATCGACGACCTGCGAACCGCAGATTGACGAATGTCCAGTGCTGATTTTTGAAGTCAAACCGCATTTGCGGAATGACTCCCGACTCCTGACCACCTGAGTAGTTATGATGAAACAATCTACTCGCATATATCTCTCTCCGCCGCACATGAGCGGCCGGGAGCAGGCGCGCCTGGCCGAGGCGTTTGCCAGCAACTACATTGCGCCCGTCGGGCCGCAGGTGGATGCCTTTGAGCAGGCGTTTGCGGCCACGTGCGGACTGCCGCATGCGCTGGCCCTGAGCAGCGGCACGGCCGCCATGCATTTGGCCTTCCGCGTGCTGGGGGTCGGCCCGGGCGATACGGTCTTCTGCTCCACGCTGACCTTTATTGCCAGCATTGCGCCGGCCCTGCAACTGGGTGCCACGCCGGTCTTCATCGATGCGGCTGCCGCCTCCTGGTGCCTGGATCCGGCCCTGCTGGCACAGGCGCTCGACCAGGCAGCGGCGCAGGGGCGACTGCCCAAGGCCGTGGTGGCTGTGGATCTCTACGGCCAGAGCTGCGACATGGACCAAATTCTCGCGGCCTGCCGTCCGCATGGTATTCCCGTGATCGAGGATGCGGCCGAGGCGCTGGGCGCCACCTACAAGGGCGCGCCTGCGGGGCAGCGCGGCGACCTTGCGGTCTACTCCTTCAACGGCAACAAGATCATCACCACCTCGGCCGGCGGCATGCTGGCCTCGCGCGACGGCGGCCGGATCGAGAAGTGCCGCTACTGGTCCAGCCAGGCGCGCGAGCCGGCGCCGCACTACGAGCATGCCGAACTCGGCTACAACTACCGCATGAGCAACCTCCTCGCTGCTGTGGGGTGCGCGCAGCTCGATGTGCTGGAGGAGCGCGTGGCGGCCAAGCGCGCGATTTTCGATTGCTACGTTGCACAGCTCGGAAGCCTGCCGGGCGTCGCCTTCATGCCGGAGGCACCGTATGGCCGCTGCTCGCGCTGGTTGACCGTGCTGCAGCTCGATCCGTCCTGCGGCACAACCCCGGAGGCCGTGCGCCTGGCGCTGGAGCAGGAGAACATCGAGGCGCGGCCCGTCTGGAAGCCGATGCACCTGCAGCCGGTGTTTGCGAAGTGCCCGGTTTGGACGGCAGGGGGGCAGAGGACAGAGGACAGAGGACAGCGGTCAGAGGACAGAGGTCAGACGGCAGAGATCAGAGGACAGAGGTCAGACGGCAGAGGTCAGAGGTCAGAGGACAGAGGTCAGACGGCAGAGGACAGAGGTCAGACGGCAGAGGTCAGAGGTCAGGAAACCGGGCTCCGGACTCCGGGTTCCGGACTCCGGACGCCGGGCTCCGGGTTCCGGACTCCGGACGCCGGGCTCCGGACTCCGGGCTCTGTGGCGGAGATGCTGTTCCGGCACGGTCTCTGCCTGCCATCCGGAACGGCCATGACGACCGCGGATGTGGACCGGGTTTGCGGTGTGGTGAAGCGCGTGGTGGGGGCCGTTACGTAGGGCCTTCGGGAAGGATTCCATCGCGCTGCGGGGCAGCGCTCCTACAATTCATTCAGCACATTCTTTTGTAGGAGCGCTGCCCCGCAGCGCGATATGTTTTAACGCAGTGAGAGGTATGCCTGTGCAAAACCGCGATTCAAAATACGAGACAACGCCGGGGCGTGTGGCGCCCTTTGTGGTCGACCTGGCGATCATGGTGCTGGCTTATGCTGCGGCCTATGTGCTGCGGTTCAACTTTGACGTGCCGCCGTATCACGTGACCGAAGGCACCTGCGCCTTTGTGACGGTTGCGGCGCTGCAGTTTGTCGCGCTGCTGGCCTTTGGCTGCTACCGGCTGCTCTGGCGGTTCATCAGCGTCTGCGACGTGTCCCGGTTCCTGTACGCGATCGGCGCCTCGACCGCGGCGCTGGTGCTCGTGCGGTTCCTGCTGCCGGAGGTCCGGTACGTGCGGCCGCCGCTCAGCATTGCCCTGATCAACAGCGTCTTTGTGCTGGGCGGCCTGCTGCTGGCGCGGGTGGTGTGGCGGAGCCTGTGGGAAAACGGCCGGCCGGGATCGTCCGGGACAGGCGCGCCGCGGCGGACGCTGCTGGTCGGCGCGGGCCATGCGGGCAACACGGTGGCGCGTGAGCTGCGGCAGCGCGGCGCTGCCGCGATCGAGGTGGTGGGCTTCCTGGATGATGACCCGTCCAAGCAGGGAACGTTCATCCAGGGGATCCCGGTGCGCGGCGGCATTGCCGATCTGCCGCGGGTGGCGCGGGAACTGCGCGTGCAGGAGGTGATCGTGGCGATGGTGCGGGTGCCGCGCGCCGTGGTGCGGCAGGTGGTGCATGTGTGCGAGGAGATCGGCCTGTCGGTGCGGATCGCCCCTGGCTACCTGGAGATCCTTGACGGCACGCTGACGGTCAGCCAGCTGCGCGAGGTGGACATTGCGGATCTGCTGGGGCGCGCGGAGGTCGACTTTGGCGGCGAGGCGGAGCTGGCGCGGTTCGTGGGCGGTCGGCGCGTGCTGATCACGGGTGCGGGCGGCACCATCGGCGCGGAGCTGGCGCGGCAGGTGGCCCGTCTGGGGCCCGGGTCGCTGGTGCTGGTGGAGCGGAGCGAGAACGCCCTCTATGAAATCGACCGCACGCTGCGCGGCACGCCGGGCGGGCAGGCGGTGGTGCCGGTCGTGGCGGACATCGGCGATGTCAGCCGCATGCGCGCCGTGCTGGCAGCGCACCGGCCGCAGATCGTGCTGCATGCCGCGGCGCACAAGCACGTGCCGATGCTGGAGGACAACGTGGCGGAGGCGGTCCGGAACAACGTGCTGGCTGCGCGGGCCCTGGGAGAGCTGGCGGTTGCTGCCGGCGTCGAGGTCTTTGTCCAGCTTTCCACCGACAAGGCCGTCAATCCCGTCTCTATCATGGGCGCCACCAAGCGGGTGGCTGAGCTGGCGCTGCAGGACCTGAACCGCGCCGGCGGCACGCGCTTTGCCGCGGTGCGCTTCGGCAACGTGCTGGGCGCCTCGGGGTCGGTGGTGCCGCTTTTCCACGAGCAGATCCGCCGCGGCGGCCCGGTCACGGTGACGCACCCGGACATGCAGCGCTACTTCATGACCGTGCCTGAGGCGGCGCGGCTGGTGCTGCAGGCGGCGGCCATGGCCTCTGGCGGCGAGATCTTCATCCTGGACATGGGCGAGCCGGTCCGCATCGTGGAGCTGGCCGAGGAGATGATCCGGCTTTCCGGGTTCAAGCCGCACGAGGAGATCCGCATCGTCTACGTCGGCACGCGGCCGGGCGAGAAGCTGTTCGAGGAGCTCTGCACGGACGAGGAGCATGCCGACAAGACCCGGCACGCGCGCATTTTCGTGGGCAAGATCCCGGCGCCGCCGCACGGGCGCGTGGCCGCGCAGCTGCGCACGCTGCAGGATTTCTGTGAGCAGGATGCCCCTGCCGACCAGATCCGCGCGGAGCTGCTGCGGCTAGGAGACTGTCGGACGTAGAATTCGGATCGATTCAGGGCCTATGGCCGACAGTCTCCTAGTTTAGCAACCCGCGATCGCGGGTTGCCCTAACTGGCAGCTTTTTGGGATTTTTTTAGCTACGGATATCGCGGATTTTCGCGGATTTTTTTGGGCTGGGGATGAATTAGCTGTTTTTCCATGCCTGGTCGAGAGTCTGATCGTTTGCAAAAAGGGTGGCCCGGGCGCTCCGCGCACGGGCAGGTTCCTGTCTGGTACATTGCCTGCACTTGCCCGTGCGCGGAGCGCCCGGGCCACCTTCATCTTCCTCCACCTGCCACAACTTGCCTTCAATCGGTGGACGATTACGGGTAACGATTGTTCGGCTTTCGCGCTTCCAAATTGCTTAACTTGCTCTAAGTCCGACAAAGCTGCCAGAGCGTATGATACGAAAACAATTCAATCAATGCCGTTGGGCGTGCTTTGCGCTCAGCCTTGCCGGGCTGGCCGTGCTGTTCGTGCCGGCCGTCCGGTTCACGCTGTCGTGCTTCCCGGCGCCGAATGAAGACCTGCGCCACGGCTGGCTGGTGCTGTTTTTCAGCGGCTGTGCGATCTGGCAGGTGCGCAGGCGGCTGTTTGCGAATGCGGCGGCGCCGGACTGGCGTGGTGCGGTCGCGCTGCTGGTGTGCCTGGGATTGCTCTGGATCGGGGTGCGCGGCAGCCAGCCGCGGCTGTGGCAGATTGGTCTTTTCGGGAGCGTGATTGCCTTGCCGTTTACCTTCTGGGGCGCGGGGGTCGCGCGGCTGCTTCTCTTTCCTGCCGCCAACCTGCTGTTTCTCCTGCCGCTCGGGTTTCTGGAAGTGCTTACGGTGCGCCTGCGGCTGCTCTCTGCCTGGCTGGCCACGGGGCTCCTGAACGGCGCCGGGTTTGTGGTAAACCAGACCGGCTCAACGGTGGCCGTGTCGGGCCAGAATGCGTTCACGCTGGATATCACGGAGCCGCACATCTGGGTCATGCGCTCCGTGTTCGCCTTTGCCGCCGTGGCTGCCGGCTATGCCTGGCTGACCCAGAAGACGCGGCTGCGCCAGGCGCTGCTGTTCGCCTCCTTCGTCCCGCTGGTCATACTGGGCGACATCACGCGGATCTGCAGCACCGTGCTGGTGGCAAAGGCGACGGGGAAAGACGCGCACCAGTTTTACGAGGTTTCTTCAGGATACCTGGTCCTGGCGGTCACGCTGCTGCTGCTCGTGCTGGCCGGAATCCAGTTGGCGCGCGTGACGCCGGCAGCGCGGGCCGAAGCCGTATCGCCGCAGGCACACCCGGTGACGGACGGCGATTTGCGCGGGTGGCGCGGGGTCCGGGCGCTGCTGCCCGTGCTGCTGGCCCTGGTGCTGACAGCCGTTTTCTTTGTCGATTTGAAACAGGCGCCGCGCCCGGCGCCGCAGATGGACCCGGACACCCTGATCGCGGCAGACCTGCCTGTGCAGGTTGCCGGCTGCCCCGGCTGGCGCACGTGGCACTGTCAGGGCGGGACGTGCGGCTTCACAATCGGCGAGGAGGCGCTGCCGGCCGCGGCGAACGGCGACGCGCCGGCCTGTCCCGCGTGCGGCCAGCCGCTGGCGCTGCGGTCGCTGCGCGAGAAAAACATTCTGCCGCAGAACCCGCGGATTCTGCGGCGCACATACACGCGGGATGACGGGCGCAAGTTTCTTGTGACCGTGGTGGTCAGCCGTGAATCCCGCGTCAGCATTCACCGGCCCGAGCTCTGCCTGCCGCTGCAGGGGTCGTACATCCAGTCGAAAGAAGTGCAGACGCTGGACCTTGGCAACGGGCGCACGGTGAAGGCCAACGTGATGAAAATTGTGCGGACCGGCCAGGGGGCGATGGGGCTGGCCTACTGGTTTGTCAACGCGCGGATGGAGACCCCCTCGCACTGGACGCGCATCTTCTCCGACGTCTGGCAGGAGGCGGTGCACAACCGCCTGAACCGCTGGGCCATGGTCACGGTTTTTTACACCTGGGAGGCCGACGAGACAGCCCAGCGGCGCGAACTGGGGCAGTTTGTGGGTGCCTGGTACCCAGCGCTGATCGCACAGTAGGCGGCGTTTCGTGGCTGCCGGACCTGCCGCAAAGTGGCAGCGGCGTCTCGCCGCTGAAGCCGGAGAGCAGAGCCGGGACGGCTCTGCCACCATCTGGCGGCGCGTCCGGCGGCGGCGCCCGGTGCGGGCTTTGTCGCTTGTTATGGGTTGTACCGTCTGCATCCAATGGGATGCGGGTGAAGATGAGAGTATGGTATCGTAACCGAATGACCGACAAACACTCTGAACTGGCGCGCCGGGTCTGCTTTGCGCTGGCGCTGGCGGCGCTCGCCTTGCTGTTCCAGCCTGCGGTGCGCTTTTCGATCGGCATGTTCTCCGATCCCCAGGAGGACCTGAGCCACGGCTGGCTGGTGCCGCTGGTGAGCGGCTATGTGATCTGGCTGTCCCGCGCGCGGCTGCGCGCGGCGGCGGCAGCGCCCGACTGGCGCGGCGTGCCGGCCCTGCTGGGCTGCCTGCTCCTGTTCTGGCTCGGCAACCGCGGCGAACAGGCGCGCCTGATGCAGTTTGGCATGATCGGCTGCGTGGTGGCCCTGCCGCTGGTCTTCTGGGGCGCGCGCGTGGCCCGCCTGCTCGTCTTTCCGGCGGCCTACCTGCTGTTCATCATCCCGACGGCTTTCCTGGACGTGCTCACTTTCCGGCTGCGGCTGCTGGCCGCCTGGGTTGCCAGCGGCGTGCTGAACGGCGTGGGCATTGCGGTGCAGCAGGTGGGAACAGCCATGGTCTCGGCGGACGGCGCCGGCTTCCAGCTGGATGTGGCTGACCCCTGCAGCGGCATGCGCTCGGTCTTTGCGCTGGCGGCGTTGACCGCCGCGTATGCCTGGTTCACGCAGCAGACGCCCCTGCGCCGCTGGCTGCTCTTTGCGTGTGCCGTGCCGCTGGCCGTGCTGGGCAATATCGTGCGCATCGTGACGATCGGGTTCGTGGCCAACCTGTGGGGGCAGGCGCATGCGGTCGGGTTCTACCACGACTACTCCGGCTACGTGGTGTTTGTGGTGGCCGTGCTGCTGATGATGCAGGCCGGTGTCTGGATCGCGAAGATCGGCCGGGTGCCGGCCGCGGCAGGGGCGCCTGCACAGCCTGCGGCTGCCGGCGGGCCGTTGCGGCTCCGCGCGCTGGCGCCCTGCGTGCTGGCGATCGCGCTGGCTGTTGTCTGCCAGGTCATGGTGTGGCTGACGCCGCAGCCGGCCATGGAGCCCGACTCGTTCATCGCGGCGGCACAGCCGTCGCAGGTCGGCGAATTCCGCGGCCAGGAGCCCTGGTTCTGCCAGAACGACCAGTGCCTGGCGAGTTTCGGCGGGGATGAGGTGGCCCGGGCATCCGGGAATGCTCCGCCCGTCTGCCCGCGCTGCGGCAAGCTGCTGGCCCGGATTTCGCTGGGAGAGAAGACCTGGCTGCCGGCCGACACGCGCATCCTGAAGAGCAACTACAGCCGCGGCGACGGAGGCCTGCTGGCTGTGACCGTGGTGGTGAGCGGCAAGTCGCGGCTGAGCATCCACCGGCCCGAGATGTGCCTGCCGGGGCAGGGGTTCCAGATCCAGTCAACCCGGGTGCGTGCGCTGGACCTCGGAGACGGACGGACCCTGCGCGTGAACATGGTCAAGGCTGCCCGCACCGGCGAGCGCCCCATCAGCTTCCTCTACTGGTTCGTGAATCCGCGGCGCGAGGCCACCTCGCACTGGGACCGGATCTTCAGCGATGTCTGGGCGCGGTCCGTGCAGAACCGCGTCAACCGCTGGTGCATGGTGACGGTGTTCAGCTCCCAGCCGATGGATGACGCCGAGGCGATGCAGACCATCGCCCCGTTCCTGGGCGGGTGGTATCCGCAGGTGCTCCGCCGCTAGGAGACTGTCGGTCTTAGGCCTCGGATCGGTCCAGTGCCTTCTGCCGACAGTCTCCTAGTTGAGAAACCCGCTGTCAGCGGGTTGCGAAGACTCGATTACAGGCGGAAAATTGTTCCGGTTGCTCTCTTTGGTAGCGTATTACACTGTTGTCCAGCGCTTGGCGGTTGCCTCCCCCAAACTAGCAGCTAGGTCGGCACAAAGTTTGTGGGGGTACAACGCTAAGTCCGACCAGGCTGCTAGATGCGCACAAACACCTCCATCATCGTTGTCGCCGCGGTCTTCCTGGGGCTCCTGTGCCTGTATGTGCTCACGGCGCAGCAGGGTGTGAGCTGGCAGGACGCGGGCGAGTTTCAGCGGCGCGCCTGGCAGGGAGACTATGCCGGCGTGGAGGGAATTGCGCGTGCGCACCCCCTGTATGTCGCGGGCCTGCATCTCCTGACGCGTGTTTTTCCGCCGGCCGCGGCCCTCCGGGCCATGCATGCCTTCAGCGGGCTGGGCCTGGCCGTGGCTGCCGCCGCCTGCGCCTGGCTGGTTTTGCGGCTGACGCGCAGCACGGCGGCTGCGATCGGGGCCGGGCTGCTCCTGGGGCTTTCGCACATGGCCTGGTGGATGGCCACGGTTTCAGAAGTCTATGCCTGGTCTCTCGCCCTGCTGCTGCTGGAAACGGCCTGGTTGTATGCACTGATAATCCGGCCGCGGCTGCGCACCCTCTGTTGGCTGGCACTGACCAGCGGCCTCGGGCTCTCGGTGCACAACTTCGCCCTGCTTTCGCTCCCCGTGTGGCTGGCGGCCGCCGTGTGGCTGATCCGGCGGCGTGCGCTGCCGTGGTGGGCGCCTGTTCCTGCTGCCGCCGCGTGGCTGATTGGCGCGGCGCCATTCCTGGCGCTTGTGGCAGGTGGGTTATGCGGTCCGCAGCTGATCCACGCGGTGCTGAATGATGCGCTCTTCGGCGGAATCTACCGCGGGCAGGTCCTGGGGGTGACGCCGTCAATTTCCCGGTCGCTGCTGGCAGCCAACCTGGCGCTGTTTGCACTGAGCCTGCTCTCGCCGCTGTGGCTGGCAGCGGTGCAGGGGTGGAGGAGCCGCCATTGGGTGCAGCCGCGCGCGTTTGTCGTGTGCCTGACGGCCCTGACCGGCATCCATGCGCTCTTTTTTCTGCGCTACTTTGTGCCGGACCAGGCCACGTTCAGCCTGCCGACGCTGGGGCTGACGAGCCTTTGGGCCGGTATCGGGCTGGCCGCGCTGTTCGGGCGAGGCGGGTGGTCCACCCGGCGCCAGGTGCTGATGCTCTGCGTGGGGCTGGCGTGCCCGGTCCTGGTTCTTCGTGGCGGTGCCGCGGTGGCGCAGGCTTGCGCCTGGGAGCCGCCGCGCGCGCGGCTGCTCCCCTTTCGTGACGAGGTGCGCTACTGGCTGCTGCCGTGGAAAAACAGCGAGCACTCGGCAGGCGACTTTGCGCAGGCGGTTCTTGTGCAGTGCGGCAGCAATGACGTGATCTATGCCGACAGCACGGCTGCCGGGCCGCTGACCGTTACGCTCCTGGCCGGGCCTGCACGACCGAATCCGCCGCTGGTGGTCACGTACTACGACACCTGGACCGGCAACCCCGAGGCCTGGCAGGCCTTTCTGGACCGCGTGGCCGCCCGGCCGCTGTACGTGGTGAGCCCTGTGCCGGGATACGTTCCCGCCAGCCTGCTCGCCGGCGATTACGTCTTTGTGAAGACCGGTGTGCTCTACCGCGCGACGAAAGTCCGCAACTCCATGTAGGGGCGCTGCTGGCGGCGATAGCCGCTGGCGGGCGAAGCCCGCGCAAAACGGCCCGCAGGGACATTTGTCCCTGCGGGCCGTTTTGTTTGGTGCCCTGGACCGATCTGAGGCGCAAGGCGGGCGTCCGCCCGCAACCCAACGAATCAACAAGTCAAGGACACCGAGAACACAGAGAACAACAGAGACCACAGAGAAATGCCTATCCTCGGCCGGCAAGCCGGCTGCGGACGAATGAAAATCTCTCTGTGCTCTCCTTCCTTCTCTGTGATCTCTGTGTCCTTCCACTTGGATGCTCCAACATACACGCAACAAAGTGTATGTTGACCGGAAAGGCTCTGCGCCCGACAGTCTCCCAGGTTTACTCCAGATCGCGGGCGATGAGGCCGTCTTCGTCCAAACCGAGGTAGTGGCCAATTTCATGGAGCAGCGTGGTGCGGACCTCCTGGCGGAAGGCGGCCGGATTGTCCGCTGTTTCGTCGCGCAGGTTTTCGAGGAAGAGCGTGATGGTCGGCGGCTGGGTCGAGACATCCGAGCTGCGCTCGCCATGGCAGGGGCCGTCGAACAGGCCAAGGAGATCGTCCGGCCACCCTTCTGCCATGAGCTGCGGCCCGGGACGGCCTTCCAGCAGCACCGGCACGTCGCGCAGCCGTTCGCGCAGATCGGCGGGCAGCGCCTGCAGCGTGCTGTTGATCTCCGCCTCGGCCAGCTTCAGCCAGGTGTCCGGATGCAGCTTCGTGTTGCGAGACATAACAAGAACGTAGCAGGCGGCGGGGGGTAGGGCAACGGGAAGAAAAAATGCACCCGGGCTGCCTTCAACACTCTGCGGTTGGCGGCGGGTGGTGGACAGCGGTCAGAAAATTGTCCCTTTTCGCGTGTTTCGCGTGTTTTGTGGGCAGAGTTTCAATCCGCGAAATCCGCGGTGAAAAAGTTTGGAGTGCGGCGGCTTGCCGCCGCTTTTTGCAGCCGCGGCTTGACGCGGCGTACGGGCTGGTTCTGCAGCGTCTCTTTTTCTATCCCTGCGGGCGGAGCAAGCCCCGCCCGACAAAGCGCGACCAAGGTCGCGCACTCCAAACTTGTTTCGCAATCAGTAGTTACGAAACGCAATTTCTCAATTTCTTTTAGCTACGGATGGCCGCGGAATTTCGCGGATTTTGGGTTTGTGAATGAATCAATGAATGAGTTCATGTATCTGCGGCCGACACCGTCCCTGGCGAGGCCCGGCACGGGGTACTGATCGACGACCTGCGCCGCAGATGGACGAATGTCCAGTGCCGATTTTTGAAGTCAACGCCGTATTCGCGGAATGATTCCTTCATGATTCAGACCTCTTCAAACCAACGGTTGCCCTGAATTTTGACGCCTGAATTCTGAATAGTTACTAATACTTAACCAAAAGAGCAGCCGGAACAATTTTTCTGGCTGTAACTGAGTCTTCGCCACCCGCTGGCAGCGGGTGGCCCAACTAGGAACCTGTCGGCAGAAGGTGCCGGATCGATCCAAAGCCTAAATCCGACCGGTTCCTAGGCGCCGATGGACCACTTGGGGATGCCGCCATCGGTGTCCATGGCCGTGCGCTCCACGCGGACATCGTCATCCGGAGCGGAGGGTGGCGGGCGCATGGCAGCGGCATGGCGCACCGATACAATTCGTGACGAGGAATGCGCCTGCGTGTGTGCGGGAATCCGGGAACTGCTGGCATTTGCCTCTGCTACGCGCTGAAGGAAGGACTGGAGTTCAACCCGCATCAGGTAAACCCAGCCAGTCAGCAAACCGGCAATCAGCACGAAGATGATGAGAATTTCCATGGCTGCGCCTCCCATCGCTGAACCTTATTTCGCCAGCCACGCAGTCAACGACTGGCGCCCGGTCAAAACAATAAAGCAACCGGTGGGCCAATCCATCCGAGAAGCGTGAGAAAACAAGCCTACACGCAAGGCCAAACGCCATAACTCTCTGGCCGGCAACGAAAAGCAGATTGGTTGCCGGCACCAAATATTATTTCCGCGCGCTGAATGAGGCAAAAATATTCTTGTGTCAACCCTGTCTCCCGGCAACGCCTTCTCATAATCGAGAGCTGTTCACGTGCATTAGATTGTTCCGCCATAACATGCGATGCAGTTGCGTCGCATCTTGCAGCATCAAGTGTACGGACACAGAGGCCACAGAGAAAGAAAGAGAACACAGAGAGAAATTCATGCTGCTGCGGCCGGTTCGCCGGCCGCAGTCAGGCATTTCTCTGTGGACTCTGTTACTCTCTGTGCTCTCGGCGTCCTTGACGTGTTCAATCGTTGGGTTGCGGGCTGACGCCCGCCTTGCGTTCACGTGCATGCGACACCGATACCGACGCCAGACACTGACGCTGACGGGTTGCCGGTGGGCGATAACGGCGCTGAGATTGCTGGACGAGTGAGAGGCTCACGACTCGTTAACCGTTATCGTCGCCGGTATCGTCCACCGGCAGCAACCGCCGCCGCGCCAGTAGCGTCCCGAGCAGGATCACGAGAAAGAGCACGCCCTGCAGCAGGTAAAAATCGCGTGATGGCTGGCGCACGAGCTTGCCGCAGCAGGCGTAGAAGAGGGTGGAGGGGATCATTCCCAGAAATGTGGCCGGCAGGTAGACGCGGCCGCGCAGTCCCAGCGCGCCGGCCAGGATGTTGGTGGCCGTGAAGTTCGAGAGTGGAAACGCCCGCAGCAGGAAGAGCGCGAGAAACGCCCGGTGCGGATCGGCCAGCGCCTGCCGCCAGCGCGCGGCCACAGGGTGCATCTGCCCCACCTTGCCGAAGGCGCGGCGCGCCAGCCGGAAGTGCAGCCATGCGCCGAGCAGCGAGGCGGTGTTCGCCAGCAGCGAGCCGGCGCCCACGCCGTAGAGCAGGCCGCACACGACCGCGATCGGCGCACGTGGAATCATCGCCAGCGGCGATACCACGGCAAACAGCACGATCGCCAGCGGCGCCCAGGCGCCGAGCTCTTTCGCGCAGCGCTGAATGTCTTCCGGCCGCAGATGTTGCCGCACCGCCGGGACCAATCCCAGCGCAATGAATCCGGCCGACAGCACCACAAACGGCACCATGCGCCGCCAGAGCGGCTTCTCAGGCGGAGCGGGGGCGTCGGCTTGCCGGGGGGTGTTCACGGAAAACAGGATAGCGCAGGGAGGGTGTGGGTGGAAGGTGGAAGGTGGAGGGTGGAGGGTGGGAGGTGGAAGGTGGGGGGTGGATGCGGGTGCATGGTAGAGTTGACGGGGAATCCTGCGGGCTCAACTGTAGCGCGCCGCTGTGCGGCGCGACCTGCCGCGGGACTCGCTCTGCCGCGGCGCGCCGCGCTACCGTGTGACGTGCGCGATTTCAGTGGCAGGAAGGTTGCCGACCTCTTCGCGAACCTGCCTTGATCACAACGTTGGCAGGCATCAACGAAAGTGGCAGCGGCGTCTCGCCGCTGGCTGTTTGCATGCAGAGGCGAGACGCCTCTGCCACCTTGCTGCCAACGTGTCACTGACCCCTTACCAGGGACTTCTGTGGCCGCTTGAAGTTTGCGCCGCGCTGGTGTAACGTCATCGCCGAACCTCATGCTCCGCAACCGTACAGCCTGGATTCTCTTCTGCATCCTGACCGCGCTGCTGGCCGTGCTGTTTGTCGGGCCGGTCTGTCAGGTTGTGGCCGGCGGCTTCCGGGTCAACGGGCACTGGACCTTCCGGTATGTCGCCGATGTCTTCCGCAACCCGCTCTACGCCGAGGGGCTGCGCAACAGCTGCGCCATCGCGGCCGGATCCACGCTGCTGGCCACGCTGCTGGCCCTGCCGCTGGCCTGGATGAGCCACCGCTACCGGTTTGCCGGGCGCGGGCTGTTCAGCGCGCTCATCCTCGTGCCCATGATCCTGCCGCCGTTTGTCGGGGCCATCGGCCTGCTGCAGATCCTCGGCCCCTACGGCGCGCTCAATGCCCTGCTCGGTCTCGGGCCGGTGGACTGGCTCGGGAAGTCGCGCTTCCTCGGTGTGATCACGCTGCAGGCGCTGGCGCTCTACCCGATCCTCTACCTCAACGTGGCGGCCGCGCTGGCCAACATCGACCCGGCCATGGAGGAGGCGGCGGCCAACCTGGGCAGCGGCGGCTGGAGCACGTTCCGTCGCATCACGCTGCCGCTGGTCATGCCGGGGCTGTTCGCCGGCGGCACGCTGGTGTTCATCGCCAGCTTCACGGAGCTCGGCACGCCGCTGATGCTCAACTACACGCGCTGCGCCGCGGTGCAGGTGTACGACGAGCTCAAGGAGATCAGCGCCAGCCCCTTCCCGTTTGCGCTGGTGACCGTGGTGCTGGCGGCCAGCGTGCTGCTCTACGCCGGCGGGCGCCTGCTGTTCGGCCGCAACGCCTACGCCATGCAGGCCAAGGCGACGGTCGCGCATGCCACCCGGGAGCTGCGCGGCTGGCGCGCCGGCCTGGTGCTGCTGGCGTTTGCGGCCGTGACCGTGCTGGCGCTCCTGCCGCACGCCGGTGTGGTGCTCACGAGCTTTGCGCAGCCGGGCTCGTGGTACCGCACGGCCCTGCCGGCGGTTTTCACGGGTGCCAACTACGACGGCGCGCTCGGGCACGCCATGACGCTTAACGGCATCCGCAACAGCCTCGGCTTCGCCTCCCTGGCCGTGGTGCTGAACATCGTGCTCGGCATTGCCATCGCGCTGGTGGTGGTGCGCTCGCGCCTGCCCGTGCGCGGCGCGCTCGACACGCTCGCCATGGTGCCGCTGGCCGTCCCCGGGCTCGTGATGGCCTTCGGCTTCCTGGCGCTCAGCAACACGCTCTGCAGCCTTCCGTCCGTACGCGCCATCCCCGCGCTGGCCGGCGTGCTCGACGTGCAGACCAACCCTACGCTTTTCCTGGTGATCGCCTATGCCGTGCGCCGGCTTCCCTTCATGGTGCGCGCGGCCGTGGCCGGACTTCACCAGACCTCGGTCACGCTGGAGGAGGCCGCGGCCAACCTGGGTGCGCCCGCGCTGACCGTGCTGCGCCGCGTGACCGCCCCGCTGATCGCCGCCAACCTGATCGCCGGCGTGCTGCTGGTCTTTGCGTTCAGCATGCTCGAGGTCTCGGACAGCCTGATCCTGGCCCAGCAGATCGAGTACTACCCCATCACCAAGACGATCTTCGAGCTGTTCCAGCTCATCGGCGTGGGGCGCTACCTCGCCGCCGCGCTCGGCACCTGGGCCATGGCCTTCCTCGCCGTGACCATCATCGGCAGCAGCCTCCTGCTGGGCAAGAAGCTCGGGGTGCTGTTCCGGGCCTAGCAGCCGGGTCGGAAGCAGCCTTGTAAAGACACAAACCGTCTGCCGACCCGGCTGCTAGTTGAGCAACCCGCTGCTAGCAGCTTGTCGGATTTGGCGCTGTACCTTCACAAACTTTATGCCGACAAAGCTGCTAGTTTTGGGGATGCAACCGCCAAGCGCTGGAAAACTGTGTAATACGCTATCAAAAAGAGCAGCCGGAACAATTTCTCTGCCTGTAATTGAGTCTTCGCCACCCGCTGACAGCGGGTGGCTCAACTGGCAGCCTGGTCGGCACGAAACTTGTGCAGGCGCAAAACCTACGTCCGACAGGCTGCCAGGCGCAAAACCTACGTCCGACAGGCTGCCAGGAGCGAGCCGAACTCGACGGCGGAGAGCGTGCGCGCGCCAAGCCGGCGCGCCTCGCCGCTCAGGGCGTTGTCGTTGGTGACCAGCAGGATGGGAATTTCGCCGCCGGCGCGGAAGAAGCGGATGTTGTCGAGCAGCGCGGCGTCGGCCCGGTGCTCGCCCTCGCCGCCGGAGTAGGTCACGCGGACGTTGCCGGAGGGGGTGCTCTCGGATCGCACGGGTCCGTCGAACACGATCCACGCGCGGCAGGTGGTGCGGTCGGCAGTCAGGCGCACGACATCGCTGATCAGCCTGTCGCGCGCGGCGCCGGTGGGCACGGCCGCTCCCTGCGGCGGGAGATAGCGCCCCTGCAGGCCGAACAAGACATTGTGGCCGTCGATCAGCAGGATGGCGGCGCACCGGCCGCGGAGCGCGCAGCGCAGGACGCCGGCCGGCGTGTCGTCCGCCTCGGCCGCATCTGCCGGCGCGAGCGCGGCGGCGCCGGCCACGCGGCGCCGGTGTTCCAGCGTTTCCATCAGCCGCGCCGCGGCATCCGCGCTGCAGGCGCCGAGCGCCGTCAGCTGCTCCACCACGCCGCGCAAGTTCTGCAGCTCCTCGAAGGTTGCGCGCGCGGCGCGCGCGGCCAGCAGCTCCTCGAGCGGCGTGCGGCTGGTGCGACGGTTCAGCAGGCGGTCGAGTCGCTCGATCTCTGCGGACAGTTCGCCCTCCAGGACGGCCAGCTCCGGCAGCGGCTGCATGGCGTTGGCGAGTGCGTCGCGCACCTCGGCCAGCCGCCGGGCGAGCATCTCCTGCCGCGTGGCCACGGTGCGGCGGTTGCCGCTGTGTCGGTCGGCCGCGGCCTGGCGCGCCAGCACGTCCGATGCGCGCGCCAGCAGGGCATCGCCGGTTGTGGCAGGTGTGGCCGCCTCGGCAGCCACGGCCCGCGCCGGCGCCAGCCAGGCGGCAGCCTCGGTCGCAAGCCGGGATTCCACCGCCGCCTGCAGCCGGGCGTCGCGGTGGCGCAGCTCGCGCGCCAGCTCCGTGCCGGCGGCGTCGCGCTCGCGCGCTGCGGTGCTGGCTTGTGTCGCAGCCTCTGTCAGGCGCGCCTGCGCCTCCGCCAGTTCGCGCTCCCGGGCTGCCAGCTGGTCGCGGTTGCGGGCCAGCCGGTCGTCCACGCCCTTCAGCCGCCGGGCCTCGGCGCGGGTGTCGCGAAGCTGCTGCTCCAGATGCTCGCGGGCTTCCTTCCAGGTTTCGCGCGTGACGGGCGCGGCCACGGCGGCGGCGCCGGCGCCGGCCGCCTCCAGCAGGCGGGCAAAGGCCTCATGCAGCCGCATGGCGGCTGCCGCGGCATCGATCGCCACAAAGACCGGTTCCTGCCGCAGCCAGCGCGCGGCTGTGGCGCGCACCTCTTCCCGCTCGTCCACCAGCATGGCCAGCAGCAGGCGCGGCGGGCCGAACAGCACGGCCAGCTCGTGCCGGAGGTCGGCCAGCGCCGTGGTGGAGAGGAGGCCGACGAGCGTGCGGCCGAGCGAATGCGCGCGCAGCAGGCAGCGCAGCGCGTCGGGTACGGGCTGGGCGCCGCATGCGAGCTGGAGCGCCCGGGCGCGCAGGGCCACCGTGTTGCCGGCGCGGAATCCGCCGGACTGGAAGGCCGGATCCTGCTGCGCCAGGGCTGTGAGCTCGGCGTCGGGCAGCGCATCCAGCACGCGGCGCAGCTCGGACTCGATCTCGGGCGTCAGCTTGCTGTCAGGGTGCAGGGACATTACCACTTGTATCCCAGGGCGTTCAGGAAGGCGCGGGCGATCACCATGTGTCCGGTCTGGTTGGGGTGGATGCGATCCCAGGCCAGCGCGGCAGGATGCTGATGGCGCAGCACGCGGTCGAAGGCCGCCTGCACGTCCACCAGCACGGCATCGTGACGCCGCGCGAGCTTCTTCACCACGGCGCCGTATTCATCCATGCGCCGGCGCATGGCGTCCTTCCGGCTGGGCTCGATGAAGAACGGCGTCATCAGCACCAGCCCCTTGAGTACGGGGCGCGTCTTTGCCAGCAAGGCGTCCAGTGTGCGCTCGTATTCCCGGAGGCCGACGTGCGCCTCCGGCATGCGCGGCAGGTCGAACTGCCGCCAGACGTCGTTGACGCCGATAAAGACCGAGAGCCAGTCCGGCTGGAGCGCCAGCACGTCGCGATCCCAGCGGGCCTTGAGGTCGCGCACGGTGTGGCCGCTGCTGCCGACATTGACCACGCGGATGCCGAGCTCCGGGACGGTCGCGCCCAGCAGCGCCTCCACCTGCGTCACGTAGCCGCGGCCGAGCGGATCAAACAGCCCCTCCGCCACCGGCTGCACACGGCCGGCGTCGGTGATGGAGTCGCCGATCAAAACGAGTTTCTGTTTCTTTCCAATTTTCATGGCTAGTCCGCCGCTGGTTTGTTTCATCCGGATCTCCACCGGCCGAAGCCGGGCGGGTATCGCCGGCCTTCACGTCAGCATCGAAGATCGCGGCGGTGGTGTCAAGCCCGCTTGGCGTCCGCTTGGCGTCGCTTGGTAAGGGTCAGTCACACGTTGGCAGCAAGGTGGCAGCGGCGTCCCGCCGCTGCAAAGGACGACCGGCCTCTTCGCGAACCCGCCTATATCACAACGCCTGCCTGGCGTCGCGGAGCTCCACCAAAATGCATCATAGAGCAGAGATCGATGATGAAAAATGGAGGGCGGAGCTCCGCGACGCCAAGCGGGCAACAGGCGAAAGGCATGTTTACAAGCGAAGGGGTCGGTCTTAGGCGAGGATTTGGGTAGTCCGTAATGGGTTGGCGACGGGGTGGCCACGCTCTGGCCGAATATGCAGGAGTAGGTCGGGCATTCCTGCCCGACCGGGTCGGCCAGGAATGGCCGACCTACTTCTGAATCCGTCAGCCACCCCGTCACTGACCCATTACGCAATCCGCCAAGCGCCGGAAAACAGTGTAATACGCAACCAAAAGAGCAGCCGGAACAATTTTTCTGTCTGTAACTGAGTCTTCGCCACCCGCTGGCAGCGGGTGGCCCAACTAGGAACCTGTCGGCAGAAGGTGCCGGATCGATCCAAAGCCTAAATCCGACAGGTTCCTAGGAGACTGTCGGATTTAGGCCTCGGATCGGTCCAGGGCTTTCTGCCGACAGTCTCCTAGTTGTGCAACCCGCTGCCCGCGGGTTGCGAAAACTCAATTACAGACAGAAAAATTGTTCCGGCTGCTCTTTTGGTTGCGTATTACACTGTTATCCGGCGCTTGGCGGTTGCGTCCCACTAACTAGCAGCCTGGTCGGCACGAACCGTGTGCAGTCGCGAGCTGATGCTGCCACATCCATCGCGTCCCTTATCTTTGCCTTGGGACTGTAGGTGCGGCTTTTGCGTTTGAACTGCAGACTTTCCGCGCCGAAGTTGAATAGCAGTCCTGTTTCGATCCCCGTGGCCGTCAAGTAATGAACCCGTTGCACTTCGTGTGCGACACACAGAAGGTGCCGGATCGATCCAAAGCCTAAATCCGACAGGTTCCTAGCAGCTTGTCGGATTTAGCGCTGTGCCAACACAAACTTTGTGCCGACTAAGCTGCTAGTTAGAGCTTGTCCCAAAACTCCCATTTTTGCTTTTTGGCCGCCGGCGGGCGTGGCGCGGGTGGGCAGGTGTATGGGCGTTTGACAAAAAGTAAACTGGCTGGCTGACTCAATCCAGCACGCCCAACGGGTGGTGTAAATTGGAACGTCAGCGGCATTCGACACCACCACCCGTTGGGGTCACTTGAGTCAATCAGCCAGCCAGTAAAAGTAATGCCCGGACGTCGCAAACCCGCCATAAATGGCCGTTTTTTGGCACACCGCGCACCCAGCTTTTCTGATTTCCAGATGAAACGAGTCAAAAATCCGCGGCCAGCCGTAGCAGTTCCGCCAGCGCCGGGTCCTTTTGCCGGACTTCCCCGGCGGTCAGCCCTTCCAGCTCATGCGGAAAGACGATCCAGGCGTCGGTTTCGCGGACGTGGTAGTGCGGGCGCAGGTCCGTGATGTTGGCGTTGGGCTTCCAGTAGAGTGTGGCCAGGCGCACCTCGGCGGCGCGCGGCGCCAGCAGGTGCAGCGCGGCGCGGGCCGTGCTGCCGCTGTCAAAGATGTCGTCCACGACCAGCACGCGATGGGTTGGCTGGACCTGCGCCACGAGCGCCTCCGTGTTCTCGAACACCACCTCGCCGCGCCGGCCCAGGCCGCTGTACGACTGGCACTTGACCGCCATGTGGGCTGTGGGGATGCCGTGGTAGAGGAGCAGTTCATGCACGGCCACGCCCACGGGCGTGCCGCCGCGCCAGAGCGCGATCAGAACATCCGGGCGCCAGCCGGAATCCAGCACCTGCATTCCCAGCCGGAAGCTGTCGAAGATCAGCTCATTCGCCGAAAGGTAGATCTTGTTTGCCATGGGGCCAGCATAATGCAGGCGCCCGCAGGGCCGCCAGACTGTTCTGGGCAAGGCCGGCGCCCTTGCAGCAATTCTCAATATGGCCGTGAACGGCCCTATTGAGAATTGCTGCTGGGGGATAGATTTACTTGCCAGCCTTCGCCTCGTTTTCGTATGGTGTAAGCGGTCTTTCTTGCCATGGGGCACTCCTTGTCCGGGATTGAACGCCTCGTTGTTGAGCAGTCTTCACGCGAACAGGTTCAATTTCGGTGACAAAATGGTGAAGCGAAGGCAGGAAGGACGCAAGCGCGAAAACATCTATTGTTGTAAGTGCTTGATTTGCAAATTGTTGCACCGCCTGGAGGGGTGGCAGAGCCTGGTTGAATGCACATGACTCGAAATCATGCGTGCTCGCAAGGGCACCGGGGGTTCGAATCCCTCCCCCTCCGCCATTTTTGCCAATAATGTCAGTTCTCAGCAGAGTTGGGAAGACGAGAAAAAACGGAAAAATGCGAGAAAAGGCCAAAAAACGCACAGATATGCGGAGAATGACGGCCTGATCGGTAGATGAGAAAAAACGCGCGCTTTGGCTATAGTCTCGCGCCAATATGAGAACTTTGGACTATGCTGTGAGCGCCGGCGTGAAAGTGTAGCAAAAGTGCCGGTGTGAAAATGCGCCGACG
>JBAWXQ010000028.1:0-20188 GCA_037144015.1 bacterium
AAATTACTGACTGCGGCCGGCGATCCCGCCGCAGTAGCATGAATTTCTCTCTGTGCTCTCTTTCTTTCTCAGTGGCCTCTGTGTCCGTCCACTTGATCATGCAAGATGCGACGCAAATGCATCACATGTTATGACGGAACACCCTGAAAAGAGCCGGGGCGGCCTCTCGGGCCGCACCGGCGCCGCTTATGGCGCGTATTCAATCCCGGTGTTCGCCTTTTCAACCACGGCGTTCAGCTTGTAAAACGCACCGGCCGGGGCACTCGCATCCACGAACGAGCGGACCTGCGCCGCGTCGCCGGGCAGCGCCAGCACTTCCACGCCGGTGCTGGGCCAGGAAGACAGGTCCAGTGTCCGCAGCACAGTGTAGCGGATCTGCGTGCCGGACACGACGGCAGGCGAGTTCCATTCCAGTTTCGGATATCCAGCGCCATCGGTGGTCATGGTCGGAATCGCGAAGGGCTGGTTGCCGCCCAGGTAGGCCTCGAGGTCGGCAAGGCCGTTGCCCAGCGAACTCGGGCTGTGCGTGTTGAACCCAAACGCCAGTTCCACGGCATCCGGCAGGCCGTCATAGTCGCTGTCCCAGGCATAGGGACTGGCGTCCAGCGGACCGTCGGCATACGCCGCCCAGATGGTCTTGCCGTTCAGCACCTGCTCGCCGCTGTACGCGCCGATCGACCCGAACTTCTGCAGCTCCCACGAGTCGGGCAGCTTGTCGTTGTCCGTGTCGCGGTCGCGCATCATCACCTTGACACCCGACGAGGCCAGGACCGACGGGCCAACCGTGAGCGCCTTGATTTCCGGGTAGCCGGGCGCCGTGTCCGGCACCTGGTTGCGCACAAAGCCCCAGGCCTCGGGCGAGCGCAGGCGGCCATCGCCGTACTGGTCAACGAACCCGAGCAGGACATAGGACGCGGGCGGCAGGCCGGTCAGCTTGAACGGACCCTTCTTCCACATTGAGACCTGCGCCACCGGCCTGCCGCTGAAGCCGGGCACGTCGAGCAGCGGGTAGGCCTGCACGATGAACGGATACCCCTGGTAATCGTAGATTCCCAGGAACGTATCGTTGGTGCCCGGCACCGCCTGGAACGTCAGCGACAGGATCGAGCCGGACACGTAGTTGACCACGCAGGTGCTGGAGAGCCACCCGGCCGTGGAGCGGAGCGGGTCGACCACCAACGTGACGCTGGCCAGGTTGGAGGTGTTCGCCCCGACATCCGTGAACGTCACCAGGTTGGAGGCCGAGCCCGAGCGATAGAGGCGCAGGGTCATCGAGCCTGCGGTCACGACGGAGTTCGACAGCTTGCTGTTGGTGAACACGCGCGTTGTGCCGCCGACGCCAACCAGGATCCTCTCGTCCAGGGCGTGGTTGGCAACCTTGCCGAAGTACTCCAGCTCGCCGCTGATCGAGAACGGCCCGGTCACTTCCATCGTGCTGTTCGTCGGCAGGTAGCTGCCGGTCGTGTCAACCACGATGCGCGACCACTCGGAGGCCGTGGTCCCGTTGAGCGTCGGGCTGTTGTTGGGGGTGACGCGCCAGTAGTAGACGCCGTCCGGCAGCGACAGGAACTGGCCGCCCGCGTACTGCGGCGCGTAGAAGTAGTGCGCCGCCCCGCCGTTGTCGTAGCTGAACGGTGCGCGCACGACCGGGGCTGCCACAACGGTGCCGCTGGTGCTGTCCTTGAGGATTTCCAGCTTGAAGGCCGCCACGTTGTCTCCTGCGGTCCACTCGAACTGCAGCGGCAGAGTGCGCACCGTCTCGTTGCTCGGCGACAGGATGACCGGCTTGGCAAAGGAAGCCATGGTCCATACCTGCGTGAACACGCCATACGGGGTTTGCTTCGCGTAGGTGACCGGCGTCGGTCCGGAGGGATCGAACATGACCGACCAGCGGTATTTCGGCTGCCAGACCGAGGTCTGGCCGGGCGTGCCCATGCCAGTGGTCTTGCCGAGGTTCACCAGGTCCGCCTCGGTGAGGTAGTTGCGCGGGGCGCGCAGCACCAGGTCTGCCACGTTCGAGTAGTTCGTGGTGGCGCCATTCTCATAGACATAATCCACCTGTACGCGGGAGACCTCGACGCCAGTGGACGGCAGGGCCCACTTGATGCGCGGGAAGCCGAGCGGGGTGTCCTGGAGGTTGATGTCCAGGGCAATTGCGCTCCAGCCCACGGTGACCGGCTGGTAGAGGGCTGTGCCGCACGGCTCATCCGTGTCCCACATGCTGTTGCCGTTCTTGTCGAGGTAGGCGAAGAACCAGTTGTTCCCCTCGCGGATCCAGCGGGTAACATTCGTGGCCGCGCTCATGGCAAAGGTCTGCGGGTAGATGGTCGCCGCGTCAACCGTGGCCATGGTCATGATGGCATCCGGCATGCCGTCCATGAGCGGCGTGGTGTAGCTCTCGATCTTGATGTCGCCCGCAACCGGTGTGCCGGCGTACCAGATCGTCGCTTCGACTCTCGGGCGAGGCACATAACCAGACGCTTTCGGGTCGGTTCCGGCCATGTACTCGGCATAGTTGGACCAGCCGTCCAGATCGGAGTCGTCCTCCGCCATGTACTTGTTCGGGTTCAGGCCGTAGTCGACCTTCCACCGGGCCGGCATGCTATCCATCGGCGTATAGAGCTCGCCAAAGGTCAGCGAGATGGTGTTGCGGCGGTTGTCGTAGTCCAGGTAGCCGGCGCCCAGCGAATCCGGGTTGCGCGGGTCGGTGCCGGCCAGGTACTCGGCCGCATTGTACAGGCCGTCGTGATCCGGGTCGCCCCACGGGCCATTCTCGCCGGTGGCCTCGGACGGCGAGAGGTCATACCAGACCTCCCACCAGTCCGGCAGGCCGTCGCCATCGCTGTCGGTGCGGTATGGCTGCTGCGTCAGGATCGTCAGCTCGCGCCAGGCCACGTTGGTTCCACGCCACCCGGCGTAGGCGCTGAAGTTGAACGGCGCCACGCCCATGGGATAGACATAATCCTCCACGGTGATGCCCCCGTCGTTGCAGAGGAAGAGCCCCACGAGCGCCACGCGCTGGATCGCGAGCAGTGGATTGTACGAGATCGGCGCGCCGCCGCCGGACCCGCGCAGGTTGATCGCCGAGGGGATGAAGATGCCGTACTCCGACGTATTGTCGCGCAGCACCGAGCGCTCATCCGCGGTCTCGCCGATCTGGAAGTCGAAGTTGAAGTAGGTAACGAGGCCGCGCTCGTTTCCGGTCAGGTTGTGACTGCTCACGTTCAGCAGCTCGGACACCGGCAGAGCGCGGTTCCAGATCCGGATCTCATCCATCTCTCCGGTCATCCCCTCGCCGAAGATGCACGGCCCGGGCTCGGCAAACACGGCCGGCGGGATGACGTACGAGATCGAAGGAATTGTCGGGTCCACGATGATGCGACTCTGCGAGGAATCCAGCAGGCCGTCCACATAGAGGTAACAGCCGTTATCCGCCCGCACATAGGCCACATGGTGCCACTGCCCGTCGTTGACCGGAATGTCGCCGAGCATGTCGTTGAGCACAAAGTTGCGCTCGTACACCGCCGCCGGCGGCGCGCCGACCAGGTAGGTGTAGTCGATGGCGAACCGCCCCAGCAGCGTGCCACCGGGCGAGATGCCCAGATAGTAGTTGAAGTTGTCAGCGGTTGCCGCGGACTGGTTGCGGCGCTCGATCAGGCTGACGCCTGCGCTCGTCGTGCGCACCCAGCACTCCAGCGTCCAGTTGTTCCGGAGCATGTCGATGTAGTCGGCGCCCCCGCCCACGGCGGTCGCGGTTTCCTTCAGGTAGCCGGTTCCGCTCAGGAGCAGGCGCCCGGCGGAGTTGTCGGAGTTGCCGAAGACCAGCTTGTGTTGTCGCGCATCGGCAATCGCCTGGTCGTCGCGCGCAATCTTCCACAGGCGGATATCCGAGAGCATGCCGGTGAACCCGGGCGAGCCGAGCAGCAGGTCGCCGGGGCCGGTCTCGCTCTGCCAGCCGATGTGCATCGTGACAACCTGGATGCCATCCACGAACAGCGCCAGCTCGTTGTCCTGGCCATTTCTGCCAATGGTGAGGCGCCCGGCCAGGTGCGTCCAGCGGTTGGTGGTCATGGCCTGGTTGTTCGAGAGCGCCAGCATCACGGGTATGCCGCTGTCCTTGGCGTCAAAGGCCACGTAGGGCACGCCGTTAAACATCCCGAGCTCGTAGTTGCGCCGGCCGGTGGCGAGCACCGTGCGGCTGACCAGCGGGCAGGCGCCGGTCGAGATCGTGGAGGGGTTCACATAGGCCTCGACGGTCCACTCCGACATGCTGTGGCGCGAGGTGAACTTGTTGTTCACCTTGTCGTAAACCACCACGGTGCTGCCGGCGCCGCCGCGGAACTCCAGCGCACGGTCCACAAACGGGCTCAGCGAATCAATCGGGTCCGTGCCGCTGGTCAGCTCCGTGTTGTCCTGGATGGCGTCGTCGTCCGTGTCCTTGTTACCCGGATCGGTCAGGTAGTAGTCCTGCTCGGCGCCATTGGAGATGTAGTCGTTGTCGGAATCCTTGTTGTAATCCGTGGTGCCGGTGTTGCCGGTATCGGCCTGGTGCGGATCGGTGTGGGCCAGGTACTCGTAGAGGTTGATCAGGCCGTCGCCGTCGGGGTCGCCGCTGCCGCCGTTGTCGCCCGTGGCGTCGTACGGGCTCAGGCCGTTGGCTTCCTCCCACCAGTCCGGCAGGCCGTCGGCATCGGAATCGCCGGTAGGCAGGTACGGATTATTGGTGGTCATGGCCGCGCCAGCCGCGAGCTGTCCGGCATAGCGCCAGTCGCGGCGCCAGTCTGCGGTCAGCGTGAAGTCCTGCGCCGTGTTGCCGCCGTCGTCGAAGCGGAACCAGCCGGCCAGGCCGTTGACGACAACAGCGCCGCCGCCGCCTCCTCCGCCCATCTTGGGCAGGATGTTGCCCACGTTCAGGCGTCCGCCGGTGACCGTCTTGCCAACGAGGGCCGGGTCAGGATCGACGTTGTTGAGGATGGCGGCCTTCAGCGCGGCTGCCCCGAGGGTGTTGTCCACGGAGAGCACCAGCCCCGCCACGCCAGCCACATACGGCGTGGCCATGGACGTGCCGGAGGCATAACCATAGGTCGCCCCCATGTCGGATCCGTTCAGCGGCAGCGTGCTCATGATCTCCACGCCGGGTGCGCCGAGGTCCACAGTTGTCAGGCCGTAGTTGCTGAATGAAGCCAGCGCATCGCGGTTGTCGGTCGCGGCCACGGCAATGATGTTGTCCAGATCGTACGAGGCCGGGTAGGCCGGCGACTGGTCATTGTCGTTGGAATCGTTCGCCGCCGCTGCGCAGAACAGGTGGTCGTTTTCGCCGGCTGTCTTGATGGCGTCGTAGAGCGACTGCGCATACTGATATCCGCCCCAGCTGTTGTTGCTCACGCGGGCACCCATCTTCCAGGCGTACTCGATGGCCTCAATTGCAGCTGCCAGGCTCAGGCCGCCGTTGTTGTCCGCGAACTTCAGCGCCATGATCTGGACGTTCCAGTTCACGCCGCTGACGCCGGTGGCGTCATTGCCCGTCGCGCCGATGATTCCGGCGACATGCGTGCCGTGGCCCACGACATCGTCCATGGGGTCGGCATCGCCGGCGCCGAAGTCGTAGCCGTACACGTCATCGACGTAGCCATTGCCATCGTCATCGATGCCGTTGCCCGCGATTTCGCCGGGGTTGCGCCACATGTTGTTCTTGAGGTCCGGGTGGTTGTAGTCGACACCGCTGTCAATCACGGCGACGATCACGCTCTTCTTGCCGGTTCCGACATCCCAAGCCTTGAGCGCATCGATGTCCGCGCCAGTCACGCCGCCGCCCGGACCGTTCGTGCCGAGGTTGCTGAGCCCCCACTGCTGGCCGAAGCGCGTGTCGTTGGGCGTGGTGTCGAAATACTGCAGCGCGTAGTTGGGCTCGACATAGGCGATGCGCTTGTCGGCCTTCAGCGTCGCAATCTTGGCGTCGGCGGCGGTCCCGTCCGTGATCTGCACGTGCAGCGCCGGGATGATGCTGTAGCCCTTGATCACGCTCACGCCGGACTGCCCCAGGACGTTCAGCATGACCGCCACGTCGGCGCTCTTCTGCAGGCCGACGATCAGCTCAGCGGGATGGTAGGAGGCCGGCACCGGCGAGCCGCTGCCCACGCGCTGCACCGCAGCCCGGGCCGAAGCATTCGTGGCGGCGGCGTTGCTGACAATCACCATCTGGGCACCGGCCATCTGCCGGATGGCATCGCCGCTGTAGGCCTTGGCCGCGATGCGCACCTCGTCGATGTACCCCTCGAAGCCGCTGGCCACGCCGACGCCATTGACGTTCAGGCGCCCACCGCCGATGGTCAGCTCGCCGCCCAGCGGCAGGTTCGCGCCGGCACCGGTCACCGGCGGCACGTTGGCGTCGGTGCGCCAGGCCACCAGCTCGCCGGCCACAAACAGCTTCAGGGTGTTCGATGCCGCCTGATATGACGCAGCCACGTGCGTCCAGGTCTGAGGCGCCACCGCGTCAAACGCGGTGGACGAATTCAGCGTGGTCACGCCGGCCACGTTGGCCTCCACGCGGATGTCGCGCGGCTGGCCGTTGGTCAGCGCGGTGTAGCGGACGTACGGCCGCAGGATGCCGGCGCGGTTGGCGAGTCCGAGCTCGTAATTCACCGTGCCATCGGCGAGGGTGCGCGCGAGGATGATGCCGTCGGCGCCGTTGCTCGGCCACATCCAGGCTGCCAGCGTGAATTCGCTGTTCATGGCGTGGCGGCCCTGGGCCGGAACCACGACACGGGAGTTGCCGTTCACGGCCAGCGCACGGTTGACCACCGGGTTGAGGGAGTTCAGCGGGTCGCTGCTCCCCACGCGGGTCAGGCTCTTGTTCACGCCCGCCACCTCGGCGCCATCCTCGCTGCCGTCGTCATCCGTATCCACCATGTCCGGCAGCGTGCCCAGGCTCTGCTCCATGCCGTTGGGCAGCCCGTCGCCATCCGAGTCGCGGTCAAAGTCGCTGAGCGTGCCGCCAAAGGTGCAGTCTGCCAGCGGGTTGAGGCGCGCGCGATACTCGTTGTAGTTGTCGAGCCCGTCGCCGTCCGAGTCGCTGCTGCCGTTGCTGACCGAGATCGAGCCAAAGGCCGCGATCTCCCAGAAATCAGGCAGGTCGTCGACGTCCTGGTCCACGAACTGCGTGGCCGGCAGCGGCGAGTTGGTGATGACCAGCGTGGCGTCGCCCGCCAGCTTGCCGGCGTGCGCCCAGTTCAGCATCCAGTCGCCAGCCGGGGCCGCGAAGTCCTCCACGCGGTTGATGGCCAGGCCCAGCTGATTGGTCGTCGTCGTCGAGCTGACACCGAACGGTCCGTCGTCGAAGCGGTAGCACAGCACCGGCCCGCTGGCCAGGTTCTCAAAGGTCTGGTACGCGCCGAACGCGAGGTTGGTGCTGGTCTGCGCCAGGTCCCAGATGCGCACTTCGTCCAGCAGGCCATAGAAACCTTCGCCCACGCGGGCCACCACGGTGCCGGTGCCATAGGCCATGGACGGCGTGGCGTCAACCGCCGTGACGGCAGCCACGCTGCCGTCGACCAGCAGCTTCAGCTCGCGGGTCGTCGCGTCGTATGTGCCGGCCAGGTGGTACCACTGGTTGCGGCGGGTCAGCGCAACCGGTCCTGTGGCGATGCGGTTGTACAGGTTCCCGCTGTAGACGCCGGCGAGCCGCACGTACGGCAGCCCGTTGGTCAGGCCGAGCTCGTAGTTGACCGCGGTGCCGATGGCGCGCTGGATCACCTTGCCCGTGCCGCTGAAGGCCGGGTCGATGTTGATCCACGCTTCCACGGTCCAGGAGGCGTCCAGGGCGATGCGCGTCTGGTTCGCAGGCAGCTCCACGTAGCCGGCGCCCAGGACCTTGAGCGCGCCGCTCCGGGCCGGGGAGAGCGAGGCATTCGGCATCGTGAATTGCGGCAGGACCGAGGCTGTGCCGCGCACTTCGGCCACGTCGGTGAGCCCGTCGTCGTCCGTATCGGCCAGCAGCGGGTGCAGGCCGTACTGCTGCTTCTCGGCGTTGGTCAGGCCGTTGGTGGTATTCAGCAGCGTCGGACCATAGATCGGCGCCAGGTCGCCAACCAGGAGGCGTCCCGTGGCCGGATTGATCACGCTGCGCGGATCCGCGCGGATGACATGATCGGAATCCATGAGGTAGATGTAGGAGTTGCGCAGCCCGCTGCCGGACATGTCGCGATCCGCGTCATTGACGCCATCGCCAATGCTGTCGGAGCTGAACGGGTTGAGGCCGAACTGGATCTCCCACCAATCAGCCAGCCCGTCGCCGTCGCTGTCAACCAGCAGCGGCAGTTCGCCATCGCTCACGCCAAAGTTGCCGAACAGCTCGGCGCCGCCCACGAAGGTGCCGGCATTGACCCAGTGGTTGTTCCAGTCGGTCGGCGCCATGTAGTTCTGCACCTGGCCGCCCTGCGCCCACCCCTGGCGTCCGCTACCGTAATAGGTCGCGCTGGCCACGTAGTTGCTGATGCCGGTGGCGGGGGCAGCCGTATTGTCGTCGAAGGGATAATCGATCAGCGTGCCGGCGGCGCCCTTGACAAGGACATCGTCCATCATGCCGGCAAAGCCGCGGCCCACGCGCAGTTCGACAGGCCCCTTGGCCTGCGTCAGTGGCCGCTTCTCGGTGATCACGGACGCCACCACGGTGGCCCGGACCGCCGCCGACCCCTGGTAGAGGGAGAACTTGCCGCTCGCGGCGTCAAAGATGGCCCGCACATACCCCCACTGATTGAGAGGCAGGGCGCCCAGGACCGGCGCAGCCAGCGTCACGTTGGTGGTGGCGGTCGCGAACCGGACGAACGGCACACAGTTGGAGTCGATGCCGAGGCAGTAGTTGTAGACGCCGCCACCGATGTCGCGCGCCACAATTTCCGCGTTTCCGGAAGGCCGGTTGGTCGGGAAGACCCAGGCCGAGATGTCGAACGTGCCCAAGGCCTGCTGCGCATCCGGGGCGGCGCGCACGTAGCTGGTCGAGCGTCCGTCGAGCTTCAGCACATTCTGCTGTGCCGGGCTGGCAGGGTCAGCGCCATCGGTGCTGTAGCGGACTTCCATGGCATCCGTGATGCCGTCGTCATCGGTGTCGGACAGCCGTGGATCCGTGCCTGCGGCCTGCTCGCCCAGGTTGTTCACGCCGTCGTTGTCAAAGTCCTCTTCGCCGTCCGTAGTGCCATTGCCGTTGGTGTCTTCGACCAGCGGGCTGGTGCCGCACCAGTACTCATAGATGTTGTTCAGGCCGTCGCTGTCGTCGTCGCCATAGGCCTCCGTGATGCCATAGAGCGACACGAACCAGTCGGGGAGCCCGTCGCCATCGGAGTCGCGGATGCCGTACACCGGTGCCCAGTCCGTGGCCGTGACCGCGTCGTTCTGCCCGTCGGCGCCTGCGCCGGCCGCGATGTCATCCGCCGTGCCCCAAGTGCCGTCTACACCGGGCTTGGCGTCGATCCGGACGTCCAACTGGTCCTTGAGGGCGTACTTCGCATCGTTGATATGCTTCATATCCTCAACGGTCAGGCCGCCATCATCCATGTGATAGCCGGCGATCAGAGACGATGCTTTCTCAACGTAAAGAACATGCATGTTCTGGCCGATCAGGCCACCGCTGCGGGCCAGGTTCCAGAAGCGCAGTTCGTCGAGCTTGGCGCTGGTGAAGCGGTTGGTCGAGGTGCCCAGCACCAGCGGCGCGTCCAGGTACATCGACCCGCGCAGTGTGTTGCGCGTCTCGAGCATGGCGAGCGAGCACACCAGCGTGCCGTTCTCGTGGATGCGGATGGCCTTGCGCCCCTCAGCATAGACAAACGCGAGGTGGACCCATTCGTTGGTCGGCAGCGCGTTAGCCAGCAGTTCGTATCGGGCGCCGCCGGATCCACGCACCATCATGTACGGACAGTTATTGGAAAGGCCCACGGTCAGGGTGTCGACGCCGCTGTCCAGCCGGTAGCGGGCGATCGCGCCGCTCTGGTTGGCATTACCGGTCTTGATCCAGCCCTCGATGGTCCAACCCGTGTTGGCGGTGAGCCCCACGCCTTCGTCAGCGATCGTCTGACTGGAACTGCCGGAAACCGGCGTTCCCGGCGGCGTCATGGTGCCATCCGGCCACGAGATGTCGGTGGTGTGCCACCAGGCCTGCGGGTTGCTGCCGTTGGCGTCCGAGACCGGCATGGCCTGCGGGCCGAACTCCACGTACTTCTCGCCGGCCTGGCCTTCCTTGATCAGCACGCGGACCGTCGAGTTCGGCGTGGCGCGGTTGGCGAAGTTATTCATCCAGACGTTGTACACGCCGGTGGTGGCGGAGCCGCGCTGGACCGTGATGTTCTCAGGCCCGGTGCCCGGGATGTCATCGATATCCAGGAAGGCGCCGGGGATGCGCTGGCCGGAACCGGCATCGGTCGGGTATCCGGGGCCGCCCATGGTCCACCCCATGTGGCGCCCTTGCGGATCGATCAGCCAGGTGTCCAGATCGCCGGGCTGATCCCAGGTCTGTGTCACGCGGATGTCGGCCGGCAGGAAGGTGCCGGTGACATTGACCGTCTCCATGGCAAAGCCGCCCTCGGTGTCCACGGCAATCACGGTCAGCGCATTGGCGCCGGAGCGGATGATGGCGGTGTAGTTGAAGTTGCTGTTCACGTCGAGCGTCAGGTCCGCCACGTACAGATCGTTGTTGTACAGGCGCACGCGGTTCAGCGGCGTCGCGGAGGTCACCGACCCCTGCACGGCAGTGAATCGCACGGCAATCTGCGCGCCATTGAGCGGCGCCGTGATCTTCACGGTCGGTCCGCTGACCACGGAGCTGGCGAAGGTAAACCGCTCCGAGTGCGGCACCAGGATGCCGGACGGGTTGTTGGTCAGGCCCAGGACCATGCTGCGCGGAATCGAGGGGCTTAGCGAGTTGGTCGGGCCGCTGACAACGTTCTGCAGGCCGTAGGCCAGCTTGTTGGTCGAGATGCGCACGCCGATCTCTTCGCCGTCCGGGATGCCGTCGTCGTCCGTGTCAGCCATATTCGGGTTGCTGAAGAACACGTGCAGTTCATCCGCATTGCTGAGGCCGTCGTTGTCCGCGTCGTCATCGCCGTCCGAGACCGTGCCACCACCGGTGAACGGATCCAGCGGGTTCGTGTCCTGCTGGTATTCGTCGAGGTTGGTCAGGCCATCGCCATCCGGATCGGCATCCGGGGCTGCAGGACCGGTTACGGTCGGGTTGAAGTTCGTCCCCCAGTAGACCAGCTGCCACCAGTCGGGGATGTTGTCCTCGTTCAGGTCGTCGATGGGCGAAGGCTGCAGACTCGACAGGCGCAGCGGCACGACGTCGTTGGCATTGGTCGTGAGGGTGGCGCCGCCCTTCAGCATGACGCAGTAGCCGTATGCGTAGATGTTGGTCGGGAGGCGGTTCCAGTAGACGCCCTCGTTCGGGCCGAGCGGGTGGACCCAGTCCTCGATGCCGGCCACGTGCACGGTGCCGTCGAGCTTGTTGGTGACGGTCAGGTTCTGGCCGTCATCGAACCGCAGGTTGCAGAGCAGGGAGCCGTCGTTGCCGAGCGAGCTCACCAGGTTGGTGATCACATTGGTAACGCCGTTGAGCGTCAGCGCGCCAGGCACCCACGGGGTGTTGATGATGGTCGCGTACTCCTGGGCCATCTGGGCCGCGGTGCGCGGGCTGCCCCAGATCCGGACTTCGTCGACAAAGCCGTTGAACCCGCCACCGAGCCTGACCGTGCCGACCACGTCGGAGCCGGCGATCCCGGAGATGTGGCCGTCGGACGGCAGCCCCAGCACGGTCATCGAGGCCGCGTAGGAGCCATCCTGGTACAGGCGCAGGGAGCCGTTCGAGCGGCTGAACACGCCGGCCAGATGATACCACGTGTTGGACGCGAGCGCCGCACTTCCACCTGCCATCTCGACCCGGTAGGCGAGGCTGTTATCGCCGTTGAAGGTGGTATAGGGGCGGTTGTTCGTGATGCCGAGCTCGAAGGTCACGAGCCCCTGCTGTGTCACGCGCTGCACGATCGTGCCGGTCTCGTTCGAGGAGTCCAGCTTGACCCAAGCTTCCACGGTCCAGTTCGTGACCATGAACCGGTAGTAGTCGTTGATTTCCCAGGCCGGGATGATCAGCCGGGATGACGGCGTGAGGCGCACGCTGCGCTCGACCAGCGGCGAGCGCGAGTAGAGCGGGCTGGTGATGCGGCGAATTCCGCCGGGGCCGGTGATGTCTACCTTTTCGACGTTCGGGTTCAGCTCGGCCGAGTCGCTGTAATTGTCGTCATCGCTGTCCGGCTCGCGCATGTTGAGCCCCAGCAGGAACTCGGACAGGTTGCCGATGCCGTCGCCGTCGATGTCCACATCCGCGTCCGTGAACGTCGTGTTGGCGCCGATGGACCACGACCAGCGGTCGAGCGGGTTCAGGTGCGCCAGCCACTCGGCATAGTCGGGCAGGCCGTCGCCGTCATGATCGGTCAGTCCGTTGCATTCCAGCAGCGGATCGGTATACCGGCCAAGCCAGTAGTATTCCCACACATCCGGTATGCCGTCGGCATCGCCATCGACGCCCTTGGGCGTCGAGTACCACTCGGTGCCGCTGGTGACGCTGCCGGCCGGCGTGATCCACTCGACCACCACCTTGGCCGGGCCGTACGGCTCGGTCGGCGCCTGAATGTCAATGATGCGCAGGCCGCTGTCGGTCTGGTCAAACCAGACCGCCGGCGGCTCGGTCTGCGCCGTGAACTGCCGCGTGCGCGCGGTGGTGCCGAAGGTGTCGCCAGCGCCGACAATGGCATCGCCATCCTCCAGGTCGTACAGGCCGTCGGCCTGCACGTAGAGCCAGGTGAAGCGGTTGTTGGAGCGCTGCTGCTGCGGAAAGCCCGGGGCGCCGCCGGAGTAGTCGCTGTGGCCGATCACGAGGCCGCGACCGATCGGGTTGGCATAGGGCGAGGGCTGCTCGTTGTTCGTATTCACCGCGCCGAGCAGATCGCCGGCGTTGAGGTTGAGCGTGAAGTACTCGGCGGGGTTCGCCTGGTTGCGGAACACGTAGTACTGGTCCTTGTTGCGCTCCACCGGGTACAGGAAGAGCGTCTGCGGCCCGCCATCGCGACGCAGGATCGGGGTGGTGCCATAGTTCAGCTCCTGCGGCACAACGGCGTTGAGACGCGGCCAGTACCCGCCGACCGTATTGCGCTTGAACTTCAGGTCCGGGTACCCGTGGACCATGCCGCCGGGGATCGTCATGAGATCACCGCCGGCAACCGGGTTGTTGATGACCTCCGTGGTGAACCGGTCATAGTCGTACAAGTCCGGATACTTGAGCACATCGTGGCTCTGCTCGTGTGTCAGCAGGCTCGGTGTGGGCATGTCGGCTGAAACCGGCTGATTCTGGTTGTAGCCGCTGATGTAGCGCTCGCGGGTCATGGTGCCGTATTTTTGGCCGGCCAGGTAAACGCCGGGGGACGCCACGCCACTCGCGTTGTACAGCGAGACCATGTACAGGGGGATGTTGACGTACTGGCCGTAGTCATACACGTTGTTCAAGTTGGCGTCGTAGAACACGGCATCGCCAAAGGTGTATTCCCCGTCCGTGCCGCCGCTGATGACGGTGGTGACCGGATCAAAGGTGCCGTTCGGCGTTAGTTGGTTAAACCCGGGCAGATCGATCCACTTGACGTAGGCCGAGATGTCGCCGAAGGCGGGCGTCCCGTTCGTGGGCGGAACGGTCTTGAACAGGATCGTCTCGCCGCTGCGCACGTTGCCGGGGAGGGTGGTTTCCTGCCAGGCCACGCTGGTGGCGCGGTGGAAGTTGGTGTTGATCCCGTTGGTCGTGTAGGCGACGGAGATTGTCCCGGATGCCGCCATGCCGGAGTAGACCCGCAGCAGATTGTTGAACGGCACGGAGATGGCCGTGTCGGCGGTGTACAGGCCGTCATGGTTCATGTCGATGAACACATCCTCGCCGGGCAGGTACCCGGGATCGTTGACTGTGCGGCAGACATAGCGCACATCGCCCTCGGACGCGGCGTTCCAGAGGCGGCCGGTCAGCACGGTCGCATCCGGGTTCCAGACAAACCCGGGCTCGGTGTAGATGAGCTCAAATCCGTTGGTGCTGGAGTGCGTAACTGTGGCGGCGGCGTAGCTGTTGGTCACGGCCCACATGAGCTGCCAGGTTCCATTCGTCGGGTAGACATAGATGTGGCGGGTGGTTCGCAGGTTGTTCGGGATGGACGGGGCGCCTTCGCCGGGCGAAAGTTGGCCGGTCATGTCCTGCAGCACAACGTCGCTGTCAAACACACCGGGGGCACCGGCTGTCTGGTTGTCGATCCAGACCAGATCGCGGCCAACGCCATAGACCGTGTTGGAGTCCACATCCGCCCATCGGGCGGCAACCGGCCCCACGCCTGAATGCATCAGCCCCGTGCCCAGACGGTCGTGGATAATGGTCTCCGTGTCATCAAATTTCCCGCTGCTGTTGCCATCGATCCACACCAGGTCCACGCCGGGCGTGTACGCGAGGTTGCCGTCGGTATCCGCATAGCGGATCTGGGCGCCGACCACGGTCGAGAGGGTGTTCGAGGACCTGGCCCCCTCGGTCCATGCATACCACGACGGCTGCATGAACGGCACATCGCTGGTGTTACTGCGCGCCATCTTGAACCGGGACGCGCTGTTGAAGTCTTCCACTGCGTCAAAGGTGTCGACATTGTCCTCGACCAGGCGCTCCCAGCCGAACAGGGTCATGGTATTCATGCCGTTGTCCGGGGTCGAGGGGTCGGCGTCAGTTGAGTAGTTGTGGCATCCTGCAGGCACGGTCTCGCCCTGGTCGATCAGGCCGTTCAGGTTCACGTCGCGGTGATCCTTGGCGTAGATGACCGCATCGGCCCACGAACTGTGTGTTCTCGAATGCCAGTCGTAGCCGATTGGCTTGCGGTGTCCGCCGCGAGGACCGGTCAACGACTGGCCGTCGGTGCGGTAGGTCGAGAACTCCAGGTTCAGCTGATTGGCCGCATCGTAGCCGTAATTCGCGTGGGTGTTGTAGGCAAATGGACCACCCGAGGGAATGCTTGTGCTAGGCGTCAGGTCAGGTGACGAAGGATCGCAGTCGCCGCGGTCCTGGCCAAAGATGGCGGCGCTCCACGGCGAGGTGACCTCGCCCAGGCGCAGGTCGCCGCCGTAATCGCACGCCAGAGGATTTGCATCCGGTGAGCTCGGAAAATTGTACGTCCCGTCGCGCATCTGAATGGCGGACGACGACCCCAGGTCAGGGTTGTGATACAGCGACGAGGCCATATCGTAGAATTCGCGCGGAGAGTCGTAGGTCCAGGTGGTGCCGGGCGGCGGATGCGTGACAGACCCGTAGGTTACCGTAACCACGGCGCCGGTTGAGGTCATGTTGGTCACGGTCACGGACGGCACAACCTGATTGGCGTCGGTCAGCGGCGGCTTCCATTCGTTCATGACCGGAATGGATGCCGTCAGCACCGGGGTGGTGCCGAACTTTCCCTGCCACCAGGTTTCATACGACGTGGCCCCGGCAATTCCACCCAGGAAATCCCAGCCTGAGAGTCCCTCGCCGAGGCTCGTGCTCGGGGTTGTCATGGACCCGGTCTGGATCATCTGGTTGTTGTCAACCTCGGCCCAGTTTTCCGGACCGTCATACTTTTGATCGCCGCAGCGCTGGATCAGACCGGCGGTGTTGCCCGGGTAGTTGTTCTGAATATATTTGCAATAATTGCTATATGACCAGTAATCTGCGGTTGCCGTGCTGCCCGGCGGCAGGGTGCCTCGCGGCGTTCCGTACAGACCCGGCACCCATATGCCGTTTCCATTCCCGCCGGTCGGATCCCACCAGGAGACAAAATCGGAATAGGGCTCTTCCGGTACGAATGCGGTCGGTTGATCGTCGGCGCCCACCGCATCGATGAACGGATTCAGATAAGGCGCCGGGGCCGGGGCCGTGGCTATGGGATTCAGGTATGTTGCTGGGGCGCTGGGAGCGCCCCACAGGGGACGCGCATAATAGATCGGAATCCTGATTCGGCAGCGATATTGCGCCAGGGTTGCGGGCAGCGGGATCGGCGTATTTCTACGGACATAGGACCACGGATTTCCAGCGCCGACCCAAATGATGCCGCCGCTGCCATCATCGACAAACCCTTGATAGACCACGCCAGGATTGGCAACAATTGCCTGAATGGTCAGCTCCTGCAGAAAAGTATACACTTCGATATAGAGATTTGTGTCGGCGCGGAAGACCCACGGCCTCCCGCCCGGGCTCGATTCGTATTCGAACCGCCGCAGGGCGGGAATGTTGGTGTATGTCGGACGCAGGTTGACCGGCGGCGTGGTGACATCGCGCACATACGTGTGCGAGGCATCGCCCTGCAGTTCCGCGCCCGGGTTATTGGTAATGGTAACCATGAGCGGGTTACCGTCCGGATCTGCCTGCGTAAAATCGGTATACACGCCGTAGTAGGGCACGCCGTCCTCGTAATGGTCCGGCGGGAAAAGATTCATTTCGTTGACCCGGTACAGGCGATTGCTTCCGGTTACAAAATCGGCAATCCACAGGTCGACGATGGGCTCCGCCATGCTGACGGTCGAGATGACGCGCGCCGGGTTGTTGGTGTCGCAAACCGTGCCCATGTTGTAGTCGGCGTAGACGTCGCCAACGGTCGCGTTCGTGATGAAGTTAATCAGCGCCTGATAGGCGCTCGCCAGCATGATGTTGCCTGTAATGCTATGCTTGGGTATCCAGGTGTCTTCCGCGTGGACGTAGGGATCCCAGCGGCCATTCGGCGGCGTAAGGCCGCTGCTGCCGGGCATGTCGGTAAAGCGTTCGCCCGGCGTCCAGAAACCGTCCTGCAGCGGATCGTCGATCAGCACCTTGTTGACCGAGTCCCATCGCCGGTATTTCACGGATGGCGACTGGGTGTCCGGCAGTTCGTCGAACTGTTCGCCCTGTCCGTCCGGGTAGCGGTCGCTACCGGGGTCTCCGATCGGGGCGGAGAAGTTCGCCCAGGCGCCGGGCGAGGTCCCGGAGCCGGAGAGGAAGCAGGTGTAGTACGCCTGAATGGGTGTCCCCGGGGGGGCGGCCACATTCAGCTGGAAGGAATAGGCACCCGTGGCGTGGTTCACCGTGCCGACGCCTGCGCCCAGGATCTGTCCGCCGCCGGTCGTGTCAGTCAGGTAGATGGTGCCGATCTGGATCGTCAGCGACTTGCCGGCCTCGGGCACGGGGTTGAGCGTGCCGGTGTAGACGTTCGTAATTCCGGCCACGGCCGTGCCGATCACGGCGCCCACGACGTTCGATTCCGCTGTCTGGACCGCGCCGGGGCTCCACTGCCACGGCATCGCGATTTCGCCCACGGTCTTGGTGTCCATGTAGTAACCATTGACATTCAGCCCGTTGGTCGGGTTTGCCATGTAATAGCTGACTTCGCGCCACCACCCCTCGTAAAACCCCTCCATGCGCTCTCGCACAAAGCCGACCTGGAAGCCGGAAGATGTGTAGTTGGGCTGCCCGTTCTTCGGGAAGTAGCTCGGGAACACGTAGGTCTTGTGCGTAGGCATCTCCGGCCACGCCTGCGCGAGCGCCGAGAATGTGCCTATGGCCAGCACGGCCAGCCCGATCCAAAGGGACCCGTACCGCCGGCGCAACATGTAGGAGTTTGTCATAACCACCTTCTGCTTTGCATTCATATCAACCCTCCGCATTCCAGAAATCCTCGCCAACCTGAGCCAACCCGCCGGCCGCGGCCTGCTTGTCCAGGTCCGCCTTGTACCCGCTGTCCTTCGCTAAAATCGCCTTGCGCAGGATGCGCGCGCGCCGGTCGATGTCCGCGCGGATCGAATCGCAGCCGTCGATAAATTTCTGCGCCGCGGCCACCTCCGGCCGGGACTCCATGGCCACCAGGTGCGCCTGGCTGGTCTCGACGGCGGCCGCCTGCAGCTGCGCAATGGCGGCGTCGCTCGTGCGCAGTTCGGTGCGCAGCTGGAGCATCTGTTTCTTGAACTGCGCCTGCGCCTGCTGCAGTTCCGTATCGCGCGCATTCAACTCTTCAAACCGCGTGGCGGAGCCGTCCTTTTCGCGCGCCTTTTTCTCGGCCTGGAGATCGGACGCCAGTTTATAGGCATCCTTGGCGGCGGCGTTGGCGGCGGAGAAGCGCTGGCCGGCGGCGTGGAAAAGCTTCAGGTCTTCCGGCGAGAGCATGCGGGGGTCTTTCACGCCGGCTTTCTGGAGCAGCTGCTGGCGCTCGGCTTCGGCAGCGGTGTCTGCGGCATGCAGCGCGTCTTCCAGTTGCTTGCGATGGCTGTCGCGCGCAGCGCGCCAGCCATCCAGAATATTTGCCTGCTGGCGGGAAACTGCGACCCGGTCTGTCTGGGCCACATCGTACAGTTCCTGCAGCGCCAGGATCCGGGGGTGGTTGTCCAAGGCCTTTTCGAGGGTCAGGACCGTGTCGCGGTATTTCCGCATGGTTTCGGTGTTGAAGCTGCTGGGCGTGTCGGTCGTACCGCGCGCGTCGTTGATCAGCTTCAGGCTGGCCTTGAACTGGTCTTCCAGCCCGGCGCGCTTTTTCATCAGCCCGGCAAACTCGTCCTTCATGGCGTCGATATCCGCCTTGGGGTCGCCTGGAAGCCGGGCCGCTGAAACGGAAGAGGAACCGCCTGGCGCGGTGCTGGAAGTACGGCGCGGATTGGCGGTTGCGGCTTGGCGTACATTTTCCGGCATCATCCAGGTGACAATCGCTGCGACCGCGGCCAGAGCGGCTGCCGCAACCAGAGCCATGCGCAACGGTTTTCGATTACCTCGGTCTGTCATTGGATAACCTTCCGGCAGATCCCCGTTTCGGCGGGTTCCACCGCACCACATAATCGCCTGTTAAAGTAAATCCTTCCGCGTGTCGATGCAAGGGCTAACTTGCTGCGAAAGGGCGAGTTCCGTGGCAGGCCGCGCCGCACAGCGGCGCGCTACAATTGAGCCCGCAGGCTTCCCCGTCAACCCGGCCATGCGACCGGCTTGGCTGGTCTTTTCTTTCCTGTTCATGGATACCTCGGGCTGCCGGTAAACAGCTGACACTTGTTGCGCCAATTGGGGTCTGACATGGCCGTGGGGGGCCACCCCCGGACAGACGAGGCAAAATAGCCCGGTTCCAGGAGCACAACCTCGCCGTTGGCCCGGGTGCGAACCACTTCCACGCGTCCGCCCCTGACACCGACCCAGCTCCCCTTGGCGTCGGTCATGACACGAAAATCGGTCCCCACCACGCGCGCGTCGACAAACACAGTCCGGACGATCAGGTTGCTCCCGTTTCTCATCGGCTGCACCTGCAGGTCAACCGCCCCGGAAGAGAGAGTCAGGTCACGCGAGCTACCGGCCCGCCCCAGCGTCAGCTGCGTGTTGCTGTAGAGGCGCACGGTGGAGCCGTCCGCGTAGCGCAGAAAGCTGCCGCTGGAAGGTCCGGATTCGATCAGGTCGCCCGGCTGGAAATTGATACCCGCCTGCGCCGTTGTGCGAACTTTCCTGCCCGCAGCCAGACGGGTTATGTAAACGTTTCCCATGACACCACTGACCTGACCTTCGACCGGTTGGCGCACAACGGCGGCCGCTGCCACAGCTGAAACCGCGGGTTTGGCAGGATCCAGGATCGATGGGGTCGCCTCACGCGGCGTGTCTTGTATCGGCGCTGTCATGGCGACCATGCCCCCAGGCTCATCCCGGACCCGGACTGGAAGCGCGTCAGGGGTGGGTGGTCGGGGGACGGCTTTCGGAGCCACCGGTAGATCAGGATTTGAGACCGCCAGACGTGTTTCCGGCACCGTCTCCTGCGGGCGAAAGACGTTCTTTTCCGGCTGAGAACTGCCGTTTCCGCTCGGTGGCTCCGGCTTGTCGGGATGACCTGCGGAGGCGATCGACTGGTCAGGCGGTGTTGATTTTGTAACTGTTTCATGTGCAACAGGATACGATTTTATAGCCGTCGCGGTGTTGACTTGTTTCCCGACTGTTCCCTGATTGCCGGCAACCTGGGTTCCCATGCGGCCAGGGAAGTGCGGTACAACCAGCGCCACAATCAGCGCCGCAGCAGCAGCGGCGACCGGAATCCAAAGCCAGGAAGGGCGCCAATAAATCGTCTTTGCCCGGGGAAGGTCAGCCACATCGATCACAGCGTCTGTTTCCATCGACTCAGAA
>JBAWXQ010000029.1:0-19926 GCA_037144015.1 bacterium
AAGAATATTGCGCGTAGCATCGCAGCGTTGTCGGCAAGGGGTTTGTGACGCGCAACGGCTAAGACCGACAAGCTGCCAGGCCGCAGCACTTCTTAAACTTCCGGCCGCTGCCGCAGGCGCAGGGATCGTTGCGCCCGAGCTTGGGTGCCTCGCGGCGCTCCGGCGGGGGGTTCACGATCTTGCCATCCATGAACCGCCATTCGCCATCCACGCGCCCGAACCGGGCGATCTCGTGGTGCTGAAAATCAGCCTTTTCAACCTGGTAGCGTGCGACGAACTCGATCACCGCCTCGTCGTCCTGCGCGGATCCGCCCTCCGAGCGCTGGATCTCAAACCCTTTCCACTCGGCGGACTGGGCCCACTTGCGGCTGCTTTCGGCGTCAAACTCCTTGCGGACGCGCGGTCCGGAAGTCTTGAAGACGTAGTCGATCTCCGCCAGCGTATAAGCCGTGTAGCGCGAACGCATGAGGGCTTCGGCGGTGGTGGCGCGCGCCTGACCTAACAGCAGCGGCTCGCAGCACTGCTCGTACGCCCGACCGCTGCAACAGGGACAATCGCTCATGCGTCGACTCCTTCGAAACAAGCCCATGGGCCCAGTTCAGGCCCGGCACGGGCAAGCAGGTCCAGCCGTTGAAAAGTCCCGATAGATTCGACTTTATTGATTGGTGCTCGGGGGGGGACTTGAACCCCCACGCCTTTCGGCACATGCCCCTCAAACATGCGTGTCTGCCATTTCACCACCCGAGCACGGGAGATAAGAGCCGAAAGATATACCAGAGGCTGAGGACGTGCAAGCAAATCAGTTACGAATCACGGCTCGTCGCCGGCCAGGGTGTAGCAGGTGATCGCCGCGCTCCGGCAGGCTTCGAGCACGCCCAGAACATGCAAAACCAGGGCGCCCGGGTCGGCGCGCACCCGCACAACCGGGTCCGGCATCTCGCGCGAAAGCTGGCGCAACCGGACGCGCAGCTCGTCCAGCGTCAGCGCCTGCCGGCTGACCGAAAGTTCGCCGGCCGGGGAGATCTCCACGACCATCGCTTCCGGCCGCTGCTCGACCAGCTGCCCGTTCGTGCCGTCGGAAAGCTCGAATCCTGGTTCATGCACTGCCGGGACAAAGGCGCTGCCGCCGACAAACAGGCAGAGGAGCAGCAGGACCACACTCAGCAGCGGCGCGGTCTGCATCAGGGGCGCATCAGGCGCCCGCAGCTGTCTCCGGAAGTTCATCGATCGTACCTGCCCACCACGGCCATCACGATTTCAGCGGCCGCAGATTCCAGCGCCACGATCCGCCGCGTCACCCGGCGGCGCATCCAGGCATGGCAGGCCATGGCGGGGATGGCGACCATCAAACCGAAGGCCGTGGTCACCAGCGCCTGCACCATGCCGCCCCGCGGCAGTGCGGCCAGCGCGCCGCCCGCGTCCGACGCCGCAGGCCCGAACAGCTGCAGCAGACCCAGCACGGTGCCCAGCAGGCCGAACATGGGGGCGATCACGGCCACGTCGAGCATCAGCTGCACCTGCGACAGCATGGCGTCCGCCTGCCGCGCCCCCTCCGCCTCGACGGTGTCCCGCAGCAGCGCGACGCCGGACTTGGGCGCATGCCGCAAATGATCAAACGCCTTCAGGGCGATGGCCGACAGCGGACAGGGGCGGTCCTCGCACAACCGCCGCGCCTCGTTCAGCTCGCCGGCACGAATGCGGTCCAGCAGCTCCGCCAGCAGGCCGCGCGGCACGACCGACTGCTCGAGAAAGAGCGGAATCTGCCGGATCAGCAGCCCGGCGCCCAGCACGGCCAGGACTGCCAGGACCCACATGATCCAGCCGCCGGACAGCCACGCCTGCTGCAGCGAGATCCCCGGCGCGGCGGCCGGAGCGCCGGGACCTCCAACCGCGACGAGTCCGGACGAAAGAGCCAGTGAGGGAACGAACATCGCATGCTCCTTATCGAATGACCGGCTCGCGCCGCTGTTCACGCCCGCGGCTCGCCCAGCAGCCGCGCAAACGCGCGGTGCGTCGCCTGCTGCTGCCGCAGGGCGCGGCGCCGCACCGCCGCGGCACGGCGTCGCAGGGGCGCGAAATCCACATCCGCTGTGCCGCGCCCATCCGTCTTTGCCGCCAGCGCCGCCTTCGGGGCCATGGACACCAGCTCGTCAAGGTGCGTGCGCACATGCTGGTAGGCATCGCGGAACGGCATGCCGCCGGCCACCAGCTGCAGCGCGCGATCCGTGGCAAAAACCCCCGGCGTGAAGCCGACATGCAATCGCTCAGGACAAACCGTGAGCGACGACGCCAGCAGCCGCAGGATGCGCAGCGAGGCGCGCGTGGTCCGCAGCCCGTCCAGGTAGAGCGCCTTGGTTTCCTGCAGGTCGCGGTTGTACCCGCCGGCCAGCCCCTTGACCATGCCGCAGACTGCAGCCCCCTGCCCCAGCACGCCGGCAGCCTTGGCGCGGACGAGTTCCAGCACGTCCGGGTTGTACTTCTGCGGCATGATGCTGCTGCCGGTGCACAGTTCCGGCGGCAGCACAAAGTAGCCGAACTCCGGCATGGAATAAAGGATCAGGTCCTCCGCGAAGCGCGAGAGCGTCAGCATCACCTGCCCCAGCGCGCCGAGGATGATGGCCTCGCATTTGCCGCGGGCATTGCTGGCGTAGATCACGTTGTGGTGCGGCGCGGCAAAGCCGAGCGCCCGCGCGGTAAAGGCGCGGTCCAGCGGCAGCGGCACGCCGTAGCCGGCGGCCGAGCCGAGCGGACAGCGGTCGGCGTAGGCGTAGGCGGCGTCCACCGTCAGCAGATCATCCAGCAAAGCCTCGGCATAGCCCGCAGCCCAGAGCCCCACGGAACTGGGCATGGCCGGCTGCAGGTGCGTACGCCCGACCATGGGAAGTCGCGCATGGCGGCGTGCAAACTGCAGCAGTTCCGCGGTCAGGTCGGCGGTTTCCAGCACGAGCCGGGAGAGGTGTTCGCGCGCATGCAGGCGGATATCCACCGCCACCTGGTCGTTGCGGCTGCGTCCGGTGTGGACGCGGCGCCCCACCTCGCCCAGACGCTCGGTGAGCAGGCGCTCCACGGCCAGGTGCACATCCTGATCGGCGGCGGTGATGACCAGACGACCCGCGCGCGCCTCGTCCCGGAGCTCCGCCAACGCGCGGATGACGCGGCGGGCCTCAACCGGGCGGATCACCGGCCGGGCGAGGCGCAGCCGCGCCAGCGTGGCCACGTGCGCCGCCGTTCCCAGGCAATCCCACTCGGCCAGCTCCAGGTCGAGCACGGGGTCCTGTCCGACGGTGAAGGCCAGCACATCCGGGTGTATCTTCCCGACCAGGGTCACCTTGGATCGCTTGGGCATGAGTACTCCTTGTCCTCGTGTTCGAGGCGCGGTCATTTCTTTTTCCCAGGCATCGCTGGCATTTCCGCAACCGGGTCGCGCAGGACATCACCCGCTGCCGTCCGCTCTTCCAGCCGTTTTCGCTCCGCCTCGGCCTGCGCCAGCAGGCTGCGTGCCCGACCGGGCGCTTCGCCGGCGGCGAGCGCATCCAGAAACACCGCGTACGCCACGGCCGTCCGCTGCAGCGCGCCATCGCGTCCGGCGGAGAAGATCCGGATCGCCATGGCCTTGCTGCGGAGCGCCTGCCGGACCTCCGGCGTGGCCGGCCAGGACAGGCATTCATCAGGCGACCGGCCGCGCCAGGGCTCGGGAAACGGCAGCCCGTAGTCGCCCGGATAGATCTGCAGCTGTGCGCGAAACGCGCTCACCAGTCCCGGGGTGGTCGCACCAACCTGGCGAATCTCGCGCATCGACGCAATCAGCCAGGCATCCCACTCCTCGCAGAGGCCGGTCAGGCCCTTCGGCTCCTGCAGCGCCTCAATGACCAGCGCCGGGCTCCACGTCGTGCCCGCTGCCAGCCGGCGCAGCAGCGCGCCGAGCGGCTCGCCCGGCCGGTCCAGCAGCCAGGCGGCCAGCACGGCCTGCATGGCTGGATGCAGCAGGCATGCCGGCGGTTCGGGCGCCAGGATATCCGCCAGCGACGGCAGGCGGCCCCGCAGCCATTGGGTCTGCACGCGATCGAAATCGGCCAGGCGGTTCCCGGCGGCGACATGACGCGCCACGCCGGCCAGCAGCCAGGCGGGCGGATCCCGCGGCGGCGGGCGCCCGGAAGCCGCGCCAGCCGGCAGAGCCCGACGCCATTCCCGCGCCAGCGCCTGCGCCAGGACTGTGCGCAGCAAATCCAGATCCGCATGCTCCGGGTCCGGAATTTCGACCTGCTCCTGTTCGGCGCCATCCACGCCGGCGGCGAACCCGCCGACGACGCGCAGGTCGTTGGTGCGGCTGCCGAGGCGGATGACGATCGGGTGCCCGGCGCGCCCGAGCTCCAGCTTCGTGGTGCGCAGGAAGTCCTTGCGGAACTGGTCGGCAAAGAAGAGCACCGGCCCCCGCAGACCCGAACGCGACGGGGCCGCAGAGATCTCAAAGGAGTTGTCGTTCGCCGTGATTGCGGCAGGTGGCAGAAGATCGGACGGCGCAGCAGAGCCAACCGCGGCAGAGCCCGCAGCCGTCAGGAGGGCGAAGCAAAGCAGGGCGCTGCCAGGGCGAAGCGCAGCATGACGAATGTCCGGCAGCAGAATCATGACGTGCTCAGTGCTTCACTTCTTGGCGCCAGCCCCGCCGGAGCCGCCCTTGGTGTCGCCGCCTGTCTTGGGCGCCGCGGCCGTTGCGGCGGGTGTGGTCGCGGCCGATGTCGCGGTCGAGGCCGAGGCCGATGTCGCAGCCGCGGTCGCCGAGCTGGATGCGCTCGCCGATGTGCTGTCCGCCTTGGCGCCCGACTTGTAGGACGAGCTGCGATAGTCCGTCTGGTAGAACCCGCCCCCCTTGAAGATGATGCCGGCGCCGGTTCCCAGCAGGCGCTTCACCTTGCCACCGCACTTCGGGCACTTCTTGAGAGGCTCATCGCGCATGCTCTGGAACTTCTCGAACTGGTGCGCGCACTTGGGGCATTCGTATTCGTAGGTCGGCATAAGCATCCGATTCCGTTCTGTTGTTGGGCTGAATGATAGTGCCGCCGGGATGCAGCGTCAATGCCCGCGATTCCACGTTGACCCGGCACACGAGGTCTGATAATGTTGTCGGCCGTTATGGGACAACAACTTAGAAAACGTGTCAAGCGCGCCCGCAGGCTTCGTCGTGAGAAGAACGTGAAGGCTCGGCGTCGCGCAACCTTGAAGAAGAAACCGGCGTAGCGCCTTTTTGGGCGTGATGGCCGAGCGGTCAGGCAGAGGTCTGCAAAACCTCGTACAGCGGTTCAACTCCGCTTCACGCCTCCACTTCTTTTAGTCAATAAATAAGGCCTTTTTGCCCTATTTAAGCCTTTGGCCTGCCCAATCACCAAGTGTGTCACTTTGTCGCATTGCGGCGCATAACGGCCTTTTTAGGCCCCTTTTTTTTGCAACGGATTAGCAACGCCCCGGCAGCGCCTCGTCTGGCTTTCCCGTGAGGCGGCTTGACGCTGCCTTTTTTAGGCATTCGCCCCGGCCTGCCATTAGCAACGGTTAGCAACGAGCGAGCCTTCCCCTGCCCCGCCCGGTCGGTTTCCCGCCCCGGTCGGCCGTCGGCATGGGCGGTCGGGCTCGTGAATCACCAGGATATCAATGCAGTCGCGCCCGAGCAACCTGAGGCGTTCCTCAACACTGGCGCACAGGCACGCCTTGTCTCTCGGCAGGAATGGCTGCGGCCGTCCACCGAGCTTTGTCGAGAGCACGATCGGCTGCCTCTGCGTCCGAAGGCTGCCACCTCAACAAGAGGGTGGCAAGCCGCCCTCATCCGCGACTGCCCTCGGGATGCCTTGTTAGCGATCGTATCATAGCGCAGGCCTTGGACACCCGGTCGGCCATTGCACCGGTCAGGCGGTCGGTGTCGCGGTAGACAAACTCGATGAACCAGTCCTTGCCCACATCAAGAGTCTCCTGCAGATGGCTGCGCAAGGCGGCTTCGGAGAACGTGTCGCCGCACAGGAGCAAGGGAACCGGCTTTCTGCACCAGATGATGTCCGTCGGACAGGTGTTAGCCAGGAAGCGGAGATCGCACCACGGCGTGACGCTGACTTTGCGCAGACCGTGCAGGCGCAAGAGGGACGGCATCAGGTGGTGCACGGCTTCGCAGCAGCCGTACATCAGGAACTTGAACTTGGCGGCCAGCGGGGCGAGGTAGGGCATCACGAACTCGTCGAACATGGCGGGTGAGATGCCGGCGGATTCCTGCGACTCCAGGTACCCGTAGCGGTCCGCCGACCGCACCGTGCGGCCGGCGAGGACCACCGTCTCGTCGCTGAACAGGGAACTGCCGGTGCAGTAGCCCTGGTTACCGTCGTGGTTTGAGGTCAGCAGCCCCTGTTCCTCCTCCCACTGACCGATCGCCAGGTTATCCTCGGCGATGAAACCGAAGAGCCGGTGTACAGCCTCGGGTTTGATGGCCATCTGCAGGTAGAGTTCCTGCATGCCCATCAGGTGCACAGCACGGTTGGTAATGCCACTGGAATAGGCCGATCCGGAGCGGCCGGCCTCGACGGGCAGCAGGCCGGCGAAGACCTCCTCAGCAAGGTGCAGGCGCCGTTCGCTTTCCTCGCGGTCGAGGCGGATGGCACTCTTCTTCAGTTTTCCGAAATCCGCGTCGATGTCCCGGATCGGGTGGTTGGTCGTGTATCCCTTGGTGTCGCCGCGGCCGTTGTCGGCGCGAATGACGCAGAGCTCGTCGCAGACCCCGGTTGACGGGGTGCACCAGTCAACCACGAAGCGGGCGGGGATGATCCGGTCATCGTCGATCTTCTCGTACGCCGTCAGCGCGAGGAGCAACTGAGATTCGAGGGTGCGGCATGCGGCGTTTTCGCATTCCGGCTGCCGCGTGAGGTCGCGGAAGTACGAGCCGTTGTCCTCGATGTGGAACGGAATTGTTTTTTCCTGGCGATTGTTGTGGAGTCGCCACTTCTCCCGCCGCTGCGCCATGGGCGCGCCCATGGCATATTCCGCGTACCTGCCGGCCAAGTTCCTAAGGCATTTTTTGTCGTTCCCAGTCATCACATATTCCTCCATGGGTTGTAGAGGCTGGCCTCGGCATGGCGGCATTCAACCGCGATGCCGGGCAGGAAAAACTCGTCGAACATGGCCTTCGAGACCATGCAGGAGAAGTCATTCGACGGCACGTGCCACCGCTTTGTTGACACCGGTCCGGCCCATGTGCTGATGGGCTGCCCGGCGTTCTGCAACTTGTCGACGAAGGTGTCAAATATCCTGCTGAAATCAGGTGCCAGCCGGTCCAGCAACTGTTTGACCTCGTGCGGATGATCGATCAGGTCAAAGTTCAGATTCTGCGGGTCCCGGAAGGCGGCGACAGCGTCGCCACCCGGGTGCAGATCGGTCAGCCCCGTATAGAAGAGGCCGCGCCCCGCGGCAAGCAGCGCATCCGTCATCTCAACCGTCTTGCGCCAGTAGAAGTTGTCTTCAGAGAAACGCAGCCGCGCCGCCTCCTCCCAGTCGTGCAGGCAGGGAATGGACCAACTCGTATCCTCGCCATACTCCATTTCCTGACCGTAGTAGGCGCTGAACACTTCGGGGCCGAGATTCGGAAAGGCAGCCGGCAGGGCATCGCCGCAGTAGGCGGTGTTCATGACCCGCCACACGGCCTGTTCCGCCTGGTACTCCGGGTCCAACCAGCGATCCTTCCAGGATACGAAGCCGCAGGATGCCGGTCGTGGGTAGCGGGTGTCCGGTGCGGGGAAGGCAATGGTGGCCACGGGACGATCGATGACCGCCCCTGCCCAGAAGGCATCCTGACGCGCCAGGCGGCGCTCCCAGTCGGGATATCGCTCAATCGGCATCAGCGGGCGGGGCTCCTGCTGTCTTTTTGTCATGGGGAGTATCCTCAGGTTGTATGACAGGACACGGAATGCTCACCGCGCGCAGCCGCCCGGGCGCACGACATCCGGAAGCCGGAAGGCGGCGACCCAGCGCTGCCCAAACACGTGAAGCCGCGCTGGGCCAGCGCTTCCTCGCAGAAGGCGAGTATGTTCTCCAGCGGAACATCACCCTCGACGGCGTGGGCCGGAGCGAGGATGTAACTGCCTTCCGCGCCCAGTTCGAGCAGCCGCCGCGTTTCCGCCCTGACGTCCTGCGGACTGCCATAGGGCAGTGTGCGCTGTGTGGACAGGCCGCCATGGAAGGTTAGCCGCCGCCGGTAGCGGCGCACGAGATGGTCGATATCCATCACCTCCGGCTGCGCCGGATTCCAAACCACCCCGAACAGATCCCGCACGCGATCATGGCCCAGATCGTCAAAGACGCCGATATCCTCCCCGAGGCCGAGGAGATGATTCTGCAGGAAGGGCTCCAGGTCGTCCGCGCCGAAATGCTGCGTGAGTCGCAGTCTGGCTTCCTGCGTGAACGAAAACGACCAGGGAACATAAGGAGGACGTTTGCCGTCCAGCACGAGCCGTATCACTTCGCGTTTTGTCACATCAGTCTCTCTGGACAACGCCCGTCAGTTTCGACGCAACCGGAGCGGTGCTTGCCCGAACGACCAACCGGGCCGCGAAGTCCTCCCGGTAGCCAGCCATTTCGTTGCAATGGGCTGGGTTCTCCACCATTTTGAGCAGCAATTCCACCGTGCGCGCGCCCATCTCGTCCAGCATGTGGCTGACCGACGTCAGCTTGGGCGTCAGCAAGCGCGACTGGATGTCGTCGAACCCCGTGACCGAAACGTCCGCCGGGATTCGCAGCCCCCGTTCCGCGAAAACCGCGTAGGCACCCATGGCCGCCACGTCGTTGTAGCAGGCGACCGCCGTGAAGGGCGGCGGGAAACGCAGTCCCGACAGGCGCTCCCGCAAGGCGGCCCGGACGGCATCGGCCGTCCGCTCCGTTGGGGTAGGCGTTCCATCGGCCTCTGGCTGCTGGCCCGAACTCCAACAGACCTCGGCCCTCAGCCCACTCTTCGAGACGCAGTCCATGAAGAGTTGTTCACGCGAAACCATCGTGCCGCCGGGCAGCCTTGCCGGCTCGGTAGCGACCCAGAGCAGGTCGCGGTGCCCAAGCGCCGCCAAATGCTCGACGATCTGACACACCCCAACGCGCTGGTCGAACCGGATGACAGGCAGGGAGGTTGCTCCGTTGTACTCAAGGACGACAATCGGCAGTCCGGATGGGGGATCCAAGAGAACGGGGTCCTGGCACATCCGCGACGTCACCCCAACGATGATCAAGCCGTCGATTTGCTTGCGGCGGAGCGCCAGAACGCCCTGTCCGGCGGCCGTGCGTCCTTCCATTCCGTTGACGATCATCAGCGAGCGGCCGGCCTGCCGCAGGCTCTCGTCGACCGCCCCCACCAACGTGCCGAAATAGCTGATGGCAAGGTGGTTCTCGAATCCCGGACGGAACTCCATCGCGATGCCGATAACGCCAGTGCGGCGTCCGCGCATGATCTGGGCATGGTAGTTCGGCACATACCCCAAGCGTTCGGCTGCGGTCCGGATGCGCTGCGAGCAAGCGGTTCCGATCTGATCGGCGTTGCCAGGCTGGTTCAGCACCATGCTGACAGCCGCGATACTGGTCCCGGCTTCCGCCGCCACGTCCTTGAGCCGGACTGGCGTCTTCCGCCCTTCCCGCTGCCCCTTGTGCGTTCTCGTTTTCATTCCCTCACCTGCCTAGGAGACTGTCGGATTTAGACTTTTGGTTGCGACCCGCCCCCTGCCGACAGTCTCCTAGTCGGGAAACCCGCCGCAAACGGACAGGCCCACAGCATCAAAACCAGAATTTTAGCTGTTTTGCCAGACCTTTGGCATCTACTTGTACGCGGATCTGCCGTTTGGCGGCGGGTTTCCAAAACTAGCAGCCTGGTCGGCAGACGGTTTGTGTCTATACAAGGCTAAAACCGACAGGCTGCTAGGCTGGCACAGTACATTCTTGCCGCCCGTGCGACAAGCGCAAAGCACCCCGCCGCGACGCGCGGGTGCGATTCCTCTTCGTTGCATCGCACCGAGAATTCAGAAGTCAGAATTCAGAATTCAGGAGTCAGAATGAGAGATGCAGCGAAGACATTCGAAGATTGTAACCACTCAGGCAGTCAGGATTCGGTGTCATTTTGACTCCTGACTCCTGACTCCTGAATTCTGACTCCTGACTCCTGACTCCTGACTCCTGACTGTCGGCGTCGGCCCGAAAAGCCTTTAGAGTCCTGGCTTTGCCGTTGGGAATGCCCTCGGCGTCTTCGTCGTTGACGGTTGTCAGCGTCCAATGGTCCTTGCGCTTCTCGAACACGATGCGGTCGGAGATCAACTCGCCCCGAGTCACCTCTACGACCCCCGGCCTTTGACAGCGGACCTCGGGCATGGCCGCGCCCTGCTCCTTCCGTACCGGAAACAGCACCGTCAGGAACGCCATCGCCGAAGCGGCCCCAGCCCGGATGCTCAGGCACGTCAGGCTTTCTTCCTTGTGCTGCCGTCGCCAGACCGCCGTTTCCATTGTCTGCCCGGCCAGGGCGTTGGCGTTGTGGACCTGCAGGTCCCACTGTTGGCCTTGGACGACGGCCCGGTCCGCGTTCACCGTGACCGTATGCCGCGTCTGAAGCCGCCATTCGAAGTCTGTGGGGCTGTCGGCTTGAAGGTCGTCCAAAATCACCAGGTACGATCCGTCCACCATGACCATATGGCGGACGAAGCGTTGCAGCGACGGGTCCTCGTACACCTTCGATAGGTCAGACGCCAGGTAGTGGAAACGGCGGCCCGATCCGAAACGCAGGAACTCGCCCCGTCCACCCCGGCGCTGGCCCCGTCCGCCAACCAGGACCGTGGAGTGTTGGCCCGTCTCGCCATCGCCGTACCCCGGGTCGTGCACAAGCCTCTCCTGACCGGCCACCAGGACGAAGGAGCCAAGGTCGCAGTTGGAGTGGGAGCAGTCGCTGATCCAGCCGCCATTGTACGCCAGCCACAAGTCTGGCGACCGCAGGATGGCGTGGCCAGTCTCGCGGAAGAGCACGGCCTTCTGCAGCGGCGGGGATTCCTGAAACAGCAGGGAGGGCGCATCCTCGCGGCGCCAGAGGAAGTAGAACGGCGTCGTGCCCCGCCACTTGTAGCGTGAGCCGCCATTGTCGGCCGCCCATAGCAACAGCGGGTCGCCGCCGGGAACGAGGGACTCGAACAGGGCGGACATGACGCTGTTCGGCCCGCTGGGGGCGCTGTCGCGCATCCCTTCCAATTCCTGCCGTAGCCCCGCGTTCAGGTCGTTCCGCGCGTAGTACGCACTCCACAAATCGTGCAGGACAAGCTCTTCCATGTTGTTGAAGTTCGCATACCGGCCGTCGGGCCCTTGCAGGTAGATGTCCCAGTACCCCGCGAGCTTCTCGGTCAGACGCCGCAGGAGTGCTTGGTCGAAACCCCAAAGCTTTCCCGCCGCCATGATGAAATAGAGCGCCCACTCCTGGCCATAGAGCGCGTACATGATGCCCTCATGCGCGCCGCCATCGGGACCGAACACATGGTCCAGAAACCCCGGCAGGTACTGCTTCGCCGCCTCTGCGGCACGTCTGGCCCTCCCATCGTCGAAATACAATGCCAGAGCCGCCGTCCCCATGCCGCCGTGAACCACGCCGGCCCAGTTGCTGACGGGATTGGTGACCCACCAGTCCTGTTGGTCGGGACTCACGGGGTTGCCTCCCCCGGAGCGATCTGCATCCACCGACAGAAGGTAGGGCTCGATGCCCTTGACCAACAGAGCCTGCTTGAGCGTCTCGCGTTCCGGAGGACTCAGGACGTCGTGGCACCAGTCGTACACCAAGGCGCAGGTCATGGCGTTGGCGGCCGTTTCCAAGGCGGCACCCTTGTTCCAGTCCTTGGGTCCGGCCCAGAAGTCGGCGCTTTGCCCGGCCACGTGCAGGGCCTCACGAATGGCCCGGGCCGCATACTCCCGCTGGCCGCTGACGACGTAGGCGAATGCGCAGGTCCCTGCGTTGCCGAGGTGCCATCGGGCGAGAAGAAAGTCGTTTGCCTTCATGTCCAGCGCCGCCCCCGCAGGATTTGCGGGAGTTGTCGCCGTCACGATGTGGTCGGCATTCGCCTTCAGCAACGCCCATCGTTGACGGAAAGGTTCCTTGGCGATCCGCTGCCGCAGCAGGGGGACGTCCTTCTGGTCAAAAAAAAGATAGGGGTGTTCTTTGCTCATTTGTAGTCAGAATTCAGGAGTCAGGAGTCAGGAGTCAGGAGTCAAAATGACACCGAATTCTGAATGCCTGAGTGGTTACAATCTTCGAATTCTGAATTCTGACTCCTGACTCCTGAATACCTCCCCTGTAACTCCAGTTTCTTTGCCGTTTGATCCGCCGGCCAACGGCCGGCGGTGGTTTCGCTGAGTAGTTACGCTCATTTAACGCTGGATGGGTTTGGCTACGGATTGGCGACGTGCAGCATGAGGTAGAGCGTGTCGTGCGGCAGGGTAACGCGGAGGCGGTCGCCGGTGCGTTCGACCGGGACCGACTTCCGGGGATAGCCGGCTGCGTCGAGGAGCGTGGCCGCGTTCAGGTGCGGGTTCTCGAGGCTCAGGGAGACGTGGGTGTTGCGGACCAGCCACGGCGGCTTGCCGGTGTAGAGGATTTCCTCGCCGTCGAGATCCCGGTTGTCGACCTTGACCTTGGCCGGCCGTGTGGTCCAACCGCTGAGCTGCGCGGCGGTGCCGACCTGGACCAGCACCCGCCGTGACTGCCGCAGGGGAAGGTCGTCGAAGCTCACCACCTGGACGGTGGCGTATTCGTTGCTGGAGGCGATGGCGAGGCCATTGAGTTCGAACTGGCCGCCGGCGGCCTTCAGAAACCCGGCCACGGCCTTGGCCCGGGGCGCATCGAGGGTGAACACCCCGCGTTTCCAATCGAGGGCCAGCTCGCCGGTGTTGGCGCGCACCACCTGCCGTTTGCCGTCGATGAAGGGGGCGAGGTCGGCAATGCGGGTCCGGGCCGGATCGCTGTCGTAGGTCACCTGCACCGGCCCGACCAGGAAGGCCAGGCGGCTCACATCGAGGTCGACCCCCCCGGCGTAGGTCAGGTTCTCGGCGTCGCGGTTGGGATCGAAGGTGGCGGTCTCGCTGATGACCGGCGCCTCGCGGTTCCAGACGGCGGCCAGGCTGCGGTGCTCGTCGACCACCGGCTTGCCCTGGGCGACGTCGCCGCGGCGGAAGAGCAGCGCGCTGGCCGGGAACATGCCCTGCTGGGCCGGATCGGCCACGGTCCACATGTTGAGGGCGTAGCCCGTGTCGCGGTCGCGCTTGACGTGCCAGTGGCGCTGCCGGGGATCGCGCTGGTAGTCGCGCTCGCCGTGGCCGAACCAGTAGAGGGAGTCGACGCCGGTGAGGGCGCTGTAGGCGGCCGTCAGCAGCGCGCCTTCCGACTGGTAGAGGTTGGGACGCACCCAGGAGCTTTCGGTGATGAGCATCGGCGCGCCGGCGACTTGGCGCAGGTTGGTTGGCAGGTGCAGGGGTTCGCGGAGCACCGAGCGGTGGGCGATGAGATCGCCGGGATCGATGCGGTAGCCGGTGTTGGCGCCTTGGTGGACGCCCCCCATGTAGGCATTGACCGCCTGCACCTCGTTGGCGGCGTAGCTCCAGCGTTCGGCGTCGTAGAGGCGGACGTTGTCGGCGGTCTTCCAGTTCGAGGCGTTGAAGATCTGCCGGCAGCCGAGTTCTTCGCGGCAGAACTTGGCGATATCACGGTAGAAGTTCCGCTGGGTCTCGGCGATGAACCGCAACTGGTCGGCCAGGCGCCGGGCGCGCCCGCCGGGCTGCGGCGGCTGGGTCATGTGCCAGACGATGAACAGCCCCATGAACCCTCGGTCGGGGTCGTCGGCCAGGGAGCCCATCGACCCCTCGGTGCCGACGCGCTCGCCGTTCCAATGGGCATAGGCGGCGGCGATGGAACCGTGGTGGGCGACCAGCCAGTCGTGGTACTGCCTGCCGAGGATGGCCACCTGTTGCGCGGGAAGTTTTTGGCTGGTCCAGTATAGCAGGGAGTCCTCGTTCTGGGCCTGGAGGATGGCGACGGAGGGATCGCGGGCGATGGGCAGGCCGGTGTGCGGGTTGACTTTGGTGTAGAAGACGCGCAGCCACTTCTTGTACGCCTCCTGCAGGCGGGGATTGAAGAAGACCAGCCCGAAGAGATTGCCGCCGCCGGGCAACTCCGCCTTCCACTTCTGGGGAACGCCGGCGTTTCCCCAGTAGGGGCTGATCGTGAGGTAAATGCCGTTGTCCTTGCACGCCTTAATGTAGCGCCAGACCTGTTCGATCTCCCCGGTGTTGACGTCGTCGATCTGGCCGTTGTAGTTCGGGATGTTGAGATGCAGGCGCGCCATGTTGATGCCGATCTTGGCCAGGAAGCGGGCCTGGTAGTCCATGACGTCGGGGGCGTGACGAAAGCCGTAGCTGCTGACCGACCAGAAGCGGATCGGCTGGCCGTCGCCGCGCACGAAGCCGGAGCCGTCCTTACTCAACCGGACGAACCCGTGCTGGCCCGACTGCGCTTCGTTGAGGCGGCGCAGATCGAGCCAGGCCGCATCCCCGAAGGGATCGGGATCGGGGTATGAAAACGCCCAGGTGTCCTCGCCTTCGGTCCACACGGTTTCGGCGCCGCAGGGATAGACCAGCAGCAGAAGGAAGATCAGGATCGTACATTGCGTGCGGTGCATAGAGAAGGGCTCCTGTTTTCGGAACTAAGATCCGACGTCCAGTACGATACGCGCTTCCTGCTTTCATGGAAAGCAAGAAAACGCCAATTTTTTTAGACTGCAACGTTGCAGTTGACACCTCTGGGCGGTGGCTCTATCCTGTTGGGAAATTCGTGCGATCGCGGGGCGCGTCCACGAGAGGAGCCCATGAACCCGTCCTTCGACCGATGGAACGAAGTCCGCCGGAACGCCCGCCTCTGGTGGGCGGGCGAACTGGAACGTCCGCTGATCCAGATCCGCGTCTACGGCTGCGACCCGGAACGTCCGGCCCCGAAACTGGCGCGCGTCAACTCCGCCACGCTCTACGACGCCTCGGTGCCCGCCGAAGCGATCGTCGAGCGCTGGGATTACGAGCTGTCCTGCATCCGCCACGAGGGCGACGCCTTTCCGTGGATCCACCCGAACTTTGGCGCCGGCGTGGTCGCCGCGTTCCTGGGCGCGAGAACCTCGCATGCGACGGGAACGGTCTGGTTCCATCCTCCCCGGGACCAGGAGATTGCCGACCTCCACTTCCGGTTCGATCCGGACAACGCGGTCTACCGAATGCAGCGCACAAGTTCCAATTGCTGGCGGAACCCCGGGAAGAAACCACCGGTGGAAGCGATCCGCGTCTACCGAGCATTAACAATTGTACGATTTTTTTCGATCGCGTTTTCCCGCTTAACCAAGGAATTTGTCCCTTATGGCAATACTGGAATGGTTGGCTTTATAACGTTGCAGTTGACACGCAATGAAGCGGGTGGCATAATGGCCCTTTGAGTGGATACCACCCCAGACAAAAAGGAGAAGTATGAACTTGTCGATGTTGGTTTCGGTGGCGGTCATCGCAGCCTTGGCGTCGCCCCTTTACGCCGCACCCGGGCAGGTGCTTGTCAACCGGATGTGGGATCCGGACGGAGCGGGTCCGAAGGGGGTGAACAACTACACCTTTCGCTACGCCGCAGATGGAAGCCTGATGGATACTTTTTTCGGAGGATCGGGCGACTACAACGAACCGGTAATCGTCTACCGCCCCCAGGACCAGCGCTTCTACACCTCGAGCGGAAATACCAGTACAGACCTGACCTACTACGATGCGTCGGCGCCCGCGGGCGGGGGGGCCTGGAACGGGACCTTCACCACGTGGACTCCAAGCACCAACACGAGGAAGGTGGCGATGACCAACCCGCTGCTTTATGGCCGGGACTACTACGCCGGCGGCTGCGTGGACAAGGACGGCAACCTCTACTTTGTGACGCCGGGCAGCACGACGAACGGTGTAGTCAAGGTGACCTTTGTCGGCAACGTGCCGACCACCGTCTCCGTGTTGATCACGAAAGCCAACATGCCCGACCCGAACAACAACAAAGGGTACATCGCGGTCGACGATGCAGGCAACATCTACGTTTCGCGATATTCCAGTAGCACCCAGCACGTCAGCAAGTACAACCCGGACGGCACCCTCCACACGGCGAATTTCATCACGGGTGCCCAATATGACATAGATAAGGGCATCGTCTATTACGGCGGCTTCCTGTACGAGACGTACAGTATCTATATCCATAAATACAACATAACGGACGGCGCCCTTGTAACCTCAAAGTGGGCTAACAACAACACGACCGGTTGGCTGAACACGCTGGCCACCGACGGCACGTACATCTACGCCGCCGGCTGGAACGGGCTGTACCAGTGGGATCTGGCCACAGCGACCATCGCAACGAATAACCCAGCCCACGGAGAAGTAAAAAATCGTGGTCTGGCGGTGCAGTCGCCCGCGCCTGTGGTCGTTCCGAAGGGAACCGTTGTCCTGATAATATAGGCGGGGTCGCGGCATCGACCATCACCATCGGCCTTGCCAACGGCGTGGATCCGAGCGACCGCAACGATCCGTTCTGGAAGACCGAACAGACCTGGAAGGCGATCGTCAGCATCGGCGCGATCCCATGGTCGGATCAGCCGCAGGGCAGACGACTTTGGGTCGACTTTGCTGAAGGAGCCGAAAAGGGCCGCTTTCGAGATGAGCAAGACAATCAAAATGGGCGTCGTCGGCGTCACGGGGCGCGGCGGCATGGCGAAGCACTGGCACACGGGGGACGGCCGGTCGGCGGTGGTGGCCGGAATGGACGTGAGCGGCGTGGCGCTTGAACGGTTCAACAAGGACGTCAACCCCGACGCGTTCACGACGACGAACCTTGACGAGCTGCTGTCGCGGGATATCGACGCGGTGGCCATCATGAGCCCGGACTACACGCACGAGGCTCACGCGCTCAAGGCGTTCGCCGCGGGCAAGCACGTCTTTTGCGAGAAGCCGCTCGGGATCACCATCGAGGGCTGCGACCGCATGCTCGAGGCGTGGCAAAAGTCGGGAAAGCAGTTCATGGTAGGCTTCAACATGCGCTACATGAATATCTTCCGCGTGATGAAGGAGATCGTGGACAGCGGCGCCATCGGCGAGATCAAGGCCGTGTGGGTACGCCATTTCGTCTGTCATGGCGGGGGCTGGTACTACCACGACTGGCACGGCGCCAGCCGCAACTCCACCGGGTTGCTCCTGCAGAAGGCATCGCACGACATCGACATGATACATTGGATCACGGGCAAGTACACAAAGCGCGTGGCCGGGCTCGGCATGCTCTCCTACTACGGTGGTGACAAACCCAACGACCTGCGCTGTCCCGTCTGCCCCGACAAGGACTCCTGCGTGGAGTTCCACCACTTTGACAACGGCGGGAACCAGATGGACTTGTGCGCCTATCGGAAGGAAGTCGATGTTGAGGACGTGAGCGCGATCATGATGGAACTCGACGGCGGCATCCAGGCGACGTATTCGCAATGCCACTTTGCGCCGGACTACGGGCGTAATTACACCTTCATCGGCACCGAGGGGCGCGTCGAGAACCAGGACGACTGGTCGAAGGTGGTGGTCAAGTACCGCAGCCGTTCCAAGCGCTGGAAGAACCTGACGGGCGACGAGATACACGAGGTCCGCCGGGCGGAGGGCTCGCATGGCGGAGCCGATCCCATCATCTGCCGCGACTTTCTCGACATGATCACGGACGGCAAGACGCCGGTCGCGACGCCCCTGGCCGGCCGCATGAGCGTGGCGGTCGGCGTCAAGGGCACCGAGTCCATCCGGGGCGGCAACCGGATGCTCGACATTCCCGCGCTTCCCGAGTCCATCGCCGGCAAAGTTTTCTGAAATTCGCCCATGACGGGCGACACCTACGACATTCGGGACGTGTTCGGCCATTTGGAGACGAGCCGGCCATGACACACACGACGAACGCGTCATCATCCGCCCCGGAAGAGCGGGGCGGGATGTGCGGCTTGGACGGTTTTGCCTCCGGCTCGTGGGGGGATTGTGCGCGAACCGCGGCGAGCTATCCCGGCGAGACGGCGTTTCTCGACGAGCGCGCCGCCGGCGCGGCGTGCGATTTTATCGGGCTTTCCGCGGACCTGCGCGTCGCGCTTCTCGCCGATTTGCCGCCATATGCACGCCAGCCGCAACTCAGGCGGGCGGTGTGGCATTGTCGCGCCTTGCTGGCGGCGGACGACTTCGACATCAAGGAGGTCGCGTCGTGGCCGATGCCGACGCCGAAGGGCGGAGCCGATCAATTCTACGCGTTGGTCGTTCTTTCGCTGGTCGAGCGGACGTGTGAGCGTCATGCCGCCCGCGGCATTCCCCCTTCCGTCACCCGGGAAACGCTGTTCGATCTGGAGGTGTGGGCGCGCGATTATGCGGTCAGGCATGGCGTGCCCGGGTTTGCGCAGATCGGTTGGCTGGCGAACCATGTGACAGGCCGGCTAGTTGCGCTCGGGCGGCTGCAATATCTCGTGGACCGGTTTCCCTTCGACGCAGGCGTATTTCGTCACGCGGCGACCGGGGAGTTGTGTGTACTGGCGCCCGGCGGCGTGCGCTACCGCGCGGACGGCCAATACGACGGGATCGGCGGCGTGCATGATCCCGACGCCAAAACCACGGTCTTCGAGGAACAATATGGCATGGTCCGTGGAAATCGGATCACTCGCGACGGCAGGATTTCCGGCGAAACGACGCTGTCCGGAGACTGGCAACGCGCGGTCACAAAAGGCGCCAGCGCATTCAGCGTGCACATTCCGGCGGGCGTGCCGCTCGGCCGCACTGCCTGCGAGGCGTCGCTTGCGCGGGCGGACCGCTTGCTCCCACAATATTTTCCCGAGCACGAACTGAACGCCTATTTTTCGGATTCGTGGCTCTATGACAACACCTTCGCGGCGATCCTTCCGCCGATGTCGAACATCGTGCAGTTTCAGTCGCTGTTTCACCTGGTTCCGCTTGCTTACGCCAGCGACAACCAGATGTTCGAACGCGTGTTCGGCAGGCGGTATGAGCGCATCGAGGAGGCGCCGCAGAAGACAGCGCTGCAGAAGGCGATCGTCGCCCACGCGAAGAGCGGTGGCCATTTTCATCATGCGGGTATGCTCCGCACGGCACCGAGCGTGGCGGATGCTGCGTGACGGGGTGCATTCCGGCTTCAACGTCTACCGCCGTATTCTCGGGATCACAGGCCCGGGCGGGGCGTGCCTGCCAGAACCTCCAGGACAGCTCGACCCGGCTTCAGCCCCTCCGCTTCGGCGAGAATGACGATCTCACCGGCGGCCACGTCTGTTTGGACGATCGCCATGCACAGTCCGTTGAACGCGCTTCGCCGTGGCGCCTTATCCGACTCGTGGCAACTCGGATCGCCGTTGCCAACGCCAAGCAGGCGGCCGGCGCCGCTCACGGAAAATTCTACTCGGTTGCTTGCGATGGGCACCACGCGCCCCGCGTCGTCAATCACCTCGACCCGCACCATCGAGACATCCTCTCCGTCGCCGCGGATGGTGGAGCGATCCGGGAGCAGTCGCAGGGCCGCCGGTGACCCCGTGGTCTCCCGTTCAACCGATACCTCCACCAGGCCCCCGCGATATCCCCGCGCCGACAACACCCCTGGCAAATAGCTGACCTTCCACTCCACGTGCCCGTTGCGCGGCATGGCCTTGCGCCCAAGGCTCTCTCCATTCAGGAACAGCTCCACCGCCTCGGAATTCCCGTAGGCCCAGACGTCAATCTCCTGCCCTTCGCGCCCGCCCCAATTCCAGTGCGGAAACACATGCAGGATGGGCCGCTCACTCCACCAGGCCTGGTAGTAGAAGTGCGAATCCTTGGGATATCCGCAGGTGTCCA
>JBAWXQ010000030.1:0-19717 GCA_037144015.1 bacterium
GACGCAAATGCATCGCATGTTACACCGGAACGATCTAATCCGAACGACAGAAATGAGTTCATGTACAGGCGAACGCGGCCGTGCTCCGTCGGCCGAAACCGTCCCTGGCGAGGCCTGGAACGGGGTACAGTTCGACGACCTGCGAACCGCAGATTGACGAATGTCCAGTGCTGATTTTTGAAGTCAACGTGACTTCTGCCTTCTGCCTTCTGCCTTCTGCCTTCTGACTTCTGTCTCCTGAATACCTGAGTCGTTATCCCAAAAGACGGAATCTTAGAACGGCAATTCAGTTGCGGTTACCACCCGTACCAGGGCGCCGCCTGATTTTTCGTCGCGCTGCTGCTCAATCAAGCCGCGTTTCTCGGCCTCGTCGAGCAGGGCGGTGAAGGAGCCGAAGCCGTAGTATCGCTCGGTGAAGCCGGGCTTGCGCCGGCGCAGGGCCTGCTTGACCATGGAGCCCCAGATGCGGTCGTTGTCGCCGCGTTCGCTGGAAAGTGCCTCGATGGTTTCGATCAGCAGGTCGAATGCTTCCTGCTGGCGATCATCGTCCGCTTTCTCGGTCTTTCCTGCTTTTTCACCGCCCCCGCGGCGGGCAGGTGCGGGCGCAGGTGCGGCGGCGCCACCGGGCACTTCTGGCGCAGGAGAACGCGGCGGTGGGCGGCGGCGGGGCGCGGCGCGCTTGCGGAGGTCGTCGCGCACCAGGTCGTCATAGAAGATGAACTCGTCGCAGTTGGCGATGAGCAGCTCCGAGGTGGAGTTCTTGACGCCCACGCCGATCACGACCTTGCCGTTCTCGCGCAGCTTGCTGACGAGCGGCGAGAAGTCCGAGTCGCCGCTGATGATTACGTAGGTGTCGACCTGCGCCTTGGTGTAGCCGCAGTCGAGGGCGTCCACGACCATGCGGATGTCGGCCGAGTTCTTGCCGGACTGCCGCACGTGGGGCACTTCGATCAGCTCAAACGAGGCCTCGTGCATGCCGGCCTTGAACTCCTGGTAGCGCGACCAGTCGCAGTAGGCCTTCTTGATGATGATGCTTCCCTTGAGCAGCAACCGCTCCAGCACGCGGCGGATGTCGAAGCGGTCGTAGTGCGCGTCGCGCACGCCCAGGGCGATGTTCTCAAAGTCGCAGAACAGGGCCAGGTTGCGCATGTCGGAGGGGGTTGCCATGGGGTGCTCCTGATTGGTTGCCGGAGATCATAGCGCAATCCATGGGCCGGGGGAAGAAATTGAGCCGCGACCATCGCAATCTTATGCAGGCTCAGGATTTTGGGACCTCAGGATTTGGGACGGAACGCCGGGATTGCGCTCTCCGCTGCCGGGAGTGTATTGTGATTTGAAATCACGGAAGGGACAGCCATGTCGATCGCCTTCACGCCGGAACGCTGGGCGCAGGTGCGCGCCAATTACGGGAAATGGTGGGCGGGTGAATCCGCTCGGCCGATGCTGCACGTGACATCCTGCCGCGAACCCGACCGCGCGCCGTCGAACCTGCCGGCACGCGGTTTCATGCCTCAGTATGGATTGGACGTCGATCCGGAGGCAATTGTCGACGCCATAGACTACCAGTTGTCCTGCACGGAGTTCCTGGCCGACGCCTTTCCCACGTTCTGGGTCAACTACGGGGCGGGCGTGCTGGCCGCTTACTGCGGCTGCGAGTTGCACGCGGACGACGCTACCGTTTGGTTCCATCCGCCACGCGAGCTTTCGGCCTGCGACCTGCACATGCGCTTCGACCCGCGCAACCGCTGGTTCCGCCAGACCTGCGACGTGGCGCGCGTGGCTGCGGCGCGCTGGCGCGGGAGCGTGATGGTCGGCATGACGGACCTCGGCGGCGCATCGGACGTGGTCTCCTCATTCCTCACGGGCGAGCGCATGCTGCTGGAACTCTACGACAACCCGGACGAAATCAAGCGCCTGGCGTGGGAGACGCACGCGCTCTGGTGGCACACGTTCCAGGAGATCGACCGCGAGATCCGCTCCAGCAACCCCGGCTACTCCTGCTGGACGCCGCTGTTCTCGGAAACGCCATACTACATGCTGCAGTCCGATTTCTGCTACATGATCGGCCCGGCGATGTTCGACACCTTCGTCAAGCCGGAGCTGATCGCCAGCTGCCGACGGATGCCGCATGCCTTCTATCACCTCGACGGCGTCGGCGAACTGCCGCATCTCGACTCGTTGCTCTCCATCGCCGAGCTGAAGGGGATCCAGTGGGTCCAGGGTGATGGCAAGGGCGGCCCGATGCAGTGGCTCGACGTCTATCGTCGCATCCTGGATGCCGGCAAGCTGCTGCAGATCACGGGCGGCTCATTGCAGGAGTCGCTCGCTGCCGTGGACGTGCTGGCCGGCGAGAAATGGAACGTGGGGCGCATCTTCATTGTCAGCGGCGCCGGAGATGCCATGGCGCGGCGCGCACTAGAGGCCTTCCTGAGGCGCGCACCGTGAAAAGGCGGCCAGTATGGCAACGTTGCCGACAACAGGGAAACGTGGACGTGTGAGCAGAACGGTTGCGTTTCTGTGGATCAGTGGCGTGCTGACGATCCTGGCCACCGGGGCTTTGCTGGGCATGGCGGTCGATGCCCATGCCGGGCGTGAGAGCCGGGTCCGCGCCGCACTGCCGCTGGTGCTGTTCGCGCTGGCGATGGCCGGGACCCTGGTGATCGGATGGGGGTTGCTTCGCCGGGGCGCGGACTGGAAGCGGTTGGAGGCCAAGCGGGCACGGGAGCTGCAGGAGGGCGAGGCGAACGCGCGCGCGCTGGCCAGTGTGGCAACGGGGCTTTCGGCGCGGGTCGACCTGGGCGCTGACGTCCCCCGGGTGCTCGCAGGCGATCCGGCTCAGGTGCGCATTCTGCTGGTCGAGGACAACCCCGTCAATCAAGCCATGGCCGTGCGCCAGCTGAAAAAGCTGGGCTACCAGCAGGTCGATACCGTCGGCAACGGCCGGGAGGCGCTGGAAGCGGTGGATCGGCAGCCCTATGATCTGGTGCTCATGGATTGCCAGATGCCCGAGATGGACGGCTATGAAGCAACACGCCGGATACGCGCATGGGAGGCCGGGCGTCCGAAGGATCGGCGACCGGGAAGGTTGCCGATCCTGGCGATGACCGCCAATGACATGAAAGGCGACCGGGAAAAATGCCTGGCTGCGGGCATGGATGACTACATCGTCAAGCCCGTGCGGATGGCGGACCTGGCGCGGGTCGTGCAGCAGGCCGTCCCGGGGCAGGACGCATTCCCGGGGCATGATAGCGGTTGATGGCCTGCGTACGACCGGATAGTTTGATTTAAGCGAATGGGTTGCCGTGTGGCATTGCTGGATGCACCTGATGCTGGCGAGCGCACCGGCGCTTGACAGGGCTCCAGGCGGTATTGCACCTTCGTGCAATCAGGCGCGAACTTGTTGACATCAGCAGGCGCGGCGGATTAGAATTATTCGTTCAATTCAGTTGTCTGCACTGCGGACACATCACTTCTCGCGCGTTTTTCAGTTCTCGTCATGACACGCCTGGCCCGATCGCCCTGATTGTCTTTCATGAAAGCCAGCACAGACCGGAAGCGCGTGAGCAACCGAACGCTGCTCTACTTTCCCATCGTCCACAGCCAGTCGGAGATGGGAAAGCTGGGTAAAACCATCCGGAAGGTGACGCAGCAAAAGCTGGGCCGACGCGTCTGGCAGCGCAAGGTTGACCTGGTTGACCGGTTCTGGGAGCACCTGGCGGAGATTGTCTTCCAGGACCTGGCCATACCTTACGCGCGAACGCGCGTTTATCAGGACGGTCTGCCGGTCTGCGACAAGGAGATCGAGATCGTCACGGAGATTGCAAAACTGGGAAGCCCGAATCACCGGCTGCTCCTCCAGCTCCGGGAAAAGGGCGCCACGATCATGGGCACGGAATCCGCCGAACTGCTGATCAGGGAGTACCGCCTCGCCAAGGAGATCCTCAACGCCGGGGATGCCCGGGAGGCCCTGGAGCTCGAGGCGCAGCAGAAGGCGGCCGGCGAGCAGCTGCTGGAGAAGCGGGACGCGTTCATTGCGGCACGGATCGACCAGACGCTGCTGGCGGGCGAGACCGGGCTCCTGTTCCTGGGAATGCTGCACAGCCCGGTGGCCCGGTTGCCGCCGGACATCCGTGTGCTTTATCCGCTGGAGGGGCTGCTGGAAAAAGGCGGCCCCCTGGACAGCGAGGTACGCAAGCGATGAAAACCGCCCCCGCCCAGCCCGCCCCCGCCCAGCCCGCCCCCGCCCAGCCCGTACGCGCCCTGATCGTGGACGATGACGATGACGTGCGGAGCATGCTGACGCTGATCCTGGAAAAGGAGGGGCTCACGGTGATGGCCGCTGCGGACGGCCAGACCGCGCTGCGCCTGCTCCAGTCGCCCCTGTCCGTCCCGGATGTCGTGCTGCTCGATGTGCGCATGCCGGGGCTCAGCGGCCTGGATGTCCTGGCGAAGATCCGCGAGATGGGAAACCAGCTTCCTGTGGTGCTGATCACGGCGTATGCCGACGTGCGGCAGTCTGTCCAGGCGATGAAGTGCGGCGCCTATGATTACCTTACCAAGCCGTTCGACAATCGTGAGGTCGCGCGGGTCACGCTGCAGGCCTTGTCGGAAAAGCGGGTGAGCCGGCTGAATGCGGCCGGCTGCGCGCCGCTGGAGCACCTGACTCTGTTTACGAGCATGGGGGCGTCGGACGCCGTTGCCCGGATCACGTCGGATGTGCATCGCGTGGCCACGTCCGATTTTTCCGTCCTGCTCATCGGCGAAACGGGCGCGGGCAAGGATCTGGTGGCCGAGGCGATTCACCGGGGCAGCGCCCGGCGGGAGGCGCCCTTTGTCGCGGTCGACTGCGGGGCGATCCCCGAGGCGCTGCTGGAAAGCGAGCTGTTCGGGCATGAACGGGGGTCGTTTACCGGGGCGGACCGCCAGAAGGTGGGGAAGTTTGAGGAAGCCCACGGGGGCACGCTGTTTCTTGACGAGCTAGCCAATCTGCCCTTCGGGTCCCAGGCAAAACTGCTGCGCGCGATTCAGCGAAAGTCGATTTACCGGGTTGGCGGCACCAAGTTCATCGACGTCAATTTCCGGCTGATTGCCGCCTCCAACCGGAGCCTGCGCAAGATGGTGGCCGCCGGCACGTTTCGCGAGGATCTGTATTACCGGCTGTGCGATTTCACCATCGATATTCCCGCGCTGCGGGAGCGGAAAATGGATGTGCTCTACCTTGCAAAAGTCTTTCTGGAGCAGGTGGAGGTCGAGCTGGGCAAGAAGACGGCGGGCCTTTCGGAAACGGCCGTGGAGGCGCTGGTCGCCTACGACTGGCCCGGGAACGTCCGCGAGCTCAAGGCGGTGATCCGGCGGGCCGTGCTGGTGGCTGCGGGGCCCATCACCGAGAAGGACCTCAACATCAGGCGCATTGCGATGCCGGCTTCGGCCGATGCGGCGGAGGATGCCCTGGCCTGGCAGGGGGGGTCGCTCCGGGAGATTGTGCAGCGGAGCGTGGTGGATGTGGAACGGAAAGTCCTGGCCGGCGTCCTGCGGGTCACCGGCGGAAACAAGGCCAAGGCGGCGCGGCTGCTGCAGGTGGACTACAAGACCATGCACACCAAGGTGAAGAAGTTCGGCATCTAAACGAAAGGTGGACACCATGAGCAGAAACAACCCTGATCCGGACAAGCAGGCGGGAAAGCCTGCCGCCGGAGGCGGCCTCTTTAGCAGCCTGACCGACTTTCTGGAGTCGGCGGGGAAGCTGGCCGGCGCGGCCGGGCAGCGGAAGCCGTCGCACGCGGCGGGTGCCGGAGGCGGGGCAAAAGAGTCCGGCGCCGCGGGCGGTCCGGAGGCCGGCGCGGCGCGCGTGGGCGGGATCCTGAACAACCTGGCCGACCTGGCTGCGAAGCTGAAGGAACTCTCGGAAAAAGGAGAATCCCTGTCTGAACAGGGAGAGTTCACGTTCCCGTCCAAAAAAGGCGGCATCAAGGGCGTGTATGGCTTCTCCGTGAAAACAGGGCTGGGCGAGAAGGGCGACCAGATCAAGGTCGAGCCGTTCGGCAACATCCGCAAGGACCAGAAGACCGGCGAGGCGGCGGTGCAGGAGATCAGCGAGCCGCTGGTGGATGTCTTTCCGGACACGTCCGGCACCACCCTGGTCGCCGAGATGCCGGGCATGGGCCCGGACGATATCTGCCTTGAAGTCCAGGACGACGTGCTGACGATCGCCGCGCAAAAGGGCGAGCGGAAGTACCGGAAGGAGCTGCTGCTGGGGCACCTGCTGGCGAAGGATCGCATCGCCGTGGTGTGCAACAATGGCGTCGCGACCATTCGCTGTGAGAAGCCATGAAAACACAACCACCCGGGGCTGCCGCGCCCATCAAGCTGCGTGTGACCGAAGCCCTGACCAAGGATGTCGGGCGGGCCTTTGCCCGGATGGGCCCCGAGGATCTGGACCGGCTGCACCTCGCCGTTGGCGACACCGTGGAGGTGGAGGGAAAGCGCAAGGCCGTCTGCAAGGCGATGCCGGCCTACGCGGACCTTCGCGGACAGTCCCGCGTCCAGCTCGACGGATCCACCCGCGAGAACGCGGGCGCGGGGCTCGATGATCCGGTGAGCATCCGCAGGATCTCCTGCCGCCCGGCGGATCGCGTGGTGCTCGCGCCGACCAACGTCGTGCCGGCGGACCGGGACCTGAAGTACATCGGGAGCCTGCTGGACGGCCTGCCCGTTCTGGAGGGCGCCAAGATCCAGGCGGCCCTGTTCGGCAGCCGCTCCGCTTTCTTTCAGGTTGAATCCGTGATGCCCAAGGGCGCCGTGCTGATTCATTCCGGCACGACGCTCGTGATCGGCAAGGCCCAGGCAGAGGAGGGGGCGGGGGCGCTTTCCTACGAGGACATCGGCGGCCTGAAGTCGCAGCTCCAGCGCATCCGGGAGATGATCGAGCTGCCGCTGCGCTACCCCGAGGTGTTTCAGCGCCTCGGGATTGACGCGCCCAAGGGGGTGCTGCTGTACGGCCCGCCGGGATGCGGCAAGACCCTGATCGCCCGCGCCATCGCCCACGAGACCGATGCCAGCTTCTTTTCCATCAGCGGGCCGGAAATCATCCACAAGTTCTACGGCGAAAGCGAAGCCCACCTGCGGAAGATCTTCGAGGAGGCGACAAAAAAAGGTCCCAGCATCCTGTTCATCGACGAGATCGATGCCATTGCCCCCCGGCGGGACAATGTGGTTGGCGACGTGGAGAAGCGGGTCGTTGCCCAGCTCCTCGCCCTCATGGACGGGCTGAACAAGCGGCAGAATGTGATCGTCATCGCCGCCACCAACATCCCCAATGCCCTTGACCCGGCCCTGCGGCGCCCGGGCCGGTTCGACCGGGAGATCGTGATCCCGATACCGGACCGGCGCGGCCGTCTGGAGATCCTGGAGATTCACAGCCGGGGGATGCCGCTGGCCGGTGACGTCCAGATGGAACACCTGGCGGAGATCACCCACGGCTTTGTGGGCGCGGACCTCGAGGCGCTTTGCCGGGAGGCGGCCATGGGCTGCCTCCGGCAGATCATGGGGGAGATCGACTTTAGCCAGGCGGGGATTCCGTACGAAACGCTCGCAAAGCTCGAGGTGCGCATGGAGGACTTCCTGTCCGCCCTGCGGGAGATTGAGCCGTCCGCCATCCGGGAGGTCTTTGTCGAATCGCCCAATGTACACTGGGGCGACGTCGGGGGTCTGGCCTCCTTGAAGCAGCGCCTGATCGAGGCCGTGGAGTGGCCCTTGAAGCATCCCCGGCTCTTTGAAAAAGGCGGCGTGACGCCACCCAAGGGGATTTTGCTGGTCGGCCCGCCGGGTTGCGGCAAGACCATGATGGCCAAGGCGATCGCCACCGAGAGCCAGGTCAACTTCATCTCGGTCAAGGGCCCGGCCCTGATGTCCAAGTGGGTCGGCGAATCGGAAAAGGGGATCCGCGAGATCTTCCACAAGGCCAGGCAGGCTGCGCCGTGCATCATCTTCTTTGACGAGATTGACGCCCTGGTGGCGACGCGCAGCGCGGGCACCACCGACTCGCATGTCTCCGAGCGGATCCTGAGCCAGTTCCTGGCGGAGTTTGACGGGATCGACGAGCTCCGGGGGGTTCTTGTCCTGGGGGCCACCAATCGCCGGGACCTGCTGGATGCCGCCGTTCTCCGCCCAGGGCGGTTCGATGATATCGTCGAGATGACGTTGCCCGGCGAAGCAGACCGCGAGGCGATCTTCGCTGTGCATTTCCGCGGCAAGCCGCTGGCGAAGCAGATCAAGTGCGCGGCGCTGGCGGCAAAGACCGACGGGTTCAGCAGCGCGGACATCGCCGCGGTTGCGCGCAAGGCCGCCATGACTGCGGTTCGCCGGGTCGTGAAGAGCCTGGAGTGTGGCGCGGCGGAAGAGCCGGAAATCCTGATCCAGCGCGAGGACGTTGACGACGCGCTGGAGGAAGTGCGCAGGCGGTAGGATGAACCAGGGAATCTATCTGTTCTGCCTGACGCCGGAAAACGACCGGCTGGTGCTGGCGGACGCCGGAGACGATCCGGCGCAGCCGCTTGCAGCCGCGGCCGTCGCCGGAGTCACCGCCATTGTTGCTCCGGTTTCCCTGAATGACTTCTGCGGCCCGGAGTCCCGCGCGCGGCTGGCGGACCTGGCATGGGTGGGGCCGCGGGCGCAGCGTCACGAAGAGGTCATCCTGGCCGTGATGCGCCAGGCGCCGGTGCTGCCGGTGCGGTTCGGGAGCGTGTTCTCCTCCCTGGCGGCGCTGTCGGCTTCGCTGGAACGGCAGCGTGAGGCCATGGCGCAGTTTTTCCTGGACACGGCCGGCCATCAGGAGTGGACGCTCAAGGCCTTTGTGGACCGGTCGCAGGCAAGGGCGAGGGTCATGGCCACACGGCTGGCGGCGGAGAAAGAACAGCTGGATGCGCTGGCGCCGGGGAAACGCTATCTGCAGGAGCAGAAGATCAATGGCGTCGTGGACCGGGAGGTGGCGTTCGGGCTCAAAAAGATGGCCGCCGGGATCAGCCTCTTCTTTCAGGAGGTGGCCCCTGTGTCCTGTGTCGGTCGCCTGCTGCCCCGGGACGTGACGGGGCGGGATGACGAAATGTTTTTTCATTCCGCCCTGCTGGTGCCCGACGGCGCCGTCGCGCAGCTGCAGCGACTGGCCGCTGCGTGGAATGCCCGGCATGCGTCCATGGGGATGATTCTGGAGGCCTCGGGCCCCTGGCCTCTCTACCATTTCACACCTGTCAGCAGCGCCGCGCCATGAGCCTATGGTCTACCTGGTCTATGGAATTTTGAAAGCTTCGGCCGCCGGCAGCGGACCGCTGGCGGGCGTGCGGGGCGCGTGCGTGACCATCGTCACCGCGCATGGCCTCGCTGCGGCCATCTCGCAGCTGGATGCGGCGGTTCATGCGCCCTCCGTGGACGAGCTGCTTGTCTATGGCCGGGTGGTGGATGCGCTTTTCCGCCGGCAGGCGGTGGTCCCGTTGCGATATGGCTGTTTTTTGAACGGGCCGGCGGCGGTCGAGGCGGTTCTGGAAGCGAAAAAAGATTCTTGCGAAGCCCTGCTGGCGGAGCTGGACGGGCAGGCGGAGATGGGGATCCGGATTCTGCTGCCCGCAGGTGCAGAGACGGTGCCGCCCGCGGCGCAGCCGGTGGATGGCAGCGCGTATCTTGCCCGGCGGAAGGCGCACTACCAGATGCAGGAGGCCGACGCCCGGCAGCATCAGGCGCTGCTGGACCGGTACGTGCAGGCCCTGGCCGGACTGAATGGAAAGCACCGGACCGAGACAGCCACGCGCGACGGCGCGGTCGCCCTGTCGCTCGATTATTTGATTCCGAAGAGCCAGGTCAGCGCGTTTCGGGAGATCTTTCGCGGGGTGGCGGCGCAGGAAGGCACCCGGGTTCAGCTCAGCGGCCCGTGGCCGCCGTACAATTTTTCCATGCCGTCCGACCTGACGGCGCCAAGGGGCCGGTCGGATAGGAGGTTGCCGTGAATGAAAACCCGGAAAATCCGGCTGTCCCGGCTGTCGCCCTGCGGTATGGAAAACTCTACGAAATGCTGCTGGAGGCGATTCCCTTCTCGGTCCTCCTGATTCTGCCAAGCCTGCGCATTCATTCGGCAAATCGCAATTTTTTGAACAAGAGCCAGAAGGCCCTGCCGGATGTCGTGGGGCACCGGATCGAGGACGTCTTTCCCGCCGTGATCTGCGAGCAGATGGCGATTACCCGGCGTATCCGCAACGTCTTCGAAACCAACCACCCGGTCGAGGGCGACCGGATGACCTACCGGGCGCCGGGCGTGCCCCTGCGCATCTATTACTACAGCCTGCTCCCGTTCATCTGGCAGGGGCGGACAGAAGGCGTGCTTCTGCTGATGAATGATATGACGGAGCAGGTGCGCCTCGGCGAAGAGGTGCGGCGGGTGGAGCAGCACCTGGCCAGCATTGTGGACAGCGCCAGCGACCTCATCCTCTCGACTGATTTGGCGGGCCGGATCCTGACGTGGAATACCACGGCAGAGCGGCTCTCGGGATATGCCGCGGCCGAGGCGCGCGGGCGGAGCTTTGCCGAATTCTGCGCCGGGGAGAGTGCGGACATCCAGGGCGTTTTCGCGCGGGACGGAGTCCAGAGCCGGGAGTGGCTCTTCAAGACGAGGCAGTCGGAGCTGCTGCTCGTCGCCTGGGGCTTCTCGCCGCTGCTGGATCACCAGGGGCAGGCCGTCGGGGTCGTGTGCGTGGGGCGGGACCTGACGGAACGGCGGAAGTTCGAGATGGAACTGGTCCAGTCCCAGAAGATGGCGGCGCTGGGTGTCATGGCCGGCGGCATTGCCCACGAGATCCGGAACCCGCTGGCCAGCTGCTCGTCGGCCGCCCAGTTCCTCGCCGACGAAAAGGTTATTTCGCCGGAGTTTCTCCGGGAGTGCGCGGAGACGATCCGGCGCGGGGTCCGGCGGGCGTCCACGATCATCGAGAATCTTCTGCGCTACGCGCATCCCGACACGCCGATCCATCCGTCGCCTGTCAATTTGGTTGACCTGATCACTGAAACGCTGGCCCTGGTGGCGGCTCACGCCAGGCTGAACCAGGTCGAGACGGGAACGTCGTTTGCCAGTGCCCCGGCCATGGTGCAGGGCGTGGGCACGCTGCTGCAGCAGGTTTTCATGAACCTGTTCCTGAATGCGATTCAGGCCATGCCCACCGGGGGACGACTGCAGGTGGTTTTGGACATGGAGGATGGCGGCCTCCGGGTCCGGGTGATCGACTCGGGCTGCGGCATCCGGAAGGAAAACATCCAGAAGGTCTTTGACCCATTCTATACGACGTCGACCGCCAAGGATGGCACCGGGCTTGGGCTGGCCATCTGCTACACGGTGATGAAGCAGCACGGCGGCAGCATCGCGATTGAAAGCAATGTGGGGTCTGGCTGCACGGTCACGGTCCGTTTTCCCCGCCCGGGCGCCTCACGCGCAGGATCCGAAAGCCGGCCGTCGCACGTTTCGCTGCCCGGCGGTCATGAAACGGAAGCACATGCCGTGTTTTCGGGAAGCAATTCCATAGCCTCCCGGCCATAGTCTCCCGGCGCATGGCAGAAACATGCGCATTGTTGGCTGTTTTTTGCGAATCTCTGTTTGGCACGATTCCCGCGTATACCCACTTACCGCATGCATGGGTATGTGTGCGGATTCGAGTTACAGAATCAACGCAATGGAGACGAGCAATGGCAAAGATTCAGAAATCAACGGATTCCTCGAGCCTGGCCGAGGTTGTCGACCGCATCCTGGACAAGGGTATTGTCATCGATGCGTGGGTGAAGGTGTCGCTGGTCGGCATCGAGCTGCTCTCGGTCGAAGCGCGCGTCGTGATCGCGTCTGTTGAGACGTATCTCAAGTACGCCGAGGCGATTGGTTTGACGGCCAATGCCGCCACGCCTGCCTGAGTGTGAGATGCTTCGTGTCTTCCCGGTGGCGGGGGTCGACGATCCCCGCCACCGCGGTTGACCCGGAGGCTTTTCAATGCACGACAGTCGGTAGTTGCCACGAAGGGAATCATCATGAAGAAGCTGGCCGAAGCAGAGAAGAAGCATTGCGCGAAACGGGTGGCCTTTCAGACCAATCTGACCGTTGAAGTGAAGTCCATGCTGACGGAATTTTCCAAGACGCGGCGCGAGCTGGCCCGCATCGCAAGTGAGGAACGCAGGGCGCTGCTGCTGGAGATCCGGAAGCAGGTCGCGGGTTTGCGCACCCTGACGAGCCAGGTGCAGGCAGGCGCACCGCGTGCCCTCGCCGTGCCGTTGGCCGTTCCGGCTCCGAAAATCAAGATTTTCGGGGCGTCGATCATCGTCCAGAAGGCGAAGACCGACAGCGGCATAGTCCCTCTGTTGCCCAGCGTCAATACGCCGAAAATGCCGGTGTTTGTGGCGCCGGTTCAGGTGAAAGTCGAACCCCCCAGGGCCGAAATGATCGCCCCCCCGGCCCTGCCGAAACCGGCACCGGTCAAGGTGGCCAAGGTGGTCGAACCGCGCATGGTTGAACCCAGGGCAAAGCCGGTCGCGCCTCCCGTGGCCAGTCGCCCACTGAAGAAGGAAGCGCATGACGGGTGGCTGGACGAAATTTTTGGCAAGAGCGCGACCAGCGCGACCAAGGCGAAGCGGAAGAAAAAGAAGTAGGAAGCATGACGCGGCGTAGATCAGTCAGGAGTACGGTTGCATTCATCGAAGGGGTTTGCGCTTTTTGCCGCGGCAAAGGTGTGGACCCCTTCGCTGTCATGTCGGCGCGCTCCACGTGCTGCGTGTGCTCGGGAACATGCAAGGTGCGGGTTCGTGCGCCGATTATTTCCTGCGCGCACTGCCGCGGCACGGGGGCTGTCAAAACCTTGACTTGTACGGTCTGTGGCGGCAAGGGCTCGGTTCACCGGCCGGCGCAGCCAACGAGGGTCTGCCCGGTTTGTCACGGCACGGGCGACGATGCCTCCGCGCCGGCCATGGACTGTTTGAAGTGCCGGGGACGCGGTTGTGTCACCGGAGTGAAGCCAACTAAGGGAGCCTGATCGTCATGAGTCGTAATTCCACCAAAGTTGAATCCCTGCCGACCGTACGCGTGCCGACGACGGCGGACGGCGTCCAGCCAGAAGCCGGCGACAGTTTCGTGTCTTCCGCTTACGTCGAGCAGGTCACCAAGCGTGCGCTGGCATACCTGATCGCCGGATACGCCGTCCATTTCTCGGGCGTGGCGGGAACGGGCAAGACGACCATGGCGTTCCATGTGGCATCCAAGCTGGGCCGGCCGGTCACGCTGGTGCACGGGGATGACGAGTTCGGCAGCTCCGACCTGGTTGGGCGCGACGGCGGCTACAAGAAGCACAAGGTGGTCGACAACTTCATCCACTCCGTCCTGAAGACGGAAGAGGAGTCGCGGAACTTCTGGGTGGATGATCGGCTCACCACGGCATGCAAGACCGGGGAGATCTTTATTTACGACGAGTTCAACCGCTCCCGCCCGGAGGCCAACAACGCCCTGCTGAGCGTTCTTTCCGAGGGCATTCTGAACCTGCCGAAGCTCCGCCAGTCGGGGGAGGGCTACCTGACCGTGCACCCGGAGTTCCGCGCCATCTTCACCTCGAACCCCGAAGAATACGCCGGCGTCCACAAGACGCAGGATGCCCTGATGGACCGCCTGATCACCATCCACCTGGAGCACTACGACCGGGAAACAGAGGTCATGATCGTCAAGCGGAAGTCCGGCCTGCCGCTGGAGGATGCCGAGCGGATCGTGGACATGGTGCGCGAGCTGCGCATGTTCGGGGTGAACAATCACCGCCCGACCATCCGGGCCGGCATTGCCATCGGGCGGATCCTGTTCTCCCAGAAGCGCCGCGCCCGTGCGGACGACGAGTTCTTTCTGCTGGTCTGCCGCGATGTGCTGGCCACCGACACGGCCAAGGTCACCCATGGCGGCCAGCCGCTGATGCTGGAAAAGGTGGAAGAGGTTCTTCGCCGGGTCTGCAGTCCGGGCAAGACAGGCCGGAAATAGGGGAGACGGACATGCCTACGACAAAGAAAGTGCTGCGCGGGGTGCAGAACATACGGACCATGTCGGGCCGGGTGGACGACCAGGCCCTTCCGTACAAGGCGTATATGAAGATCAGCGTGCTCGAAATGGAAAAGCACCGCCGGGGCGTCGAAAAGGCCTGCGCGCTGGAGAAGGTGCGGCAGATCGACCAACGGTTTCTGGAGATCGAGGCGGAAAAGAGGAAGGCCCTGCAGTCGCTGAAGTCGCAGGGCGCGCCCCTGCCGCAAGGTCGGCGGGCGGCGGCGCATCCGGCCGCGGCGCCAATCCGGAACACGGGCTCATTTAAGATCAGGTATTAACGGCGTGCAGGAGGTTGTAATGCTGCTCATCAGTGACTCAAGTCATATTCGTACGAACCGTCACCGCAGGGGCCCCCGGGCCTGCCGGACGCTGACGGGGTTTTTCACAGGCCGCGGCGAGGCGCAGCGCGTCTGCCATGCGCACGTGAATCTGCTGAACCGGCGGCTCCGGTTGGCCTGGCTCAGCCGCCAGTGGGTTGGGCATCAGGAAAGAATGGCATTCAGTAAGGAACAATGGACATGAAAATCAACTGTTTATCCTGTGGTCATAACATCACGCTTGAGGATGAGACGTATAACGATTACGAGGGCGCGATCAAATGCTTTGCCTGCAGCGCGATTCTGGAGGTCAAGCTGGCGGAAGGGTGCGTCAAGTCGGTGAAAATTCATGCGACACAAACCGGCCGCGCGGCCGATGGGCCGGGCAAGCACAGGGCGTAACACGCAAGGGAGAATTCGGTTATGGCTGCCAAGACAACCAGCGCGGGGAAGTATCTGTATGCCGTCGTCCAGGCGTCCGGCGACCGTGACTATGGCGAGATCGGCATTGACGGGGCGCGGGTGTATCTCATTTCGGATGAGCACGTCGCGGCGGTGGTCAGTGATTTTACCGCCGGCAAGATCCGCCCGGAGCGACGGCACATCGCGGCGCACCAGGCCGTCCTGAAGCGAGTCCTGGCAGACGAATCGCTCCTGCCGATCAGCTTCGGCATCATCGCGGAGGGGTCCAAGGAGATCCGGCGGATTCTGACGCTCAACCGGAAGCCGTTCGTGAAGCAAATCCAGCGCGTGTTCGGCAAGGTGGAGATGGGCCTGCGCGTGTCCTGGGACGTTCCCAACATCTTCGAATACTTTGTCAACACCCATGCCGAGTTGCGGGTGGCGCGCGACCAGCTGCTGGGCGGAAACGGCTCGCCGTCCCGCGAGGACCAGGTGGAGGTCGGTCGGCTGTTCGACCGGTTGCTCCAGTACGAGCGCGAAGAGCTCACGCAGAAGGTAGAGGCGTGCTTGAAAGGCTGCTGTGTTGAGATCAAGCGGAACCCTCCGCGCAACGAAAAAGATGTGATGAACCTTGCCTGCCTTGTGACACGCCAGTCCGGCGAGAAGGATTTTGAGGCGGCCATCTGCGTGGCGGCCCAGGGGTTCGACAATAACTTTTCGTTCGATTTCAACGGTCCCTGGGCGCCGCACAATTTTGTGGATGTCGAGCTGGTCCTCGAGTGACAGTTCCTGGACGGGCCGGAGCGGACACCCCGGCAGCTGGCGAGGTGCACGGTGTTCCTGGTTGATGACATCATTCTTTCGCCGATCCGCGGCCTGATCTGGGTCTTTCGCGAGATTCACAGTGCCGCCGGCAAGGATCTTGCCGCGGAACCTGCGGCCATCACCGCCCGCCTCGGCGAACTCTACATGATGCTGGAGACCGGCCAGCTGAACGAGGCCGAGTTCGACGCCCAGGAGAAAACGCTTCTGGATCGCCTGGATTTCTTGAAGTCGGCTTCCGTCGGCGACGCGGAGGATGCCGGAGACGACAGCGAAGAGAACGAGGCTGGCGAGGAGGATGAGCCGGACGGCGACGGCGAGGCGGAGGTTGCGGACAGACCAACGGATGGCGCGATGGATCGCGTGCGCCCCGGAGAACATTCCCAAGGACGGGCAGACTCGTGAGGGACATGCAGAAATCATCCGGGTTCCCGCCGGCCGATAACCTGCCGCTGTTGCTTTTTGGAGGAAAGGGCGGCGTCGGCAAAACGACAGCCGCCACGGCGACGGCGCTCGACCTTGCTGTTCGGAACCCGGGGCAGTCCATTCTTCTGGTTTCCACGGATCCCGCGCACTCCCTGCGAGACAGCTTTGCCGGTGACAAGCCGCCGCCGAACCTGACGGTGCTGGAGCTGGATGCCGGCGCCTGCCTGCAGGCTTTCCAGGCGGAGAACCGGCAGCGACTCCTGGAGATCGCCTCGCGGGGAACCTTTCTGGACGGCGAGGACATCGACCGGTTTCTGGCGCTATCCCTTCCGGGCATGGATGAGCTCATGGGGTTTATGGAGATCAACCGCTGGGTCCGGGATGGCACCTATGCCCGGATTGTCGTGGATACGGCGCCCACCGGGCACGCCCTGCGGCTGATGGGGATGCAGGCGCAGATGCAGAAGTGGCTGCAGGCGCTGGACGCTCTGCTGGCCAAGCACCGGTACATGAAGAAGCTTTTCCAGGGGCACTATGAGCGCGACGACCTCGACCGCTTCATCGAGGGCCTCGCCGACTCCGTCCAGGCGACAGGCGCGCGGCTCATGGATCACCAGCAGTGCCGCTTTGTTCCGGTGATGCTGGCCGAAGCCTTGAGCGTCGAGGAGACGCTGGACCTGATCCGGGAGCTGCGCCGGCTGGGCATCGGGACGGATCATGTGGTGGTCAATCGCCTGTATCCGGAAAGCGGCTGCGATCTGTGCCGGGCCGTGCGCGGCCAGCAGCTGCAGGAACTTGCGCGGCTGGCGGATGCGGCGCTTTTTTCCGGCAAGCAGCTTTGGGGCGTCCCCATGTATCCGCTGGAAATCAAGGGGCTGGAGGGCCTGCGCGCCTTCTGGAAGGGGCTCGCGCCGATCCCGACGTCCTGCGCGGAACGTCCGTGCGCCCGGCCACGAATCGCTCCGCGCGTCGACAACCCCGCTCCGCTGCCGCCGCCGGACACGACGCTGCTGGTCTTTGCCGGCAAGGGTGGGGTTGGCAAGACCACCCTGGCCTGTGCCACGGCCCTGCGCCTGGCCCATGAGCACCCCGGGAAGCGAGCCCTGCTTTTCTCCGCCGATCCCGCCCACTCGCTGGCCGACTGTCTGGGGCTGCCCGTGGGCCCCGTCCCGGAGCAGGTGGTGCCGGGCCTGTGGGCCATGGAAATGGACGCCCCCGCCGGGTTTGCTGCGTTGAAAGAGCAGTACCGCAAGGAGCTGGAGCAGTTTCTCGCGCGTCTGATGCCGAACCTCGACCTGACGTTCGATCGTGAAGTGATGGAGCGGATCATGGATCTGTCGCCCCCGGGGATTGATGAGCTGATGGCCCTTGCGGCGGTGATGAACCATCTGTCTCCGGAGGGGTACGACATCCTGATCCTTGACGCGGCTCCGACCGGGCACTTGATCCGGCTGCTGGAGTTGCCGGAGATCATTGAGAACTGGCTGAAGGTGGTGTTCAGCATTTTCCTCAAGTACCGGAACATCTTCCGCCTGCCGGGAATCTCGGCGCGCCTGATCGGCCTGTCCAAGGACCTGAAGCGCCTGCGGGCAGTTCTGCGCGATCCGTCCCGCGCGGGCCTCTACAGCGTCAGCATCCTCACGGAAATGTCCTTTGCGGAGACGGGGGACCTCCTGGCTGCCTGTGAGCGTCTGGCCATTCCGGTTTCCGGCTTGTTTTTGAACCTGGCAACGCCGGATTCCGCCGACGCCCTCTGCGCATCGATTTTCGCCCGTGAGTCGCAAACCCGGGCGCGCATCGCGGCGGCGTTTCCCGGCACGCCGCAGACGCTTGTGTATCGGCAAAGCGAACCGCGGGGCACGGCAAACCTGGCGGCGCTGGGAATGCAACTCTACCTGCCGCCTGGCGACGGAGCCGGGCAGGCGCGAACGGCCGTCGGCAGCAGACGCCGGACGGAGCGAAGCCGGTCGCCAACCGGTGAGGTTTTGTATGCCTGACACAGATTTGCTGGAAACAGAGCATGTGAGCCTGTGCGAGGTTCTGGACCGGGTTCTCAACAAGGGCGCCGTGGTGATCGGCGAGGTTATGATTTCCGTCGCCGATGTCGATCTGATCTACCTGAGCTTGCAAGTGGTCATATCCTCGGTGGAAACGGCGCGAAAGTCGCAGGAAATGCCATGAAGCACGAGCAAACCTGCATGGATGCAGCGCCTGTCGCCGGGCCGGCGCCGGATGTCGCGGCCATCAGCGACTTTTCCCGCGCCATGGCCTCCGGCGCAGCTTCGCGTCAGCCCCGGCGGCTGAACCTCGATGCGGAAAAGACCCGGAACGGCCTGGCGCAACTCGTGTTGACCGTGGTCAAGCTGCTGCACGAGCTTCTGGAGAAGCAGGCGCTGCGGCGAATGGAGGCCGGAGACCTTACGGATGCCGAAATTGAGCGTCTCGGGCAGACCTTGATGCGGCAGTCCGAGGAGCTCGCCCGCATCTCGCGCGAGTTCGGCCTGACGGCGGATGATTTGAATCTGGATCTGGGACCCTTGGGAAAACTTTTATAACAGGAGGTGTCATATGGCAGTCACACGCAGAGTTGCAACGTCCGTTGGCGGTACAAACCTGGCGGATCTTCTGGAGCGGATTCTCGACAAGGGCATCGTGATCGCCGGCGATATCCGGATCAACCTCGTGGATGTCGAGCTGCTGACGATTCAGATCCGCCTGGTGATCTGCTCGGTGGATAAGGCAAAAGAAATGGGCATGGACTGGTGGGTAAACAACCCCGCCTTGTGTTCGCGGGGCAAAGAGCAGGTGGCGCCCGGGGCAATCGAAGAGCTCGAAGGTCGTCTGGCGCGGCTTGAGACGTCGCTGGCTGCGCAGCGATGAAAAGACCGCCCACGCCGGCCGCCAGCCGCATCACCCCGCGGCCGGCAGGCGGCTTCGCACCACGTTCAGCAGGATTTCGCTGGTGACGGGCTTCTGGATGAGGCAGTGATTCTGCCCTGCGGACGCCAGCGCCTTGATGCTGGGGGACGGCGCAAAGCCCGTGCAAAAGATGACGGCAGGCATTTCCCACCCTTTTACCGCGCAGGCTTCGCGGATCCTGGCAAAGGCCGTCTGGCCATCCATGATCGGCATCTTCAGGTCCATCAGCAGAACGCCATGATGCGACTTCTGGAACGCTTGCAACGCTTCCAGCCCGTTGGCCGCCACTTCAATGGTGCACGTAGGAAAACCGGAGGCCAGGATCATCCGGAAAATGTCACGCACAGGCGTCTCATCATCGGTGATGAGGATTCGCCGTGCGTCACACGGAATCAGTTCTGCTGCGGGTTGGCTCGTCATGTTCGTCGGGTATCCCATCGTGCTGTGGCATCCGGGGCTGACCCGATCTCCACATACCCCGATTATCGCTCGCGGGACGGTTGTCTGTAAAGACCAATGGGCTAGGTAGAATACCCTAGCAGCTTGTCGGACTTAGCCTCAGCTCTTCACAAACTTTGTGCCGACAAAGCTGCTAGTTTTGGCCTGTGGCCTTTTTTCGCGCCCGCACACAGACAGTCCTGGCGTTTTTTGATCAAAAGCACTATTACCGCAAAATCCAACCGGATTTTTGCGGCAAATTGAAAAAGCGACGTATGAAGATGTCGCGTCGCGTTATATCTGC
>JBAWXQ010000031.1:0-19712 GCA_037144015.1 bacterium
ATTTGCGTCGCATCTTTGTCGCGAGCTTTATCGCGAGCTTTGTCGACAAAGCTCACGACAAAGCTCGCGACAAAGATTGGGTTGCGGGCTGTCGCCCGCCTTAGGTCAGTAATAACCAACAATAAGTGTCAGACGGAAGTTGGATTTAGCCCATGGCCTTACGAGAAGACAAAGAGTTCCGCGAGTTCCAGAACCTGATGGCCCCCCCACCTGCCGGCGAGTTCAAGGAGGGGTTCAACTGGGGCAGCGTCTGCATGGCGCTGTTCGTCGGCTTCATCATGGCGCCGGCCTCGATGTACATGAGCCTGGTGGCCGGCCTGGGCATGGGGAGCGCGGCGCAGTGGGTCACGCTGCTGCTGTTCATCGAGATCAGCCGCCGGGCGCTGCGCAAAGTCTCGAACCCGGAGGTCTACATCCTCTTCTACATGTGCGGCGCAGCCATGTCCATGGGCGGCGACGGCTGGCTCTGGCGCCAGTTCATCGTGCAGAGCGAGGAGATCCGCAAGATGGGGCTGACGCCCTACATCCCCGCGTGGTGGGCCCCCAGCGACCCGGCCGTGCTGGCGCAGCGGACGTTCTTCCATCAAGCCTGGATGGTGCCGGTCGGCATCACGTCCCTGATGATGCTCCTCAGTCGCTTCGATGCCTTCGGCCTGGGGTACGTCATGTACCGGCTCACCGCGGACGTGGAGCGCCTGCCGTTTCCCATGGCCCCCGTGGGCGCGGCCGGAATCACCGCGCTCACCGACTCCACGCAGGACAAGGGCACCTGGCGCGTCAAGGTCTTCTCCGCGGGCGCCGCGCTGGGCATCGCCTTCGGCGCGCTCTACCTGGGCGTGCCCACCATCACCGGTGCCTATCTGGCCAAGCCGATCACCCTGCTGCCGATTCCGTTCGTGGACTTGACGCCCTTCACCGAGAAGTTTCTGCCGGCCATGCCCTGCATGGCCTCGTTCGACCTCAGCCTGGTCATCACGGGGATGGTGCTGCCGTTCTGGGCCGTGATCGGCAGCGTGTTCGGCATGCTGACGACCTTCCTCAGCAACCCGCTGCTGCACCACTGGGGCGTGCTGCACAGCTGGAAGCCGGGAACCGGCGTCGTCAGCATGATGCAGGCCAACACGCTCGACTTCTACTTCAGTTTCGGGATCGGCCTGACCTTTGCCATGGCCTTGATCAGCTTCCTTCACCTGCGGCAGAAGATGAAGGCCCAGCGGGCGCAACGGACCGAAACCGGCGCCATCAACATCGACTGGTCGCGCCTGTTCCATCCGCCGGCGGGGCGCGGCGACATCCCGCTGTGGGTGGGCGTGCTCATCTACCTGGTGTCGACCTCCACCTACATCACGCTGGCCTACCTGCTGGTGAACAAGTGGTCGGGGCCGCTGCTCGGGCCGCCGTTCCCGCTCTGGCTGCTGATCTTCTACGGCTTTGTCTACACGCCGGTCATCAGCTACGTGTCCGCGCGCATGGAGGGGATTGTCGGCGGGCAGATCGGCATCCCCATGATTCAGCAGGCCACCTTCATCCTCTCCGGCTACAAGGGTGCGGCCATCTGGTTCGCGCCCATCCCCCTGAGCAACTACGCCTCCCAGACCGTGAGCTTCCGCACCATGGAGCTGACGGGCTGCCGCTTCCGCTCGCTGATCAAGGCCGAGGCCCTGACCTACCCCATCGTGCTGGTCGGCACCTTTATCTTCGCCGGCTTCATCTGGTCGCTGGGGCCGGTCCCGAGCAACATGTTCCCCTACGCCAACCAGTTCTGGGAGCTCAACGCCTACAACAGCGGGCTGATGTGGTCGGCGACGCTTCCGGGCGAGGCAGCCAGCCCGTTCCGCGAGGCCTTCCGCTGGGAATACCTCTCGGCCGGCCTGGGCGTGGGCATGTCGTTGTTCACGCTCTTCTCGCACTTCAACCTGCCGGTTTTTTTTGTGTACGGTGCCATTGGCGGGTTCGGCCAGTCGCTGCCGCACGCGGTCCTGCCCATGCTGGCCGGCGCCCTGCTGGGACACACGCTCTGCCGGCGGTGGTTCGGCGACCTGTGGCCGCATTACCGCATTGTGTTCGCCGCCGGCTTTGGCGCCGGCATCGGACTGATCACCATGCTCAGCCTCGGCGTGGTGTTCATGAAGCACAGCGCCTCGGTCCTGCCATTGTGAACCCCGGTCATCGCCCATGATGAAAAACAAAACACAGCGGATCGCCTGGGAAGGGTGGAGCCTGCCGGCCCGGCCGGAGTGGCGTCCGATCCAGCTCGCGGGTGACCGCCGGCGCGGCCGGATGCTCATTGGCGATGCCGCGCAGCACGTGCTGCTGGTCCAGTGGTGGCGCCCGGGGGCACGATTCGACTTCGCACCCTGGCTGCGCCGGCGGCTGCGGCAGGTGGCGGAAGGGCAGCCTCCGAACGCCGTGGCTCCGGTGACGCCCGCGGGCTTTACGTCCGTCGCCGGGGTGACGGGGCGCACGTTCCGCGGCAGCGTGGGCAAGTCGCTCTGGTATGGGCATGCGCCGGAAGACCATCTCGTCCTGGAAATCACGGTGAACGAAGCGGCAGAGGAGCCGGCTGGTTTTGTGAGGCGCCACGTGCTGCCGGCCGTCGGCATCATGCCGCTTTCGGGATACGTCTGCTGGTCGGTCTTTGACACGCGCTTCGAGTCGCCCCCGGGGTTTGTGCTGCAGCGGCGAAGCCTGCACGCGGGGCATATCGCCCTGGAACTTGCCGGCCCGGAGCGCCGCTCGCTGCTGGTGCGGCAGGTGTATCCGGCGGCAACCGCGCTGGCAAAGCTTCCGCTGGAGCGCTGGATTGCCGCCACACCCTTCCCCAAACAACGCCCCATCACGGACCTGAAGCAGGAGCCGGTCGTCATCGGCGCGGCGAAGCCGCTGGCAGGCATCTGCCAGCGCGGCTGGCGGCGGCATGCCTTTCCGCTGCGGCGCTTCCGGCCGCTGCGGACACACGCCGTCGCGGTCGTGGACCCGTCGCTGAACCGCATCCTGATGGCGGAGCTGACCGGCGGCGGCGAACGCGAAGAGCATGTCGCGTCGCGCGCCGTGGCGCAGATGAACCCAGGAGCCTAGCCGCGCATGTTCCGACGCACCCCACAGCCTCTCCCGACCCTGGACCGCCGGCAGGCCCTGGAGTCCTGCCCGCAGCAGTTGCCCGTGCTGCGCGCCGCCGAAGCAGCGCCCGGCGAACTGCAACTGACCCTGCAGTTCCGGCGGCCGCGGTGGCAGGTGCTGCTGGGAGCCGTCAGTGTATGCGAGCGCGCCTTCGTGCTGGACGCGCTCGGGCGCGAAGTGTATGACGCCTGCAACGGCGCTGCGCCCGTTTCGGAAATTGTCCGCGGCTTTGCGGCACGCCACCAGGTAAGCCTGGCCGAGGCGGAGTTGTCCGTGACACAATACCTGCGGATGCTGATCGCCCGGGGAGTCGTGGCCATGAGGATTCCACAATGAGCCTACCGCCGCGAAAACAGACAAAAAAGGAGGGGCGGCTGCGGGAGCTGCCCTTGCGCAAGGCCCTGCAGCTGGCCTGGAAAAGCCTGCGGGTCCGGCTGGGGCGCTCCCTGCTGGTGACCGGCGGGATCGTGCTGGCCAGCGGTTTCCTGACCTACATGCTGCTGACCAACGCGCTCGCCGACCGCGTGGCGACGCGGGGCTCGGCCGAGCTGGCGGCGCGCCTCAGCCGCGAGGGCGTGCAACTCGCGGCCAGCGCTGCGGACCGGCAAACCGAGGCGATGTGGATGATCGGGCTGGCGCTGCTGATCAGCTTCGTCGGGATCATGAACGCGATGCTGATGAGCGTGACCGAGCGCTTCCGCGAGATCGGCACGATGAAGTGCCTGGGCGCGCTGGACGCCTTCATCGTCAAGCTGTTCCTGCTGGAGAGCACGCTGCAGGGCGTTGCCGGGACCGTGACCGGCGTGATGCTGGGGCTGGTGCTGGCCTATGCGGAGGCCCTGTGCGCCTACGGCGGCGAGGCGTGGCGGCTGCTGCCGCTGCCGGCCCTCCTGCAGATGCTGGGCGGCTGCGTGGTGGCCGGCACGCTCCTGACCGTGGCCGGGGCGGTCTATCCCGCGCGGCAGGCGGCGCGCATGCAGCCGGTGGAAGCCATGCGCTCGGACGTGTGAGAAAACCAAACCATGACGACACTCGAACAACTGGCGAGCGACCCCAAGGTGCGCGCGGCCATGGCAAGCCCGACGCCGCCCGGCCGCCTCGCGCAGGCCAGCCTGCTGGCGACCCGCATCGTGCGCGTGCAGGACGTGAAGAAGACCTACTTCCGCGGCGGCGAGCCGCTGCACGCCCTCAACGGCGTGGACTTCTGGGCGGAGCGCGGCGACTACGTCTCCATCATGGGGCCGTCCGGCAGCGGCAAGAGCACGCTGTTTAACATGATCGGCGGACTGGACAAACCCAACGCCGGCCGCGTGTTCATCGACGAGGTGGACATCGCCGCCCTGGACACGGTTGAGCTGGCGTGGCTGCGCTGCCACAAGATCGGGTATATCTTCCAGTCGTTCAACTTGATCAAGGTCGCCAGCGCCTTGGAAAACGTCATGCTCCCCATGACGTTTGCCGGCATGCTGCACGCGGATGCGCAGGACAAGGCGGTGGATCTGCTGCGGAAGGTCGGCCTGGGCAGCCGGCTGCTCCACAAGCCGGCCCAGATGTCCGGCGGACAGCAGCAGCGCGTGGCCATTGCCCGCGCCCTGGCCAACAGCCCGGCCATCGTGCTGGCGGACGAACCGACCGGGAATCTGGACGCCGCAACCGGCGCGCAGATCATCGAGCTGCTGCGCCAGGTCAACGAGGAAATGGGGGTCACGGTCATCACGGCCACGCACGACCACAAGATGCTGACCGTGTCGGACCGCATCGCCTGGATCCGCGACGGCCGCCTGGCGCGCTACGAGGCGCGCGACCAGCTCGCCATCGAGGAGGGACACATCGGCTCCGCCCCCCCGGGCGCACCGGTCGCCGCGACCGCCGTCCCCGCGGGGCAGGAGCCGGACGCCGGCGGCGAGCCGATCGTCTCCGCGCGGGGCGTCCGGCGGCAGTACTCCATCGGCGGCGAAACCGTCTGGGCGCTCGACGGCGTGGACCTCGACATCCGGCGCGGCGAGTACCTGAGCATCATGGGACCCTCAGGCAGCGGCAAGAGCACACTGTTCAACATGATCGGCGGGCTGGATAAGCCCACGGAGGGCTCGGTCCGGATCGACGGTCAGGACACCACGCACATGGATCCCTTCGAGGTGGCGTTCCTGCGCTGCAGCAAGATCGGCTTCATCTTCCAGACGTTCAACCTGATCCCCGTGATGACGGCGCTGGAGAACGTGATGCTCCCCCTGACCTTCTCCGGCATGCCGGATGCGGACGCGGCACGGAGAGCCGCGGCGTTGCTCGACCAGGTCGGCCTGGGCCATCGCGCGGACCACCGGCCGGAAGAGCTCTCCGGCGGGCAGCAGCAGCGCGTGGCCATTGCCCGCGCCCTGGCCAACGAGCCCGAGCTGATCCTGGCAGACGAGCCGACCGGGAACCTGGACCTGAAGACCGGCGCGGAGATCATCGCGCTGCTGTCCGACCTGTGCCGGCAGCAGGGGGTGACGGTGATCAGCGCCACCCACGACCACAAGATGCTGGCCGCCTCCGACCGCGTGGTCTACCTCGTCGACGGCCGCATCGCACGCGTGGCCCGCCGCGAAGAGTTGCAGATCTCTGCGGGTTCCATCGAGGGTTCGACCCTGTAAACCACATTGCGGCGCAACCTGACAGTGTTCCTAGGTGACTGTCGGACGTAGACCTCGGATCAGCCCAGGGCCTTCTGCCGACAGTCTCCTAGTTGAGCAACCCGCTGCCAGCGGGTTGCGAAGACTCAATTATAGGCAGAAAAATTGTTCCGGTTACTCTTTTGGTAGCGTATGGCACTGTTGTCCGGCACTTGGCGGTTGCGTCCCCAAACTAGCAGCTTGGTCGGCACAAAGTTTGTGAAGGTACAGCGCTAAATCCGACAAGCTGCCAGGCGGCGGAGTTCTCCTTGGGCTCCACCTTGCGCCACTTGCCGATGACTTCGTCGGCGTTTCAACCTATCTCAGCCGGATCGAGGAGGTGGTCGGGTTTCCCATCGTGCGGCAGCGGCGACCGACTGGCATCAAACTGGCGGGGTCTGTCCAGGTCGCACGGCATGGGTTGAAGAAGGTGAACCAGCGCGGCTTCCACGCCTTTCGCGCGAGTTGGGTCACGATCGCGCTGACCGCAGGCGTACCGGTTGATCTGGTGCGGAAGGTCACCGGGCATACCACGGTTGAGATGGTCCTGACCAACTACTTCCAGCCTGGCCGCGAAGACTTCCGGGAGACGATCATGTCTGCCATGCCGGAGTTGCTGACGGCCCCCACCGCGGCACCGGCGTTGCCAGTGAGCAGTGGGCAGTTAGCCGTCAGCAGTGGGGACGGGAAAGTGATCGCCGAACAGCGCGACATTGAGCAGGTCGGCTTCGTTGGCGTAGGTGATGGCGGCCTGCGCAGGGGTGATGACGGTCGGGATGAGGTGGACTTTGATGGCGTCGGTGTGGATGCGGTACACCCTATTGCATGTGTGCGACGGCGACCTGCATCCTGGAACGGGCTGACTGTTCGGCGGCGAAGACTGGCAGCACGGCGGAGATGCCGTCTTCCAGTCCAGGGTACACAGGCGTGCCCGAACGAATGCCATCGAACCAGGAGACGAGGTTGCCATAGGCATTCGTTTCCGGGGCGGCAGGAACCGGCACGGGTTCGCGTTCTTCCACGTCATTGCGTTTGCGCGGCTGAAACCAGGCCAGGCGCTTATGGGTGTCCAGATACAGACTGCCCTTGGTGCCAAAGATGCGCAACGCATGGCAATAGGCGGTGACGTGGTAGCAGTTGAGCGTGCCGATCACTCCACTGGCACAATGCAACAGGACATTGGCCGCGTCCGCGGTCTCCGTATTGGGATTGGCATCGTAGCGCATCATGGCCTGCACCGTGTCGATTGGCCCGAAGAGATAAGCCATGCCGTGAAATGCATGCACGCCGCACTGGAAGAGCATGCCTCCGGGGTTCCGGTCCGCCAGTCCCCGCCAGTCGCCGGGATTGATCTCCAGGCCGCCGGAATGCGAACTGTTTTCCTCAAAGGCAACGACCGTGCCCAGCCGACCTTCCTCAATGAATCGTTTGGCCAAGTTCAACAAGGGGTCGCTGACGCAATGGTTATGGCCGAGCCCGATGACGCGGCCGGTCTCGCGCGCCGTTTGGCGCAGCGCATCGACTTCCGCGACGGAACAGCAAAGCGGTTTCTCGAGGAAGACATGCAGTCCTTTGCGCATCGCGGCGATGGCAAGACTGGCATGGCTGTCAGCGCCTGTGCTAATCACTACGCCCTCCAGACCGGGGTGCGCGAGCATGGCAGCAAAGTCTGTATAGGCTGCAGACTGCTCCTCGGTCACGGCCGCAGCCAGCGCTTCCGCATTGCGGTCGCAGACAGCCGCCAGCGTGAAGTGCCCGCTCGCCCGCATTTGCTTGCGGCGGAAAGCCCCGAAGTTCGCCACACCGATCATGCCAACTGTCAGTTTGTCCATATTGTGCTCCTTATGAGTCGTTCCGTTGTGCGGTCGCCGCAAGCGGCGCCCCTACAATCCCGGTCCAGTCGCGGTCGCCGCAAGCGGCGCCCCTACAATCGTGGTCCGGCGCCTGCCTGATAACCACTGGCAGTTCGTTTGGAGCCCCCGGTTGGGGCAGGTGGATCGTGTCGTTGATTCCGTCTCCCCGCACACGGATCTCACGTCGGGGTTTGTCATACGTTGTCTGAATGTGCCGGTCGTCGATTTGCGGCGCCAGCAGAACCAGGAACGGTTCCGCCTGATCCGCCTTCACGGCAAACGACCAGAGCGGTCCACCGGCCTCGTTCTCAATGACACATGGCGCCACAGGTTGTAGAAAATGAATCCCAAGGTGCCGCGTTCCAGGCGTACCCGCGCGGAAGACGTTCGGGGTTTGCTGAACGACCGCTTCCTTCGGATGCAGCCAGAAGGTGGCGGGCGCGTGCGCTTCCTCAAACACGTCCCAGACCAGAAAGTAGTCCGGCTTCACAAACAGGTAGTGGCGCACATGCCGCGTCGTGGACGCAGGGATCAGATGGTTGTACGGGAAGCGGGTCGCATCGCGGTAGTTGTTGTTGATGATGCGATGCACACACCAGTCGAAACCCTCACCGCAATGCACCAGCAGCGGCTCCGGCGCCAGTTCGACACCGGTATAGCCTGAACTCAGGTTCCGGTCCTCCGCATAGGTTACGGTGGAATGCTGGTGCGTGGGCCAGGCCCCGGCCGGCAGGCCGTCTTTATCCTCGGTGTGATACCCGTGGTCCCCCAGCAGCACCTGCCCCGCGAAAGCGAGGTGCAGTCCGCCCTGGTCAAAGTCCATGTGGTTGGTGGCCGAACCGGCGCGGAACAGCGACCAGAGCTGCGCGCCTTGCGGTGTGACGGCCTTGGAGACCAGACCGAGCGATTGCCGGTGCGCGCTCTCCCAGGCCGGCATCACGGGCGGGATCACGGGGTTGAGCGTCAGCAGGGTCAACATCGGATGTACGTCATCCAGAACCGGCTTGCCCCCCTGCACCCAGCCATGGCGGCACTGCCCAGCCAGTTCGGGATCGGTCCGTTGGTACACGGCTGCGCCGATTGAAAAGTCACCGCGCAGTTGCTGTTCGTGTCCATGACCGCCGGAATTGCCATTGGCGGGCATGGGCGCATAGCCGTCCTTGCCGTCTGCGCCGAAAAGGATGCGTTCATTCCCCGTCGGCAACAACGGTTGGTCATGCAGCACCGGCATCTGGATCGCAAGAAAATGCGCGTACGAGCCCCGCACCCTGGGGTGTGTGAAATAGTCGCGCACGCCTCGGACCTGCAGCGGATAGAACTGACACAGGAGCGCATTGAAGCAGTGCGTGTGGTAGTTCACCGCTTCACGGTAAGTCCCGTCCGGCAGGAACCAGTGTTCAAGGAACAAGTCCAGCACGTCCAGGCTCCACTGGCGCCAGGCGTCGGCCTGCGGATGCCACGCGCCCCACTCAGCAATCACCCCGGTGGTGGTGAAAAATTCAGCCAGGAAATTCGGCGGCACCGGGCTCCGGCCCATGTGCGGTGCAAGCTTTTCAGTTACCCCGGAATCGGGATCCACATGTGCCCAGAAGTCTTCGGGGTTGCAAAAATCGCCGTCGGCGAACATCCAGGCCATTGCCAGCAACGTTTTACGTATGGTGCGGTAGTCTTCCTCGTCAATGCCATCCAGCGCCCACAGCACATCGAGATCGTAGGCGATGGTCTTGGCCTGCCGTCCCTGGAAGATGATCAGTTTCTCATAGCCACCATCGGCGATTTCCGCCAATTCGGTCCGGGCCCAGTGCGCCAGGTAATGGCCGATTTCCCGCATCGCCGCGCGATCCGCGCGCCAAACTGCCAGGGCGGCCGCAATCGGTTGGCCCGATTTCACCGTTGCTGCCGCATGATCCAATGCAGAGGCGACAGTGGGATCGGTCGCCAGTCGTTTCCGGAAGACGTCCAGGTCAGAGCGTTGGATCAAAGTTGGTTCATGCGCCGGGAGCGGGCCATCCAGTTGCCAGTTCAGGACTTTTCCAAGTGGCAGGTCGGCGTGTTGCGTCTTACGCAGGTTGGGGAGACAGCGGTCGGTGTCGGTATCCACGCCAGCCTCGGCGCGGGTGCTCAGGCAGAGACCCCAGACGCGGCGTCCGCGCTTCACCGGGAATCGGAGCTGATGACCGCCGGCGCCATCGTCCATGACATCAATCCACTGATGTCCGCGCCTCTGCCACGCGCTTCCCCAACCGGTGAAGACGCCGACAAACGTTTCATCGCTGCTGGCAAACCCGAGCCAGGCAAAATGACACTGGTTGAAATATGAGATATGGCCCATGCGCCCGACGCGGCACGGTTCGTTCCCCCGTGTGTCTGACGCACGCACCTCCTGCATGCGCCCGCGCCATTCGCCACCACCATTACAGAGCGCCCGAGCGCGTTGCGGCCAGACGGGGTCCCAGGTCCATGAGCCATCCGTATCCGCTTCACACTCTTCGACCACCTGGATCGTGTCCGAACCGGTGGCCCAACGCATCTGGGTTCTATGGTTCGCCCCGCCCGGCCAGGTTATGAGGGTTTCCCACTGCACCAGGCAGGGGCCAAGGGATACCACGCGGTTGGAGACTGCCAGTGGTCCACCCGCACCAGTCACGGCACTGCGTCCCTGCCATGGCCGGTCCCCCACCCGCACGGCGGCCAGCGGGCCACTCCCGGCCGTGTTGTCACGGGGAACTTTCACTGCCAAAGCACCGTTCGTGATCTCCAGGAAACCGCCGACTGCTTCCACGCGGATGGAGGCCGGCAGGGTCTCCGGGCAATGCTCGAGGGTGCGAGTTTGATCCGGCGCCAGGTCGAGCAGCGCCAGGACCACATCGGTGGATGCCGTACGGTCCGTCGCCAGAGCCGGCGTCGCTTGCATTGGGATGCGTTCGCCAGTGCGCGTGTCGCGCAAGGTCCCCGGCGACTCCGCCACGGCCAGCAGATGGCTCCGGTAATCCACGCCCAACTGATTGTCCACGTTCACGTAAAGTCCCTTCTATATCCGGTAGTTACCTGCCGGTGGACAATGATCGGGTTGTTTTCAAACCGTTGCAGGATGGCGGGGTGTTGACTCATGGTTGAACTCCTTCGGTTGATGCGCACTGCTATACATGACGTCATCGGTTACGTGCCTGTTTGGGGCGGCGCTTATCGCCGCCCGCGGGCGTCGGCGAGCGACGCCCCTACTGTGGACTTATGACGCGGTGTTTAGAACCTTCCACTGACGCGCATCAGCGCCGCAGGTCGAATCCGCGGTCCAGACCATCCCGGCACGTCGCACCTGCACCGCGCGCACGGCAACATCGCCAGGCAGGAATATCTGCGCCGTCGCCACATCCGTTTGAGTCGCGAAAACCGCCAGTTCCAACTGGATCCAGTCGATGCCACCGGTATGCTGGGACACCGGCACGCGCGGCAGTACCGCGCCGTCACGCACGAGGATCACGCAGGGAAGCGCGCCCACTTCGATGGTGTGCCACTGCGTTCCCGCAAATGCGCGGCCGGTCTGGTAGTCAATCCACCCGCCAGGCGGCAGATAGACTCGCCGGTCTATGCTTTCTTCCATCAGCGGCGCAACCAGCAGATCCGAACCGAACAGGTATTCGTCTTCGATCAACCACGATGTCGGATCGTCCGGGTAATGGAAGAATAGAGGCCGCAGCAAGGGCCAGCCGTGTTCGGAACTTACCTTCGCCTGGGCATAGACATAGGGCATCAGGCGATACTTGAGTTCCACAGCCAGCCGAAAGTCATCTGTGAACGCCTCGCCATAGTGCCACGGCTCTTTTGGCGGCGCGCCATGACAGCGGCTGTGCGAGGTGAGCATGCCAAACGGCATCCAGCGCCGATAGAGCGCCTCCGGGCTTTTCTGCACAAAGCCGCCAATATCATGGCTCCAGAAAGAAAATCCGCACAGCCCGAGCGAAAGCCCCGCTCGTAGGCTGGCGGCCATGCCGCAGTCGGTGTTTTCCGCATCGCCGCCCCAGTGCAGCGGGTAGCGCTGTGAACCGGCCCAGGCGCTGCGCGCCCAGATGATGGCCTCGCCCGTGGTCTCACGCGACACGTCAGCCACGGCCTTGTTATAACGGAGCGGATAGAGATTGTGCTCCCGCCAGCCGGTGCACCCGGAGGCGTAGAGACCGGCAAGGGGAGCGGCCTCGCCAAAATCGGCCTTGATGGCGCCGACGCCCAGTATGAGCAGACCGGCCAGCAGATTCTGATACCAACGCACGGCATCAGGATTCGAGAAATCAATAATGGCATCCTCGGTCGCCGGGCCGCCCGCTGCATCGCGCACCACATACCCTTTTTCAACGGCCTCGCGATAGAGCGGGTTCGCGGGCGAGAAATACGGGAGTTGCCAAAGGCTGATACGAAATCCCTGTTCGCGCAGGTCACGGATCATGCGGGCGGGATCGTCGAACCGGTTTGGCGCAAACTTGTAATCACAGAGCCAGTCGGTCTCGAACCAGCTGGTGTCCAGATGGATCACGTCGCACGGGATGCGGTGCTGCCGCAGCAACCCGGCCACCTCGCGCGTTTCCGCCTCCGACTTGTACGTGATGCGGCTCATCCACAGGCCAAACGACCAGAGTGGTGGCATGGGACTGCGCCCGGTCAGCGCCGTGTATTCCTCGAGGATCTCCGCGGGTGATCCGAGAAACACAAACAGGTCCAGGACATCATCGCCCACATACAAGGTCGTGGCGCCGTCGTAGGCGTGGCCAAAGTCGAAGGTCATCGGTGCCGAGGAGTGTACGAACATACCGTACCCTCGGTTGCTGAGGAAGAACGGCACCGGCTTGTACATGCGCCCGGTCTGGACACCATGCGCATCGCACGTCCATAAAACGATCTTCTGCCCGCGCTTGTTGAGGCGGGTGAAGGACTCGCCGCAGCCGAAGAGTTGCTCATCCGGCGCCAGCGAAAAGGTCGCGGCAAAATGACGGGTCAGATCCTTGGCACCACGGACAAAACCGAACGGCAACGGTTCGCAATTCAAAAGGGCCTTAGAATCAGAAAGATGCTGGGTGCGGGTGAGGACCCGGCCGGCCGCATCCCGGAACTCGATGTGCCACGGATCCCGACTGAGCACCATTGATCCCTGCGGTCCCTGCCAGACGATCTGGCCGGGGTCCTCCTTCACGGCCCACGACCGCGACCGCCCCGGCGCACCGGCCAGCATGAGCGAGTCGGCATCGACAGGTGTGCGGTTGCCAACGCGCCAGCGCAACCTGACGGTGCGCTCCGTGACAAATTGCACTTCGAACGGCAGCGCCGGATCCTGACCGTAGACCGGCGGAAACTCCCATGCCGGGGACGATTCAAACGGAGCCACGACCTGATCGAAGGCCATGCGCGGCTTGCGCGCGTAGCGCTTCCATTCTACCAGGCCACTGCCGGTAGCAACGTCGAACTCCGTAATCCGGTTGCCCAGAAAGAAGGTGTTCTCGATCTGCCCGAACTCGTCGCTGATATCCACCGGCTGGTTTAACAATGTCGCCGCTCTTGTGCTCATAGATTACTGCCTTCTGCTCATTGTTCACTGTCGCCATAGGGGCGCCGCTGGCGGCGACCGCGGCCGCTGTTACTGGCGGCGGTCTGCGCAAGCGCAGCCCCTCCATTCGTCCGGTCTTCTGTTTAACACAATCAAATGAACTGGAAATCCGGGATCTGGCCGTCCTGCAACCGGGCATGCACTTCATCCCACATCTGGTCCTGATAGGCGCGGCAGGTGTAAAGACCGAGCAACGAGTAAGTCAGCGTGGTTCCGGCTGCGGTGCGAACCTGGGCTCTGCCGGTAAGTCTGTTGACCAGGTCGGCATAGACTTGCGCCAGCGCCTTCGGCCTGCCGTCGTGGGTAAAAATACCGCCGTGGTTGCTGATGTCGTTGGAGGCCGGCATGTCGAAGGTCGGCCAGTTGATGAAGCCATTGACGTGCGGGATCAGCGCCTCGGTCAGGGTGCGCGTGTAGTCGGCGTGATCCTGCTCGCTGCGGTACGGCAAGTCGCAGAGGAATTTTGATGTGCCGCCTCCGTACCAACCAAACTCCTGCACCACCACCGGTTTGCCGTAATGGTCCATGCGGGCGTTGCCGATGCAGCAACTCAGCCAGTAGCGCAGCGGCTCGCCGCCATCCAGCGGATCACCGCGGCCGCCCGGCACACACTCCCAGGCCGGATACGGGTGGAAGGTAACGAAATCAAACAGTTCGTGCAGCGCGCGGTTGTGAAAACCATTCGCCAGCCAGAGGTCCTGATCCCGAGAGAGCCAGGCATTGTTGCCTGACACGATCATGTGATTCGGGCTGGCCGCCCGAATCGCGTCGCACTGGCGCTTACACCAGGTGTAGCCTCGGTCGTTCAGGTAACAACGAAAATCATAGGCACAAAGGTCAAACGGTTTCTCGATGAAGCCGATGGAACCCGGCACGTCGGCGAATGACGCATAGGCCGAGCTATAGATCCTGTTCATGGCGGCAACAGAACCATAGCGGGTCTCCAGCCACCCCATCCACTGGTCCTTGAGCAGGGCCTCGACGCGCTGTTCCGCGGTGCTGCCGGGCGTGACCATGTGGGCCCGCGGCCAATAGAGGAGCTCGTTGCGCAAGTCCCAGGCCCAAATGGCCGGGTGGTCTTTGTAGTGACTGCAAAAGGCTTCCCAGAAGGCACAATCCCAGTCGAGTTGACGACCGCTATCAGCCAGGCGTTCAACATCGAACCAGTCGTTACCGCCGATGTAGCCACCCACGGGCATCAGGTAGATGCCATGTTTCTCAGCCAGGCCGATGAAGACATCCCAGTTCTTCATTCCCGCGGCCTTGAGTCCGGTGGCCGGATCGAAGACCTGATTGACGCCGATAGCCTGGCGGACACAGTTAAGCCCCAGGTCCGCCATGATAGCGAAGCGCCGGTCGCACTCCGCCGCGTCAAAGTGCTGAAACAACGTCCCCTGGCCGGGATGCTCGTCGTTGAGCATATTGCCGCCCAGCGGCGTGATGAATTCGCCGGCGGCGGTTTCAAAATTCCAGCGATCAGAAGATATGCGTACAGTTTTCATTCGTGTAATCCTCATGTGATCATGGGCGCTCCATAAACTTCACAAAACGCAGATAAACCAGAAACATCAGGATGCTGTACCCACCCGCAATGGCAAAGTAGAGAACATACCGTGGATTGGGGCACCACCAGAGGTAGTACCCGATCCAGATACCGGAGCAGATCAATCCGCCCAGGAAATTCAGGCCGGCAAACGACAGGAGCCACCCATTGACCTTCCCGTCCACGTCCGGGTGCGGCTGGAGGTCGCGCAGCCGGAAGCGGTGCAGCGGCGGCACATAGGATCTATCGCCGCCCAGCCGTTTCCAGCCGCGATACACCTTGTAGCCGCAAAAACTGCTCAGGATGCCGAAGAACGCGCCATACAGAAATATGTACCGGTAAACCCAGTTGGGATCGTCGGCATGCACCGGGATAATGCCCCTGATCCAGTCCAGGTAAACGCCAGCCAGGATGCCACCCAGGAAGATGCCGATCGCCCGGATCATGCACATGGCGCCATTGTACTGGCCGAACTTATCGCGTGGCAGCAGGGCGAAAACGCGCGGCAGCCCCGCGATGCCGCCGATTGCGCCCGCTGGCGCCCCGAAAACACCTCCAATCACGCTGACAAGCATGAACACGAGGGGGCTGGGATGGTCTACGAACAGCCAGATCATCCCGCCCAGGCAGAAGAAGACATCGTAAAGACCCAGATAGGCGCAGACGCGCACCGGGTGCCAGCGATCCACCAAAATGCCCACGAAGAGAAAACAGATCGGGGCAATGATGCTGGTGATGCCGGACAGCACGCCGATATTGTTCATGGTCAGCACCAGGGACAACATCAGAAATCCGCCAAACGTGCCTATGCACGCACCGAGACTGCCAAAGGTATGCTGCATAGTCCAGTACAGGTAATGGGATATCCCCAGGCTCTCCACCACATGCTTCGCCTTTTCGCGGAAGGTTGCCTTCGGGCCGGCGTCTTCCGGCGGCGGGTAGTCGCTCTCCTTGACGCGGAGGCACATGGCGCCGAAGCCCACCAGGTAAATTCCCGCGGCAATCAGGTACAGTTCGCGCATGTGGGTCATGGCGTACCGGAACATGAAGAAGTTGTAGAACGCGCCGGCGATGGTGCTGACCAGCCGGAAATACCCCATGAACCGTCCCATCATCTCCCGCGGCACGACGTCATTGAACAGGTACCAGTACACCGTCGAAACAAACATGTTGAACAGGTCGAACATCCCCGCGCAGACCGCCAGAACCATGATGGCAACTTTGGCCTGTCCGATCGGCGAACCGCCAGCCAACTGGTGATGTATCCAGATGGCAATGCCGTCGGAATAAGCGATCAGCACAAGCGACGCGGTCAAGAACGGCATGGTAGTCAAGATGAAGGGGAGTCGCCGCCCCCAGCGGGTGCGGATGCGATCGCTCCAGATGCTGATGGAGGGGGTGACGAAGAAGTTAAAGACGGCCGGCAGGCTCGTCATGATGAGGCTGGTGGTCGTGTTGGAAGCATTGAGCGACTTGAACTTCCAGGGCATGACGCTGCCGGCAATGGTCTCCATCAGGGTGAAGCAGAAATCGCCCCAGAGCAGCCAGGCGAAGATCAGCATCAGCCCCTTCTTCGAATACACCAGCGTGCCGCACGTGAAGTTCGCGGCCGGCGTCTTGTAGTACCATTTGTAAAGCGCGAGACACAACCAGACCAGGACCGCGAAGCCGACCACGGTGCCCCCGCTGACGAACCAGATTGAGTTCTGTTCCCACCAGTGCTGCATCTGATCCAGTTCGTGCTGGGCAGTCAATGCCGCGGCAGAAGGCGGAACGGCATTGGAAGAGGCCACGGCCGGTGCGTCCGGTGCGATCATCGTTGCCGCGCCCTGCGCCGGCGCCGGAACCCACAGCAGGGCAGCCAGCGCAGCACCGGCAAGCACCCTGAAAAGGGTGGCCCGGGGGGGATGGAGCCTGCGCGGCAATGCGGGGATGGTTGCGCGAACCGATTGGGTCAGCATGTTCTTGCTCTCATTTGTCCTTGCAGGCATCACCGTTTTACCCTGTGCCATTGCTGCCCCGTACGATGAATCAGGAGGGTTGTTGTCGCCGTCACGTTACAGGATATCCCAGTTGAGTTCGGCACCCGGATTCAGTACCCAGTGCGGAATGCGGAAACGCGCGTATACGCCGCCTGTGCCGGCGGGTTCCGCCGGCAGCCCGTTTACGCGCAGCGCCCGCGCGCCGGGAGCGGTTTCGAGCCAGCTGACGGCCGGTGGCGATGGCGCGAACACCTGTCGCACCTGGAGTGACAGCCGCGCGCCTTCCCGCCGGCCCAGCGCCCAGAACAGGGGGTGAACCACGACAAAGCGACCCTCGAACTGGGGGATCAGTCGCAGCACCTCCGCGCGCGGCGCGTACGAGAAATCCAGCAAGGCGTCGTACACCAGCCAACTGGCCGGGGCGGTCATGTAGAAGGCGCCCCAGGAGGGTTCGCCGGTCATCGGCCGGTACATCAGCCGGGTGTCGCATGGCTGCCGGTTGCCACCGGACATGGCGCGCACGGTCCGCTCCCAGAGCGCCAGCACGCCGGGGCGCCCCAGCACGGCCAGCGGGGCCAGGCAGAAGCTCTCGATGTAAGGCAGCCAGCATGCCGGCATGGCAGTTCTCATTGGAAGCCACGCCCGCGCCCGCATAGGCGCGGTAGAACGTTCCGTTCCACAGGTCCTCGTCCAGACGCTGCCGGGCGGCGCCGATCCAGCGGGCGGCCCATTGCGTGAATTCGTGGTCGCCGACCGCTTCCGCCCATTTGCCTGCCACCTGCAGCGCAGCGATCCAGAGCGTACCGATATAGGCGGTCGTGCCTTCGTAGTGATAACTATCGTAGCTGGTGCCCAGGCCGGTTCCGCGCCCGAGTTGGGGCACGCCGCGCCCCTCTTCGGCCCATTGCGCGTGACGCTCAAGGGCGCGCCGCACCAGCGGCCAGGCCTCGGTTTCAAACTTCGCGTCGCCGGTCGTCCAGGCGTGCCGCGCGTGTTGCAGCGCAAAGGAGCACTGGATGTCGGGCCAGCGCTGCCCGCGGGGCGGACTCTCCAGGTGTCCAGCACCGAGGTCGTGATTCACCTCGCCGTTGGCGGTCATGGTGGCGGCGAACTGCTTAAGTTCGCGCCGGTTCAATTCGGGGAAGAGCAGTTGCGTGGCAGGGTGCGCGGCCAGACGCTGGTCGATCGTACCGAAAACGCCGGACATTTCGGTCGGGCCTTCGTTGATGCTGAAACGCCCGTCGCGGTAAAACACGCTGTTGGTCACCAGCGGGTAGCAGCAGTTCAGCAAGCGGGACTGCACCCAGTCCGGCAGGTCCGTTTCGGCCAGCAACCGGCGCAGCGAGCCGGTGCGTTCCAGTATGGCGTCGAACGAAGCAAAGATCTCGCGCAGCACCGCGCGGCCGTCCGTGAAGTGATTCTGCCAGTGCAAGCCGCGGTCCTCGCCGAGCGAGTCGAGCCCGTGCGGCATTTCCCAGACCAGTGCCATGCGTATGTCCGCCGTGCCGCCCGGCGCCACGGTTACCGTCTGCGCCACCGACCCGCGCCGCGGGTCGGCATCCACAAAGGTGCGCCGGGTGCCGCGCTGCACCGCCACGTAGTGCCGTCCGTTGGCGGTGGCCGACACGGGACTAGGATCGTTTGAATACTCCAGCACGCGCACTCCGCCGAGGTTGCTCGCCCGCGCCAGCGGCGCATCGGGTGCCTCCCAGAAGCGGTAGAAGCCGTCGCCGTAGCCGATACGTCGTTCAGGGGCGCCCAGTCCGCCGCCGGTCCCCACCAAATTTGGCCAGGCCAGGCGACATCGCACTGTGCGCGCCCGGGCACCCCGGTTCACAAGGCGCCAGCGCAGCAGCGCACACGGCATGCTGGACGTCCGCAGGTCGTGCGGAATCAGCGGGCCGGAACAAGTCACGGCCACGTCCAAGCCAGGAAAGATATCCGGCGCCGAGAGCACAGCCTGCGGGAAAGCGGGTTCAAAATGCAGGGTGCGGCAGGGGGGTAGACCGGCAGCAGGTCGGGTGGCCAGCAGCCTTTCGCACCCAGCCACGGCCACCGAGAGGAATGCGCCGGGCAGACCGTCGGGATCTTCCAGCGGCATGTCCTGGTTGTTGTTGCCGGAGTAGTGACGGAAGCGTCCGTCGCGGTAGAGGTCCACTCGCCCGGTGCCGATGCCACCCAACGGTACGCCGCTGGGCGCCCAGTTCGGATCAGTCTGGCCGGCGATCCACTGATCGGCCTGACCGGAGGTCACATAGCGCGACCAGGTGCAGAAGAGCAGATCGACCAGCCCCAGGTCGGCCGGCACGCCTGAAAACGTCACGACCCCATCGCCGCGCGCCATGCCGATGCGGCAGAGGAAAACCCATACCAAGCCGTCCGTGGTTGCGGGCACGGATGTTTGCCCGTCCAGCCCTGCGCCGGCCTGGGCCGTCTGGTCGGTGCTGTTCAGGCCGGTGAGTCTCGCCTGTACCGTGACGTGGCCGAGCACGCCGGCCTGCGCCACAGGCACGCGCAGACAGACAAAGTAACCCAGCGGCCCGAGCGCGCTGGGCACATGTACGGCCAACGGCTGGTGCAAGTCAACCTGGAGGTAGAACAGTTCCTGGTGCTCGGTTTCGTGGAACAAACCGGTCTTGGTGTAGACCAGCGTGCCCACGCGATAAGACCTCGGGCCGGACGTTTGTGAGCCGACCGGATCGAATGAGCCTTTCATTTGTTCGTTACTTTTCACTGTTGACCCACACCCGGTCCGCCCAGTGTGGCCATGACGGAACCCATGGCAACCAGCGCCACGCCCGTCCACTGCACCAGCGTCAGGCGCGTCCGGAAGATCAGCGCCAGGACGATCTGCGTGCCGATGAAGGCCCCGCCGCTCGCGAGCACCAAGGCTACGTTGCAGTTGCCGGGCATCTGCTCGTAGATCTTCATCAGGAAATAGATACTGGAGGCACCAACTAGGTTGCCGCC